>JAVBQU010000126.1:0-17564 GCA_031548675.1 Bacteroidales bacterium
ATATCTTTTGGTTCAAGTCCGGATTTGGTATAATGGCAACATCGCCTACAACCAATAATTTATGAAATGCCGGATTCTCAGCAACTGTAATATGGGTCAATGTAGCTTTAGGACCGGGCATTAAACCTTTCTCCTTATTCAAGATAGCCCGCATGTATTTATCAGTACTTACCAAGCCCTTCATCAAAATATCAGCCTTACCCTCATTAATCAGTTCAACAGCTTTGTCGGCAGCTTTCTGTTCGTTGTTCTCCTGAATAATTTGAAATTTATTTACATCAATATGATGTTCCGCACATACCTTTTTAATAGTTTCAGTATCACCTACCAAGGTAGCTTCCACAATACCCCTTTCAACGGCTGCATTTACGGCTTCTAAGGTGTGGGCATCGTTGGCAAAAGCCACCGATAAGCGTTTTTTGCTTTTGCTCCTTACTAATTCGAGCATCTGGTCTAATTTTGTAATCATATTATTATTTGATATTTAGATTTTAGTTTTCTTTTTCAATTCAAAACGAATAGGAAGCGAATAGTAAGACCTTACCGGAAGGTTTTCGCTGGTAGCAGGTATCCAAGCCGGCATACTATTAATAAGAGAAAGCACTTCATCATCAATCCGTTCATCCAAAGAGTTAAGGATTTGCGGGTCGGACAAACTGCCGTCTTTTTCCACTATAAATTTTACCATAACAGTACCATTTATATTTTTATCACGGCTTTCTTTCGGGTATCTTAAATATTTAGCTAAGAATTTAATCAAAACTTCATTTCCTCCCTGAAACTGAGCCTGTACCTCAGGCGAAGAATAGATGGTATCAGTATCTGCAATTGCCGGAACAGCAGTTACCAATGTTGTATCTTCCATAGTTTGCGAAAAAGCAAAGCCGGAAAATAAGCATAAGATTAACAATAAGATTTCTTTTTTCATTTGTTTATTTTTTAGGTGCAGATAGAATATCTATGAAAATCATTTACTTTAGAACTTTTACCTCATAGATATTTTGAGGGATAGTATATTTTAAACGTGCAAAATTAAATAAAAACTTCTGCATAGGCAAGCCCGTAATTCTATCTTTCATCTGTGTAATTACAATATAATTAATAATTTAATATAGAAGCAGAAGCTTTTTTAGGCATAGTATTTTTTTTCCTGTATTTTTGCATATCATTTATAAAACAATACAATTTATGAAGATTGCAATTCTGGGATACGGTAAAATGGGGCATGAAATAGAAAAAATAGCTGTTTCTAAAAACCATACAATAGAGTTGGTTGTAGATAATGAAACAGATTGGCTAACCGGCATCGATAAACTTACCCAATGCGATGTTGCTATCGAATTTTCCAATCCCAATGCAGTAGAAAGCAATATTTACCAATGCTTCAAAGCTAATGTTCCCATAGTTGTAGGCACTACCGGATGGCACGATAAAAAAGCAAGTATAGAAGCATATTGCATGTCGGCAAAACAATGTATGCTTACAGCTTCCAATTTTAGTGTAGGAGTCAATATTTTTTTTGAAATAAATAAGAAACTGGCAGATCTTATGAATCGTTTTCCCGATTACGATGTTAGTATGGAAGAAGCTCATCATATTCACAAGCTCGATAGTCCGAGCGGAACAGCCATCACATTGGCAAATGATATAATTACAAAGCTAGACCGTAAAAACCAGTGGTCGGAAACAGAAAATAATCAGCAAACGATACCCATTCATGCAGTTAGAGAAGGCGATATAGTAGGCACACATAGCGTTACATATCAATCCGCAGTTGATTATATCCAGATAAAGCACCATGCCTATAACCGTTCCGGCTTTGCATTAGGAGCCGTTTTAGCAGCAGAATATATATGCGGTAAAAAAGGAGTATTTACCTTTGGCGATATTTTTAAATAATAAACTTCTTTGAAAAATGCTATTTTTAACAACGTCATTGCGACTGCGAGGTACGAAGCAGGAAGCAATCTGTTTTATTACTAAAGGATTGCTTCGTCGTTTCTCCTCGCAATGACGCTTTAATTATCTTTTCTCATAGAGGTTAAATTAATTTCAATTACAATGCAGGTTTTACTACATAAATATCAAGGCACAGGCAACGATTTTATTATTATAGATAATAGAAAAACAAATATTACCCTGTCCGAAGAACAAGTAGCTTGGCTCTGCCACCGTCGCTTCGGCATAGGAGCCGATGGCTTAATGATGCTCGAACAAGCAGAGGGTTACGACTTCCGTATGGTATATTATAATTCCGATGGCAAAGAAAGCAGCATGTGCGGCAATGGAGGACGCTGTCTTTCAGCATTTGCACATAGGCAGGGAATTGCAAGCCGGAATTTACATTTTACCGCATGCGATGGCGAGCATTTTGCAGAAATAATATCACAAACCGGCAATACTACTTTAGTACGCCTGAAAATGAACGATGTTGATACCATTGAGCAAACAGAAGAAGCATTTATCCTCAATACAGGTTCACCGCATTATGTATGCATTGTAGAAGACGTACAATCAATAGATGTTTATCATGCAGGAAAAGAAATACGCTATAGCGAGACATTTAAACCCCATGGACTTAATGTAAATTTTGTACAGATTATGCAGCCCGGTGTATTATTTGTCAGAACCTATGAACGGGGCGTTGAAGACGAAACTTTTTCGTGCGGTACAGGCGTAACAGCATCCGCATTAGCATACTCAAAAATAAAAGATATCCGGAAAGTCGCTATTATTACAAAAGGAGGAAACTTGCAGGTCGAATTTGAGGTAGATAAAACCGGTTATCGCAATATATACTTAGAAGGAAATGCCGATTATGTATTTCAAACAGAAATTACATTGTAAAATAGGATAGTACATGAATGATATAATACCCAATAGTAATTCAGTAGTCCGTTTGCGGGCTATCGAACCCCAAGATCTCGATTTGATATGGAAATGGGAAAATAGCCCTAAGATATGGACAGTTAGCAATACCTTAGTTCCTTTCTCTCGTTATATTATCGAACAATATATTATCGCATCACAGAATCAAGATATTTTTGCTGCCAAACAAGTACGTTTGATGATAGAATCCGTAAATCCAAAACAAGCTGTAGGAATGCTTGACCTATTTGACTACGAACCTCTGCATCGCAGAGCCGGCATCGGTATTTTAATAGATGAAAAAGTACAATCAAAAGGATATGCTTCCGCAGCCTTGGAGGTAGTTATCGATTATGCTTTCCATACCTTGCAGCTTCATCAGCTTTATGCCCATGTAGCAGCCGATAACGAAGCAAGCCTGCATTTATTCAAAAAATGCGGATTCAGCATAGCCGGATGTAAAAAAGAATGGTTGTTTCAAAACAGGCAGTGGGTAGATGAATATATTTTACAACGAATATATGACGGCAAATAATGAAAAAGCAGAAATTCTTCAATAAAGTAATCTGGATTACCGGAGCCTCTTCAGGCATAGGCGAAGCCTGTGCCTACCAATTTGCCCAAGCCGGAGCATGGCTGATTCTTACAGCGCGAAGTGCTGAAAAGCTGGAAACGGTACAGCAGAAATGCCTGCAATCAGGAGGAAAATGCAATATTCTGCCCTTTAATTTAGAACAAACAACCCGATTGGCAGATTTGTCGCAACAAGCCTTAGCTATATACGGACGGATTGATATTTTAATCAATAATGCAGGAGTCAGTCAAAGAGGAAGTGTTTTAGAAACAGAAGAAGCTGTAGCACGCCGGATTATGGAATTGAATTATTTCGCACCTGCTTTATTATCAAAATATTTACTGCCTTCGATGATTGCTAACGGTGGAGGGCAGTTTGTGGTGGTTACCAGCATAGCTGGACGTTTTGGCTTTCCGCTCCGTTCCTCCTATAGTGCATCAAAACATGCCCTTTATGGTTTCTTCGAAACCCTGCAGGCAGAAAATTATACAAAGAATATTAGAGTTACTATGGTTTGTCCGGGACGGGTTTATACCAATATTTCTCTGTCGGCTATAGACGGTAAAGGCATTGCTCATGGGCAATTAGATGAAGGTCAGGCATCGGGTATCTCTGCCGGCAAAGCCGCCCGCCGGATTGTAAAAGCGGTATATCATAATAAAAGAGAAGTATTAGTAGGAGGCAAAGAATTACTTATGGTTTACATCAAACGCTTTATGCCGGCTTTAACCGCCCGTTTAGCCCGAAAAATAAAATCAACCTAAAAACATGTTTACATATGAATATCCCCGCCCTGCCTTAACAGCCGATTGTGCCTTGTTTTCCTATGATGAAATGGGAGAAAAGCAGATTCTTTTAATTCAACGCTTAAATCCTCCCTTTGCAAACAGCTGGGCATTGCCCGGAGGCTTTATGGATATGGATGAAACAATAGAAGACTGTGCCCATAGAGAGCTTTGCGAAGAAACCGGTATACAGAATGTCAGCTTAATACAATTTAAAACCTATAGCAAAGTAGACCGAGACCCCCGAGGAAGAACTGTAAGTGTTGTTTTCTATGCAGAGATAGATGCCCAAGCATATAAACCCAAAGCCGGAGACGATGCAAAAGCGCTGCAATGGTTTCCGGTAGAAAACCTACCTGTTTTAGCGTTTGACCATCAGCAGATTATTAATGAATTGCTTCAATCGATAGCTGCATCATAAAAATTAAAATTGATATGAGTAAAATTAAAATACAAGCCAAAAAGCTGCTCAATTATTTTTTGCAGGGATTGCTTTACATCGCACCCGCAGGAGTACTGCTGTATATATTAATCGCCTTTTTTACATTCATTGTAGAAGCAACCAATAAATCTGTCAATTGGCTGTTTGGTATTCAGATACCCGGCTTAGGTTTGTTGATTTTCTTGGTATTAATCATATTAGCGGGCATGTTAGGCAGCACCGTTATTGCACGTCCTTTCCGCATACTTTTCCATTTGCTGCTCGAAAAAATACCACTTCTCAAAACATTCTATTCAGCTTTAAAAGACTTTTTTTCTGCCTTTATGGGTAAAGAAAAGAAGTTTCACAACCCTGTTTTGGTTAAGCTCTACGAAAATAGCGAATTACAGATGATTGGTTTTGTAACCCAAAAAGATTTAAGCAAACTGGGGATACCCGATACCCAAAAAGTGGCAGTGTATTTTCCTTATTCTTTTTCATTTATGGGAACTGTAGCGATAGTCCCCTGTACACAAATCACACCTTTAAGTATTTCGGCAGCAGAAGCCTTAAAATTTGCCGTTTCAGGAGGTATTATTGATATAAATGAAATAACATCCGGCAAAGGGAGTGCGGAAGAGGAGAAAGAAAACGCATAGATTAGCTTTTAATAACCAGCTTTGCAAACTATGAAAAAATATCTACTACTAATACTATCCACATTTATAGCATTACATAGCTTCTCTCAAGATACTATAATAAATTCAAATATAGCTATTTACTTTGGCAGCTCGTTTGGGAGTAATGCTTCTTTTGCTCAATCTTTGAATAGTAATAATTGCGTGGTTAGTCCGCGTGCAAGTTATGGATCAGTTTCAGCAAATATTTTTATTGTAGATGATCCAAAGTGTGGCGTATTTGGGGCAGTAATAGGCGAGGAATGGAGTAATAGAAAACAAAATGAATATTTTTTAGGAATTCAAACTATTTGGGGTGGATGGGAATACATGTATCCTGTAATCAATCGGGAAATTTTGAGGCTTTTACCTGTAATAGGATGGAGTTTTGCAACTACACAGCTTAACTATTACCCATTAAGTACGACAAATATTTCGGCATCCGCATTGTTTCTGAATAATGATGGAAGTACAAATCTAAAACAGATGAATTATTTCTTTTCTATAGGAACTTATTGCAATTGTTTTATAGCTCCAAAGGTGGCAATATCTGCTTATGTAAAATATCGGCTTGGTTACAATAATGGAAAAAGCTCAGGCGATTGGAAAGTTAATGATAATAAAACTATTACAGGATTGAAAGATTTTCCGATGAGTGCTTTTTGCATTGGAATAGGAATGGCTTACACTATAGAAATATAGGAATCAAATTTTTCATAAACATTATTACCCTGCTATAAGCTTGTATCCTGTATCTTATTCACTCGTTAGCTAATAACTTTCCAAGAATTTTGCATCTCATTAGAATTTTCCTAACTTTGATGTTTATTTCTTGAATTTCTGCATGTATTTTAATGCTCTAATTTGTAGTTTGTTGGGGATTTTATTTCTGCAAACAGGCTTTTATTTTGTGCTAAAATATGTAGAACCAAGATACAGAAACAACCAAAGGGCGTCTCAAAAAAACATACAAAGGCAGTTATAGCATACGTTATTATGAAGCAAACCAAATACATTTTCGTTACAGGAGGCGTTACGTCTTCATTAGGTAAAGGCATTATCTCAGCATCTTTAGCACGCTTGCTGCTTTGTAGAGGGTACACAGTAACTATTCAAAAGTTCGATCCTTATATTAATATTGATCCCGGAACACTCAATCCCTATGAACATGGCGAATGTTATGTAACCGAAGATGGTGCCGAAACTGATTTGGATTTAGGTCATTACGAGCGATTTACCAATGTTTTCACTTCGCAGGGTAATAATGTTACCACCGGACGTATTTATCAATCAGTAATAGAAAAAGAACGCAGGGGAGATTATTTAGGAGAAACCGTACAGGAAATTCCGCATATCACTGATGAAATTAAAACCTGCATGAAAATTCTGGGCGAAAAAGGGAATTATGATTTTGTTATAACAGAAATAGGTGGTACTGTAGGCGATATAGAATCGCTACCTTATGTAGAAGCAGTTCGTCAGATGCGTTGGGAGAATCCATCCGATTCCGTAGTAGTACATCTTACCTATATTCCGTTTTTGGCAGCCGCCGGCGAATTGAAAACCAAGCCTACCCAGCATTCCGTAAAAACGATGTTGGAACAAGGAGTTCAGCCAGATATTATTGTTTGCCGTACCGAAAAAAGCCTTACTAACAGCATACGCGATAAAGTAGCTTTGTTTTGCAATGTAAATCGTGATTGTGTTATCGAATCTATCGATGCACCCACTATTTACGAAGTTCCCCTTTTAATGCAGGATGAACAATTGGATGTTCAAGTGCTTAAAAAACTACACATGCCGATAGAAAATAATTGTGATTTATCGACATGGAAAAATTTTGTACACCGTTTAAAAAATCCCGATTCAGAAGTTTCTATTGGCTTAGTTGGTAAATATGTAGAACTAAAAGATGCCTATAAATCCATACTCGAATCGTTTGTACATGCCGGAGCCGCTTTAAGTTGCAAAGTAAAAATACAAATGATTCATTCCGAAAGCGTAAACGAAAATAATCTGGCAGAAAAATTTGCAGGTTTACATGGAATTTTAGTGGCTCCCGGTTTTGGAGAGCGAGGTATAGCCGGAAAAATCTTAGCCATTACCTATGCCCGTGAAAATAAAATCCCATTTTTAGGAATTTGTTTAGGAATGCAATGTGCAGTGGTCGAATATGCCCGTAATGTGTTGGGATACAAAGATGCACATTCTATTGAAATGAATCCCGATACGCCTCATCCGGTTATTGATTTGATGGCAGAGCAAAAATCTGTTTCATTAAAAGGAGGAACCATGCGTTTAGGTGCCTATCCTTGTGAGGTAAAACAAGGTTCGCATTTATATGAAGCCTATCAAAATACCCAGATATCTGAGCGCCATCGCCATCGCTATGAATTTAACAACGCATATCTCGAAGAATACGAAAAAGCAGGGATGATTGCAGTGGGAATCAATACAAAAGATCATTTGGTAGAAGCCGTTGAAATACCAAGTCATCCTTGGTTTGTAGCGGTACAATATCATCCGGAATATAAAAGCACGGTAGCCAATCCACATCCTTTATTTGTAGGTTTTGTGGATGCAGCTAAAAAACACATGAAATAGTTTAATAGTACAGATGGAAAATAATTTCTCAGAAAATCGTAAAGTAATTCTATTAAAAAATAATCAATAAAACTATTGAAGATCTGGATGCACTAAGTGCGTCAGGTCTTCTTTTTTTGAAAATACATACAACATCTAAAACAGCAGAAATAACAGAATGGATAAGAAAACAATTATCGGAATCGTACTAATATTTGCCATCTTTGTAGGCTTTAATATTTGGAAATCACCATCGAAAGAAGAAAAAGCAAGGATGGAGCATGTGAGGGATTCGGTGCAGACAGCCCAAAACAAAATTTTTGATTCTATTGCCAAAGCACAATTACAAAATATTCACAATAATGATTCATTAACCCAGAAAGATACAGCTGCTTTAGCCCGTAAAAAGCACGAGGAACTGCAAAATAAATTGGGTTCATTTGCCCATACAGGCGAAGGCGAAAATAAGATTTATACTTTAGAGAATGATTTCTATAAAGTAATGATTTCCTCAAAAGGCGGACGTATTGCTTCGGTAGAGTTGAAAAATTTTCAAACCTTTGAAGGAAAACCTTTGATATTGTGTAATGAAGAAACTTCTGACTTTGGCTTGACTTTTTCGGCAATGAATCGTACCATACAAACCAAAGACCTTTATTTTCAGGCATTTTTGAACAATAAACCATTTACCGGAAATGAACCAATCCGTATAGATAAACAAGATTCGTTGCAGTTTGCTATGAGGTTGTTTGCAGATGCCGATAGTGCAGTGCTGAATCCTGATAAATATGTAGAATTTCTATATACGCTTCGTAAAAATGAACATATGATGGGTTTTACGATCAAACTGCATGGAATGTCGGATGTAATTGCTTCCAATGCCCGTTTTGTCGATATGAACTGGGATGCCAAATTATTACGCCAAGAAAAGAATTTTGCTTACGAAAGACAAAACTCTACTATTTTCTTTAAACCTGTGAATGATGATGTAGATTATTTGAAGCAAACCAAGGATGATGAAAACTCCATTAAAACACCTCTGAAATGGATTTCGTTCCAGCAGCAGTTTTTTTCTATGACATTGATAGCTGCTGATAAATTTGATAATGCAGATTTGAAAAGCATTCATAAAGATGATAAATCGCCTGCGAATGAAATAAAGGATATGTCTGTAGCCATAGGTTTGCCTTACACCCCCGACCAAGATAATACCTATGTAATGAATTATTATTTTGGACCTAATAAATATAAAATACTTAAAAACTACAATTTGGATTTAGAACGCCAAATTCCCTTAGGATGGGGATTTTTCTTGCTGCAATGGATTAATAGAATTGCAGTAATACCTATTTTTAATGTTTTTGAGCAGTTTAATTGGAATTATGGATTGATAATTATTGTAATGACGCTTATACTTAAAATAGTATTGTCGCCTATTGCTTATAAATCCATACTTTCTACAGTCCGTATGAAAGTATTAAAACCCGAAGTTGATGAAATTGCCGCAAAATACTCCAAACCCGATCAGGCAATGGATAAGCAGCGGGCTACTATGGCTTTGTATAAAAAGGCGGGAGTAAACCCGATGGCGGGCTGTCTGCCCCAGTTGCTGCAATTACCCATTTTGATTGCGATGTTCCGCTTTTTCCCTGCCAGTATCGAATTGAGGCAGGAAAGTTTCCTTTGGGCTAACGATTTATCTACTTATGATGATTTAATTACATTCCCGTTTCATATTCCGGTATTAGGCGACCACTTGAGTATTTTTGCGGTTTTGATGACCATTGCCAGTTTCCTATATACCAAGTATAACAGTAGTTCTATGATGGGATCTACCAATACGATGCCCGGTATGAAAACGATGATGTATATCATGCCGTTTATTTTCTTCTTTATGTTCAATAGCTTTTCATCAGCATTGAACTTCTATTATTTCTTGTCAACCATGATAACTTTCGGACAGCAGATTATTATGAAGCAGTTGATAGATGAAAATAAAATTCATGCACGGATTCAGGAAAATAAAAAGAAAGTAGCAGACAAACCTAAAAAAGCAGGTTGGATGGAACGTTTAGAACAACGTAACCGTCAATTGATGGCAGAACGCCAAAAACAGCAAAAGAAGAAATAGACTTGAATTTAGTAAATTAGATACGAAATGTAAAATGATTCATCATTTGTATAATCGTTTTTACGATATTAAATACATGAAGTTTTTGATTTGTAAATGGTAATTTTTTTGCTATACTGAGTTTTTATAGGTTAAGGTTGAATATTTAACTTTGTTGAATTCGCAAGCTCGGTTATAAAGTTTCTTGTACCTAAAAACAGATTGGCTTTGTCGAGCTTGCCCTTGCAGGGCTATGGTTGCTTCGTTGTTCCTTCTCGCAATGAAGGACATCTCGTCAACTTGTTTACTCGTATCTAAAACTTCATATTTCATAACTTTATAATTACAAAAAATGTTTTACCTTGCCATTATTCTTTTTATCATAGGCTACCTGGCAATAGCTTTAGAACATCCGCTTAAAGTCAATAAGACCGCATC
The DNA here is from genome assembly GCA_031548675.1 of Bacteroidales bacterium. Classification (GTDB taxonomy): domain Bacteria; phylum Bacteroidota; class Bacteroidia; order Bacteroidales; family P3; genus JAVBQU01. The sequence goes on from JAVBQU010000126.1 coordinate 10,457, forward strand.
CGCTTTATTGTTAGCCGTTGTAATGTGGGTAATTTATGCTGTTGCCGGCGAAGGAATTTTTCCCGCCCGGTATGAACACCATCAACTCGTAGAACATTTAGGAGATATATCTGAAATTATCTTCTTTCTTTTAGGAGCAATGACTATAGTCGAATTAATTGATAGTCACGAAGGATTTCGTATTATTACGGATAAAATCCACACTACCAATAAAGTGAAATTGCTATGGATATTGAGTTTTATCACATTCTTCTTATCAGCTTTATTAGATAATCTTACCACAGCTATTGTAATGTGTGCTTTGTTGCGGAAACTTATAGCCAATAAGCATGAACGTTGGTTTTTTGCCGGTATGGTGGTTTTAGCAGCCAATGCAGGCGGAGCATGGTCGCCCATAGGAGATGTTACGACTATCATGTTATGGATAGCAGGAAAAGTAACCACACTGAACATTATTGTCAAAACGTTTTTGCCAAGCTTGGTATCTATGATAGTTCCTTTATGCTGCATTTCTTTATTTATGAAAGGAAATGTTTCCAGACCACAAACAGTTACTGGAGAAGAAACACAATTATCAGGCTTTTATCGTAATTTAATATTTGGATTGGGAGTAGGATCATTACTGTTTGTTCCTGTATTTAAAACCCTTACAGGGCTTCCCCCTTATCTGGGTATATTATTTGGAGTGGGTATTTTATGGGTTGCAACAGAAATAATCCATAAAAATCATCCTGTTCATCATAAAAAACTAACTATTAATCAAATGCTTACCAAAATAGATATGCCCAGTGTTTTATTTTTCTTGGGTATATTGCTCGCCGTTGCAGGCTTACAAGTCATGGGGCATTTAGATGTTCTGGCTGTAGGGTTAAATTCGTTGGTAGGAGAGAGCCATTATACCATAAATCTTATTATTGGCGTACTCTCTTCAGTAGTAGATAATGTTCCTTTAGTTGCAGGAGCTATGGGAATGTATAATTTTCCTACAGATGATGTATTTTGGGAATTTTTGGCTTATTGCGCAGGTACCGGAGGAAGTTTATTGATTATCGGCTCGGCAGCAGGAGTTGCTGTAATGGGCATGGAAAAAATAGACTTTATCTGGTACTTGAAAAAGATTTCGATATGGGCATTATTGGGATATGCCTCCGGAGCTTTTACATTTTTTATATTGAATGAATATATTTACCACTTATGGTAAATTTACTTTTATGATAGATTCATTGTCTTAATGAATGAGAATTATATATTCATTGCTAAAAAGTAGATATTTTTATTATAATCAATATTGCTATCCTAATAAAATCTAATTTCTCTCATTTGGCTTTAAGTATATTTTAATATAGTGTTTGTGTAAAATTTTGTTCCTTTGTAGCCGGAACGTGAGAGTCCCTCAAAATAATAATGTATATCTATCTAAATTTATATATCAATGAATATAAATAATGAATTTTTGATGCAGCAATGGGATAAAATCCTGAATTTTATGGTTAATTCAGGGGGAAAGCTTTTAGCTGCCATTGTTATCCTTTGGGTTGGGTTACGTTTAATTAAATTATTGCGCAAAGCCCTCCACAAGATAATGGAGAAAAGAAGTATAGATCCTTCTTTGAGGGGCTTTTTGGTTACAGCTTGCGATGCTACACTTAAAGTATTGCTGGTTATCACAGTTATGTCGATGATAGGTATCGAAATGACCTCATTCATTGCTATTTTGGGAGCAGCCGGCTTGGCTGTAGGGATTGCTTTACAAGGAACATTACAAAATTTTGCCGGAGGTGTAATTATTTTAATTTTAAAGCCCTTTAAAGTAGGTGATTTTATAGAAGCTTCCGGATTTTCGGGAAGTGTGAAGCATATCCAAATTTTTCATACACTTTTAGCTACGCCCGATAATAAGCAGATTATTATTCCCAATAGCGAATTGGCGACTAAATCGATTATCAACTATACCAAATCCGATATCCGCCGGGTAGACATTACCGTTTCTATTGCTTATGGCGAATCGGTGGACCAAACCCGTGACATTTTATTGAATATAGCAAAAGCTGATAGCCGAGTACTGACAGAACCCGATCTACCTGTAGTAGTGGTAAGTAGTTTATCCGATAATTCCATACATATTGCATTGCGAATGTGGGTAAAAACAGCAGATTATTGGGGGGTAATGGGTGGCAGCAATGAAAAAATATACCAACAATTAAATATAGCCCAAATATCTAATCCACAGCAAAAGCTGCAAATAGAGATGACAGCTGCAAAATAGTATTTATTGTCTAATGAACGATGGATACTTTTTAGATACAAGTAAATTAGTAAACAAGTAGACGAGATACAAGGTACAAGGTACAAGATATAAGATATAAGATATAAGATATGAGTAGCCCTATGTGAATCTATGTGTCTATGTTGTAAAATATGTGACAGATTAAGCATGACAAGATTTAGATACAAGCAAACTAGATACGAGTTGACAAGTAAACAAGGTACAAGGATAATAATGAATACTTTATAAACCTTACAAACCTTTAACCATAAACAACTCAACACCTCAACGATTCAACAATTTTATAAACATTCGACTTTAAACAATTTAATAAATATAAATAACACAAAATTAATTACTAACATTTACCCATTTAAAATCAAATTATTATCAAAACCAAATAAACTAAAGTCTTAAAATTATATGAAGAAAAATTTGTTTATACTTTTACTGGCTTTTATAGCAGTATCGTATAATGTGCACGCACAAAAAAAATCGACGATGGGGACTTGTCCTAAGCCTCTTAATCCCACAGCCCAACTACATTCACCTTCGTGGTACAATGTAAAGCTGAATTGGGATAGACCTAATGTAAGTAGTAGTGAAGTAAATACCGATACAACAATGGTTTATACTAATGGACCCATTGTTACCAATCCGGGAGCAGGATACCATGGCTTGGATGTAAGCGTAAAGATAGGCTCTGCCGGTACTTATGCCGGAAATGCAAAAAAGAGCACTAATGCAGCTGCAACTGTATCTTTAGCAGATGATTTTGTATTAGATGTAAGTACTAAAATTACTACTATTGATTTTTATGGAATCCAGACTTTTTATAAAGCACCCAATTATATTAATTATACCGATACCACAAAATCTCCTTTTACCGGAGTATATGTAAAAATATTCAATACGCAGCCTACGGCTTCAGCCACACCTATTTGGGGTGATTTTACAACCAATCGTTTGAACCAAACTTCGTTTGCACGTATCTATAAAGTACCCAACTCAAATTTATCAGATACAACACGTCCGTTATATAAAATCAGTGCAAAAATAGATGCAACTCTACCTGCAGGAACTTATTGGGTGGAAGTAACACTTGAAGGAGAAGATGCTGATAAGGGTGTTTATCTGACTCCAGTAACAATACCTAATGAAATGTATGTAGGCAATGCAATGCAAAGAAATGGCACGGGAAATTATGGAGCATGGGCAGATCCTACTAACCATACACAGTTGGCTTTAGCTTTTAAAGTAAATGGAGTTCTATCTACAATAGATCCTATTGCGGGTTATAATGTTTATAGAGATGGTGTAAAGTTAAATACAAGTGTGTTAACAGAGAAAACCTATGCAGATATTGCCAGTACAGGAGTTCATAATTATGGTATTACAACAGTATGTAAAACAGACGGAGAATCTGATACAGTAAGTTTGAGAGTAGAAATGCCTCAAAACCCTTGTGAAATAGGTGTAAGTACTTTCCCATTTGTAGAAGGCTTTGAAGGCGGCGTAACTCCTCCTTGCTGGTCTCAAACTTATGGTGGAGCTAATTACAAGGTATGGACTTACCGTAAGGGAGGCTATGGAAATTCTAGACCCGAAGCGGCTCATAGTGGTAATTTTAATGCATTTTTAACCTTAGATGGAGCATCAGAAAATGTAAAACTAATATCTCCCATGCTCAATGTTACAAATTTAGAGCAGCCTATTTTGACATTTTTTTATACACAAGCCGATTTTGGCACTGTAGGATCTAATAACCATGATAATCTTCGGATATATTACAAAAATAATGCCGATAGTGCATGGACGAAGTTAGTAACGTATGATAAAGCTGTTGAAGATTGGAAAAAAGAATCTCTGGTACTGCCTAACCCAACAGCAACTTATTGGATTGCTTTTGAAGGTGATGGAAATGGGAGAGGTATAACTTTGGATGATGTAAGAGTAGGGGATACTTCATCATGCGAAGGTATTGGAAATTTGGCTTATACCTTACATAATCCTTTGTGGAATAGTGTAAATTTAACATGGTCTTCTTCTCCGGATAAAAAAAGCACTACAGCAGCAGGTGATGATACCATATTATTTACTAATGGACCTATTATAACGGATTTAGGCGCTGGTTATCAAGGAAAAGATATCAGCAAGGCTTATAGTGGTAATTTAGGAGCTGTTGTTCAAAAGAATTTAGGACAAGGTTACGAATCTTCTATGGCTGATGATTTTACTTTAACCGATACATCATTTATCAGCTATATGAATTTTTACGCTTTCCATTATAATACTTCTACTACATCTACTATATCTGAAGTATATGTACAAATTTATGACAATGCTCCTAATGCAGGAGGACATGTAATTTGGGGCGGTGAAGCAGAAAATGTGATGAATAATTCTTATTTTTCCAATATTTACAGAACACCTCAATCGATACCACAAGATAACAATCGTCCGATATTTGTAGTAAAAGCCAATATTAATAAAAGCTTAGCTCCCGGTACTTATTGGGTGGATGTAACATTTAAAGCTAATGTCACTTATCGTGCAAATATACCTCCTGTAGTAGGTGCAGGAAAAGTACCCACAGGAAATGCTATTTACTTTACTAAATATCCGGGAGGTGAATGGCAAGCCAAACCATGGACTGATGATCAGTCTGCAACCGGAAACGCATGGGGAATGCCTTTTGATATCTATGGCGTTAAAGGAAGTGCACCCACTTGGACTTATAATGTATATCGCAATGATGTATTGCTTACCCCTACACCGATTAAAACAACCAATTATAAAGATGCAGCACCGGGAGCCGGTAATTATACCTATGGTGTAACTAAAATCTGGAATACCGGATGCGAATCTGCTAAAACAAAGGTTAACTTTACCATTGAGTCAGATCCTTGTTCATCGGCAAGAAAGATTCCTTTTATTGAAAGTTTTGAAAGTGGAATGATGCCTAATTGCTGGACACAAAGCCATGAATTAGGAGAAACAGAATGGGCGGTTGTGGATGCATTAAAATCAGTACCGGCTACAGCACATGACGGTAATTATAAAATGAGTTTGAAATATCAACCCGCAACTGGCGGCATAGGTGTTATTACCAGATTAATTACACCTATGTTAGATTTATCAACTACAGATTCTAATATCTTACTTAATTTTTGGCATACGCAAGCTGTTACTGAAGATGGAAATCAAGACTCATTGTTTGTATATTATAAAAATACAAGCTCAGGAACATGGAAATTATTGAAAAAATTTACTAGCCCTGCTGAAAATTGGGAAGAAGCTAAAATTTTCCTACCCAATCCTACTAATACCTATTGGGTAGCTTTTGAAGGTATTATCGGAGGAGGAGAAGGTGTTTTAATTGATGATATTAAAATAAAATCGACAGGAGAAACTTCCATAGAAAATGTAACTTTATCAGAGGAAACTCCGATACAAATTTTCCCCAATCCGGCAAAAACGAAAGTAACTGTGCAAAGTGCTAAACCTATCCAAAATATAGAAATATATAATGCCATGGGACAAGCAGTTGATAATATCAGGGTATCGGGATCTCAGCAAGATATTCAGGTAAGCTCATATAATGCTGGTGTTTATTTGATAAAAGTAATCATGAAAGATCAATCTGTATCTATTCAAAGGATCATAATCAGCAAGTAAAATTTAAAAACTGTATTTAGTCAAAAGGGCTGTCCGGAAAAATTTTCGGACAGCCCTTTTGTTTTTATCAATCTTGTAAAATCCGGTGTTTTATATCATTTGCATATCCAAAATAGTTTAATCTATTTAGCTTTTACAAGTTTAAAACTCTTTAAAGCTTTGGTTTCTCGTATAACAAGGTATCCTTATATAAAATATCAATTTATATTCATGCTTTGAATTTAATGTTAACAACCGCAATACTTTGCTTTCGTATATGCTGATTTTTTCCGTAATTTGCTTTAGAATCTATATAGTGATTATAAGCCAAGTTTCCTGATGCAAAAATAGGTGTAGGTTGGATTTGGTAAATGGAATTTTAAATTTTAGAGAATAAGGAAGATTGATGAAAACGGTTGCATTTCAAACCTATGGTTGTAAGTTAAATTTTTCCGAATCTTCGGATATAAGCCGCCAGTTTATAGAAGCCGGTTATAGTCTGGTCGATTTTAAAGGAAAAGCAGATGTGTATGTAATTAATACATGTACTGTTACGCAGCTGGCTGAAAAAAAATGCCGTACAGCGATTCGATCGTCCATACATCGTAATCCTAATGCCAAAGTGGCTGTAATAGGGTGCTTTTCGCAACTGAGACCTGAAGAAATAGCCCAGATAGAAGGTGTGGATATTATTTTAGGGAATAAAGACAAACACTTATTGTTGCAGTATATTGAAACCTCAACACAGCCTCTTGTACAAGGATGCAGCAGGGGAGAGGTTGAGCCTATAAGGGATGACAAGAATTTTGTTGCTTCATTTTCTTCTGACGACCGTACACGCTCATTTTTAAAGATACAAGACGGATGCGATTATTTTTGCACCTATTGTGCCATTCCTTTTGCCCGCGGACGCAGCCGTAGTAATACCATAGCCCAGATTTTAACGGATGTAGATAAGATAGCTGCCAAGGGAATGAAAGAAGTGGTACTTACAGGGGTTAATATAGGAGATTTTGGCAGGCATCAGGGAGAAACCTTCGAAGGCTTATTGCGTGCTTTAGAGCATAGCTCTATTGAGCGGTTTCGTATATCATCTATTGAACCGGATTTGTTGCAGAATAGTATTATTGATTTTGTGGCATCTTCACAAAAATTGATGCCGCATTTTCATATTCCTTTGCAATC
>JAVBQU010000092.1:0-8410 GCA_031548675.1 Bacteroidales bacterium
ATGTTGTCAGGATTTTGTTTCTTTTCTGTTATTAGTTTATTTATATTGTCTTTTTGTTTCTCAATAGTTTCAAGGTATTTTGTTTTTATACCAATTGTTCCTGCATCAATTATGTTAATGTCTAAATAAAATTTTTTATCATTGGCATTAAACCAGTCATTGAAACTACCCCCAAAATCTTCATCCCCGTTAATTGATTTTATTTCTTTTAATCTATTTTTGTCCCAAATTCTTGCTGAAATAACCCCAAAACCGTCATCCGTATGTTCAACAATATTTTTTGCGAGCTCTTTCAAGCCAAAATGTATCTCTCTTACTTTTGTAAAAATATCGGGCAATATTTTTTTTAACAATGCCTTTTCATTCTCTTTCTCTATTCTGGTTGGATTCTTTTTCTTTTCTCTCTCTTTTTCATACACGCCCACAAATAGATTGAAAAAATAAAGTTCAACCATACTTAGTTCACCAATTCCATTGCTTATCAGTATTCTATTAATATCTTCATTTTTATCTACTGCAATTTTCAATTCTTCTTTTATTTTACTCCGCCATTTCTCCGATTTTTCATTATTCCCATTTCTTTCAAATTCGGAATGATTCTTGTCAACCAAAATATGAGGAATAAATGATGACGAGATAACTATATCCGACCTGTATTTCTCTTGTCGTATTTCTCCTGTTTCTTTGCTGGCTCTTAGTCTACCTTCTGTAAATTTAATTTTCTTCCCTATTCTAAAACAATCATTGATATAATTTTTGTGTGATTCTGATTTTCGAAAAATTTCATCAGAAACTTCGTTTAAATTTAATTCTATTTCAACATTAGGAAATTTTAACCTAAACAGCAACAAATAGGCATAAAACAACTCATCAATAGCTTGCAACTTGTTATCAAATTTAAATAACAAATTTTCGTTTTGTGGGATTGATTTAATTCCACTCAAATATGGCACTAAATACTTATTAATTTCAGCAATACCAACGATTGTTTCTTTTACTTCCATATTATTATTTGAAATGTTTTGTACAATAACAAAGGCTTTAGCTATTAATTTCTTGCCACTTTTTACGAACCCAATTACTTAGCTGTCCTCAAACTCAACAGTCAATTAAAAACGATGATAATTGATTATTTCCTTTCCTTTTTATTTATAATACGCATATATCAGCATGCGCGATATATTTATAAATTCGACAAAGTTACAAAAAAATTAAAATACAATAATATATTATAATTACAATACTTCAAATTTCCGAGTTTTGCCAAACCCGTTGTTATGATCTATTACTGAGGCAATATCACTTTATACACGAATAATCATATTATTATTTAGTGCATTTCAAATGATTCTTAATGAGATGTCTGTTATACTTCTTCTTTATGGATAGAAAAATAGCCTAATTCCGTTCTAAAAATTTTCTTTTTCGTTCCACTGATATCCGAAGGAATATTGGAAAAATCCGCTTCTCTCAATAATTTGAGAAAAGCGTGCCTTATCTCTATAAATCGGACTGGAATAATTCTACCCTCTTGCCTCACAAAATAAACCGTTTTATTTCCCACCCTTGATTTTCGAAAGCCCAAACCTTGTATGGTTTTGTAGATATTGGATTTATTATGGGCGTTACAATCTATTTTTATTCGACCATTTTTCAGCCTGGTAATGGTTACGATTTCGCTAGCATCAATCATTATTGGATTCATCTGTATTTTATTATATGCACAAAATTACTAAAGAATATATGATGTACAAATTTTATTATCAATAACTTAATAACAATTTAAAATATCATTGCAACAATGGAATTACCAAAGTTTATTCAAAGATAAATTCAATGAAGGGGTAAATTCGTAGATAAAATTCACCCCCTGTAAAAAGAATTGGTTTCCATTTTTATTTGATGGAACAAAATGAATAGACCTTACTCTTCCGCTTCTTCCTCGTCGTCTTCGAATTCGCCGTATTCATCAATAAGGTATAAAATCACCTCGCTATCACCCGGTTCATAATCGACTTCGAAAAGGACTTCAGATTCCTCATCTTCTTCATACAATCCTACTATACGGTTTTCCAATTCATTATCTTCTAAAATTCCTGTAAAATTGTGCAATTGTCCGGCTGCTACCGAAAAGGTTCTTGTTCTCATAAAATTAAAATTTAAAGGTTATTACTGTTTATTATTAGGAGCATTGAGCTTTTCCAATTTCTGATTCGTTAAAAAGCTTCCGATACCACTTACTAAAGTAGGAAGCAAAGGCAAGATGGTATCTTTTAACAGGTTGGGAGCTGTTTGTCGGAGAATGGTATCCAGTTTCTGTATCATTTTCTCGTGATTATGAATATACAGCTTCTCCAATTTTTCAATTGACTGTTTTTGACTTGCAATTTGAGACTGGTAACTTTCAGTTTTCGCTTCAAATACAGATTTCAAGCTCCTTATATCTGTTTCCTGAGCCAAAGCGTCCAATTCCTCGCGTTCCTGCAAAATCAATGTCCGTTCACGGTTCAGCTCACGGGCTTGAACCAGCAATTCCTTTTCCCAATGAATCAGGTAATGCTCTTTTTCCTGCAACTCATTCACTTTTTGTATTTCCAGTACCGATTCATAAGCTTGTCCGATATTTGGGGAATCGGAAGAAAGCAGGCAATTACCCTGTTTGTCGTACATCGGTAAGGCACACTGGCAAAGTTCGATAACAAGATCCGCCAAAGACGTTTTGCGTTTATCCGTAATACGCCTGCCTTTCTGCATGCCTGTCAAAAAATGGTATAATGCTTGCGGTACTTCCAAACGGATTCCGGTGTGGTTCATTTTCTGTATATTTTATTAGATTCGTTCCGGATTTCCGGCCGTATCAAATTTGTTACGACAAAATTAAACCCCAATTACAGATTTTCAAAGCGCAAAATGCTGTATTTGAGTGAAATATTACACAGCAAGTCCATGCAATTTTTCGTTTTATTGCATTGATATTGCAGTAAAATGCACATATCATATTGTAATTCAATAAGTAAAAACAAAAATCCTTTTTTTCGGTATTCGTCCATTCCGGTATGGAAAACAAAAAATTGGGATTGAAAACGAAATGAGTATATAGCTGCGAACAGAAAAACGCTCTCAAAAGCCTATTCCACATAGGATTCTGTACAAAACAGCCTGAATCTTGTACATTGTACTCGTACGATTGTACAAAACGCCTGATTTTTTGTACAAAGTGTGGATTTCGCTATGAAATAGCCGTAAAAAATCGGTGTAGAGCGTTCTGTACGCTATAAAAAAGCGTTGATTTCAACCCTGTCTTCAAAAAAATACCTATACCCACAGTAAAAAAATCACAGTTTAGCCGAAACGACCGGATATTTCTGCTTATGATGCTAAATTTAGCTTAATGGGATACGCTAATTGCTCAAATCCGTTACCCAAAAATGGAAAATGATTCATCCGTTTGCAAAAACCTTTACCCAAATCAATATCTCTATTGATTCATCACAACTTCTTCGATTTTGTTTTGCATTGCGGAGAAAAACACGGCATAGTTTTTCTTGCGGCGGTAAATGCTGTTCGTCCATGCACTGAAATCCCCTAAATCCATTCCCAAAAAACGGCAAAAGACATCTTGAAATTCGTTCAGCGAAAGATATCCGTACCTGCCCGCCACCGATTTGGAGAAATAAAGTCCCATCGCCAGCTCCGCCAGATACACTTTTTTCCCTTTCCATTGCAGCAAGGTTGGGCAATCGGGCAGTTTCAAGGGTTTCTCCGGTTCAAACGGTTGCGGAGCCGGAGAAAGCGTTGCCAGTTCGATCCGGGTTTTAAGCAACAGTTCCACCAATTGTAAAAAATGTTTTTGAATGGTGTAAAAACGGGAGAGCTTGCACAGGATGAGTTGTTTTTGAAAGTCGGAAACACCGGGGTCGAAGGGCAGGTAGCTGTGATAATGTTGCCAAACCTTGCCTTTGGTGGCTTCCATACGGTAGTAAAACAGTTTGCACGCCCCCGCGGTGGCAAGCATCCGTTGCAGTTCCGCCACCGGGTAGGCATGCGTGTCGAAATGCGAACGCAATTCCATGAAAAGTTCCCATAAATAAGTCCGGTACTGGTGCAGCACCCGGAATCCGTTGAAGACCAGATTGATTTCGGCAAATTCTTCAAACAGGCTGAGTTGGTCGAATGAAACAGGTACGTGGCTCAACTCCAAAACAATGCGGCTGAATTCTGTTAAGAACAGGTTGAATAAATGTTTCATAATATTTAAATTTTATGGGTTAATATGGTATTTAAACAACTATAAATTTAAATAATATCGAACCAACTAATTTTTTTGCTGAAAAAATTAGATATCTTTTCCTTGTTATTTGTGTTTCAGTTTACTATATTTATTAAGTTAGACCGAACCCCAGCCTTGTTTTTAGAAGTTATAACAGTTCAACAATATAATAAAGTTGAATTTTTAATTAAAACATATTTGAAAATATTTGGATATTTGATTTTTATGTCGTATATTCGCAAGACTTATTTAACCCGATTTTAAACCTCAATAATCCGATAAGTCCATGTGTGCAAAATCTAACAGGGGTTCCGTTTTTGCCAGTTTCGACCGTTTCACGCTGCCGGAAATTTCATCGTATTTTTTGGGATTCCGGGTTGTTTTCTCTTCAAATTCCGACACGCTAATCCAAAAACAGGATAGTTTGCACAGTTTTCGAACCGATTTACATTTTCTGGGCAAAAACAAGTTCGTCCGATAATTTCCCGCCGGAAACATTCCGTTCCGGCGGGAAAACCGGGAAATGACCGTACAGGGTGAAAGCCCCTGCGGGAGAGAAATACGTGTAACTATTGAAAACAATAAAACAAATATAGTATCCATACAAACAATGACAAGACGATGAAAACAAAACGAACCCTCCGATTTTTAGGATTCTTTACCCTCCTTGCCCTTTTTGCCGCTTGCGGGCCGGATGACAAAGACCCGATTGAGCCTAAACCCAAGCCTGCTCCGGAACGGATTAAGGACAGCACCTTTGAAAACCGCACCTGGCAGTTTATGGGCTATGGCGATACCGATAGCATACACTTAAATTTGCCGGACGATGCCGCCCAACATACATTAATTTTGAAGGATTCCATTTTAGGGGGAACCATTTCAAACGGAAATTATACGGCAAAGTACAAGCTCTATGCTGATAAAACGCTAAGTATCGAATCCCTATCTACCGAAATGGATAGGAACAGTTACATTATTGCATTAAAAGCCCTGAAACAAGCACGCAAATACGAGGTAAGCAACGAGGCTTTGAAAATCTTTTACTCCGATAAGCAGTATCTGCTCTTTGTGGAAAAGAACGGAGAATACCCGAAAAACCTTAGTTCTCAGTTGGTCTATATCTATCCTTTTGAACTAAAAGCAGGCAGACAGGTAATTATTAACTCCCAAGCAGAACTTGAGCAGTATATGAATGCCCAACCTGCACCGGAGGATTTCCCTCTTGCGGGACATTGGCCCTATACGGAATGTATGTACCCTGATTATAATTTATTAGATATAGATAAGCAAACTATTGATTTCTCTTTATATTCAATAGTAATAGGAAGTCTTATAAGTGTTACAGATGTTATGCATACAGAACAAAATTTTACCAGAGTAGGAATAAATACATATTTGTATAATATAAAATTATTTCAGAAGTACAATCTTGAACATAAAATTAACTACGGAATATTAGTCCCTAAAATTCCAAGTAATGCCACAATTATTCACAATATTAAACTGGTCAATGAAAACGATTGGCATTGGTAATTCAATAATTTATTCATTTAAACTTATGCACTATGAGAAAACAATTTACAATTTTTGCATTGCTATTCACATTCGGAATAGCAATAAACGGCTTTTGCCAAAGTAAGTATTACTACTATCAAGGAAAAAAGCAAGCCATAGAAATTAATACCCGGTATGCTTACTTTATCAGTAAAAAGAATATGGAAAATATTTCTTTTAAAGATGTGGTAAATGGAAAAACAAGCATTCAAAAAGCTTCTAAAAACAAGTATTGTCCCGAAGATTTTCATATTATGGAAATCGAATTTACGGAAAAATCGGAAGAAAAATATGCGGAAAGTCTATTGAAACTACAAAACAAATATCCTGATATTTTACCTGTGCCGTATTTTAAAAATAAAAATTCGCAGAAATTACGGCTATCTCACATATTTTATGCAAAAGTGAAAGATGTAAAAGACAGCAGCCTGCTAGCTTCATTAGCTGCAAAGGAAGGTGCTGTGATATTGGCACGAAATCAATTTATGCCGCAATGGTTTATACTCTCCTACAAATATACAGCGAATTTTAATATGTTGGAAGCAATAAATAAATTGCAGGAAAGTAATTTTTTCGAGTATGTTGAACCCGAGCTGATCAATATGGATAGTTCAGAGATAAAGCAACCTGAATATTTTTCTTTAGATCAACCAAATACCAAAAAGAGTACTACTTCATTTTGCACGGATGATCCTTCTTTTCCCGAACAATGGGGATTAGAAAACAGAGGGCAGAGTTCGCCTCCCTTTATTGCAGGAATTGATATCAAGGCTTGTAATGCATGGTCTTTGTCGAAAGGGAATAATGTGCGTGTTGCCTTATTAAGCGGCAGTTTCCCGAATTTCAATCATGCGGATTTTATTGGAAATATTCTCAATGAGAGTTATAACACGCCAACAGCGACTTCGCCAAGTATCCATGTAGCTGCTGATCCTGTGGGCATGGGTGTGGCAGGCGTAATAGGTGCTTTACAAAATAATATTGGTATTTCAGGCGTAGCTCCCCAATGTAAAATGATGCATGTAAACATATTAGACCCACTTGCATCTACTTATAGGGTAGTAAATTTAGCTGATGGAATTAACTGGGCATGGAAAGTAGGTAGAGCAGACATCATACATTTACCTTACTGGGGATGGTATGGCAATATTGTACAGCCCTCAAGTTTAATAGATGATGCTGTTGACAATGCTGCAACAAATGGTCGTTTGGGCAAAGGGGCTGTTTTAGTGTCCCCCCTGCCATATACAACAGACCCTTTTAATACGACTCTGACATCAATATTAGCCACAAACAGTTTATCAAAAGTCTTAGCAGTGGGTGGTATGAATCCGGATGGAACCAGATTGGAATCCTCTTATTATGGTCCCCATATAGACGTAGCAGCACCCGCTCAATTTATGCGTTCTTATTGTTATGAAAATTCTTCACTTGTCGTTGGTTATGGCAATTATACCGATTTTGCTGCAGCACATGTATCCGGTGTAGCCGCATTAATTTTGGCTGCCAATGGGAGCTTAAAACGCGAACAAGTTTACGATATTATCAAATCTACCTGCCAGAAAGTGGGCGGGTATCCCTACGCCTACAAAGATTACAACGGAACCTGGCATCCCGAAATGGGCTATGGATTGATAAATGCAGGAATGGCTGTACAAAAAGCCAAAGAAGCTAAAGAGATATGCGATGCTACTTTTATTCAGGGTGCTCAAACAACAGCCACATCAACCTTATGGGATACCTACAGAACGCTTGATAAAACTTTTACCGTAAAAAACGGACATACGCTTACCATTACCACAAGCATACATTGCAAACCCAAAGCCAAAATAGTAGTAGAAAAGGGCGGTAAATTGGTACTCAACGGCGGCATACTTACCACCTGCGACGGCGAAATGTGGCAGGGCATAGAGCTGCTGCCCTCCTACGACAGCTATCTCGCAGGCAGCCTCGATATGAGAAACGGGGCAAGGATAGAAAATGCCGAGATAGGGGTGCAAACCAAAATAGATTATATGTCCGCGTTTTTTACCTGCAAGACAGGACGCGTTACGGCAGAAAATGCTACCTTCCTCAATTGCAAAAAAGCGGTGTATATCAACGCGTCCCGTATGGGCGGAACCACCGACAACTCGCTTACCTGTTATTTCAATAAATGTAATTTCGAACAATCCCCATCGCGGTCTTTTACTATTCCGGACAACAGCATAGAGCATGTATTTGTAAAACTGATTTCAGCCAAAGACGTTACTTTTAGAGGCTGCAGCTTCAGAGATAATAGTTCGGAGGAGCCTCACGATTATTATGGTATTATATCCGAATACTCCAAGTTAACGGTTACCGAATATTGTGATTTTTTGTCCAATCCTCCCCAAGCCACCTGCAACGGAGTACGTTCCGTATTCGAAGATTTAACCTGGAGCATCCATGTGCTGGACAATAACAATCCTTTAAATAATGTAACCATCGATAATTCCGATTTTTATGCATCCTATCGAAACGGTTTACCCGTTGTTTATTTGGGAGGCTGCAGCAATGCCCGCGTTACCTCCAATAAATTCCGCCAAACCCAAAAAGTATTGATAG
>JAVBQU010000174.1:0-5946 GCA_031548675.1 Bacteroidales bacterium
ATAAATTGATTAATAATATTTGTTCTAAAGATACGCTATGATTATTAATTTCATTTATTTAAAGAAATTACATTAATTAGTGTTTTCTTGAACTTTACACTTAAACATGATGCAAAGGTAGTTTTTTTTTGCAATACTGCAAATTATAAATCTACATAATCATAGAAAATAAAGGCTTAATTCAATTTGATTATTAACGATAATATTTCATGCTTTATTGTGTTATTTATCAGAATATTTTTCGCATTCTGAATTATTTTGATTTTCTATTCAAGCCTTTTCTTAGTCTTTTGTATCTTTGCAATCTGCAAGTCTTTTTCAAGAAATGACACATTATGATTTATTGAAATAGTTAAGGCTTGAACTTAATATAGAGCAATATGCAATTTAAACACATTGTCGGGCAGCGGGAACTTATTAATAAGCTGATAAGTATTATTGAAAATGACAGGGTAAGTCATGCCCAGCTTTTTACCGGCTCGGAAGGCGTGGGTAAGTTACCCATAGCTATTGCATACGCCCAATATTTAAACTGCCTTAATCGTAAATATTTTCCTGATGCGGATAGTAAAAAGGAGCTTATTGCTGATTCATGCGGCGAATGTTCATCCTGCATCAAATATGAAAAATTATCTCACCCTGATTTGCATTTTATATTTCCGAATATTACGAATGAGAAAGTTAAAAAAGATTCTTCGAGCCAAAGTTTTATCGCGGAATGGACTCAATTGTTACTGCAACAAAAGGGTTATGTTTCTTATGATGAGTGGTTGAATGAACTGGGTGTTGAAAATAAACAGGCTATTATCAATGTAAGAGATTGTAATAATATTATCTCCATACTTGGTTATAAATCTTTTGAAGCAAAATATAAGGTTATTATTATTTGGCTGATTGAGAAGTTAGATGAGAAGACTTCTTCTAAAATCTTAAAAGTTTTGGAAGAGCCTGAGGAACGAACTTTATTCATTTTGATTTCCCAAAATCAGGAAAGGATAATAAAAACCATACTTTCCCGAACTCAAATCGTGAAATTCCCTAAAATATCAAATGAGGATTTAATGGATTGTCTGCAAAATCAATATCAGTACCCTATTGTTGATATAAAGAAAGCAATCCGCCAAACGGAGGGAAATTTTAAAAAAACTCTATCCCTGCTGTCTCAATCTGACCAGCAACGGGAATTCAGCAGATTGTTTATAGAATGGATGCGGGGAAGTTTTAGAGGGGATTTTGGTCAGCTTGCTGCTTTTATTCCCCAGCTTGTAAATTTAGGCAGAGAGCGTCAGAAACAATTTCTGGCATATATTCTGGATGAATTTTGCAGGTGTTTACGGCTTAATTACATTGATCAATGTGACTTGCAGTTTTTTGACGGCAGTGAACTTGATTTCATGAAAAATTTCTATCGCTTTATTAATAAGCAAAATATAACATTTTTATCTGATGTTATTGAGCAAGGAATATACCATGTGGAACGAAATGTAAATGCCAATTTAATTTTTATGGATTTATCTATTCAGCTCAATAAAGGGTTTAAGATGGGCAAGACTTCTTAAAGTAATCCATTAAAAGCGTCTGTACAAACTTTTTATCACAATACCAAAAGCAATCGGCACGAAATTAACGATTAATTTCGTGCCGATTGCTTTGTACCCCCGGCGGGAATCGAACCCACAGCTAAGGAACCGGAATCCTTTGTTTTATCCATTAAACTACGGGGGCTTATTGGGCTTGCAAAATTACACTTTTATTTGGGTTTCTAAAAATACCCTTCTATCACATTGTCGGGCATTTGTAATTCTTCTTGATATTTGGCACAATTAAGCTCTACAGATAGAGGTTTAGACGGTTTATCAAAGTCCTCTTTTGAGAATCGCAATCTGGGGTCGTTGATTACTTTTTTCATATATAAACCCCAGATAGGCAATGCCATATTTGCTCCTTGTCCCATGGCTGTTGAACGGAAGTGGATGGAACGAATTTCTCCTCCTACCCAAACGCCGGACACCAAGTTTGGTGTTAATCCCATAAACCAACCATCGGAGTTATTTTGAGTTGTTCCTGTTTTACCGGCAATAGGGTTATTTAAACCATATTTATAACGTAAACGGGTTCCGGTTCCGCTTTCTACTACTCCTTTCATCAAGTTAATGACCAAATAAGCAGATTCTTCATCCATAACTTCGTGCTGTTTCGGCATAAATTTAGCTATGGTTACTCCGTGCTTATCTACAATATGGGTTACAAAAGTAGGCTCGATATATACGCCTTTATTGGCAAAGGTACTCATGGCTCCGACCATTTCTTCTACTGAAATATCTGCTGTTCCTAAGCAAATGGAAGGTACAGGGGGTATTTCGGAAGTAATACCCATATTATGTACTAACTGTATGAGGGCTTCGGGGGTAAAACGTTTCATTAAGTATGCGGAAACGTAGTTTACCGAATGGGCTAAAGCCCATTTTAACGATACCATTTGTCCTTCTCTGTCACTATTGGAATTGTGGGGTGTCCACGAATTGTAACCTTCGAAAGTAACGGGTATATTGGGTACTTCGGAACAAGGAGTAAATTGCTTTGACATTAACGCCAATGCGTATACGTATGGTTTAAAGGTTGACCCCACTTGGCGGCGACCTTGGTGTACATTATCAAATTTAAAATATTTGTAATTGATTCCTCCTACATAAGCCCGAACATAACCGGTTTGAGGTTCCATAGACATCATGCCTGTATGCAGAAAATATTTATAATAGTGCAGGGAATCGAAAGGACTCATTACTGTATCTTTCTCGCCTTGCCATGTAAAAATCGTCATTTCGATAGGTTTATGGAAAGCGTCTTCTATTTCTTTATCGGATGCTCCTGCCTTTTTCATGTTTTTGTAGCGATCTGAATTTTTCATATCGCGTTTATAGATTCCTGCAATATCTTCTTCGGACATTCTGAAAAAGGGTGCATTCTTTTGATTTGCCCAATGCTTGAAAAATGCAGGTTGTAAATCGAGCCCCATGTGTTCGGCTACAGCTTCTTCTGCATATTTCTGCATGGTATAATTGATGGTTGTATAAATTTTCAAGCCATCTTTGTATAAATTATAATTGTTCTGTTTACACCAATCTGCCAAATACTGCCTCAAATATTCC
The DNA here is from genome assembly GCA_031548675.1 of Bacteroidales bacterium. Taxonomy (GTDB): domain Bacteria; phylum Bacteroidota; class Bacteroidia; order Bacteroidales; family P3; genus JAVBQU01. Next base: position 3,150 of record JAVBQU010000174.1, read on the forward strand.
CGAAAATAGGTTGCTATGCCTTCGTTATGGGTTTGAATGCTGTATTTTGACATATCTATAGGCAATACTTTTAATGAATCGTATTGTTCTTGGGTTATATATTCGGCTTTCCGCATTTGATTCAAAACAACCATACGACGCTGCATCGCGTTTTTCGGATTTTTCTTTGGGCTATAATACGTGGGTGCTTTAAGTAAGCCTATCAACATCGCTGCTTCGGGAGTATTGATTTCGGCAGGCGTTTTATCAAAATAGGTTTTCGAAGCTGTTTTTATTCCGAATGAATTACTTCCAAAATCAACTGTATTGAGGTACATGGCAATAATCTCTTCTTTTGAATAATTGCGTTCGAGTTTAACGGCAATGACCCACTCTTTCAGTTTACGAAAAATAATCCCGATTTTTGAAGTTTCTTCGCGGGGAAAAAGATTTTTGGCTAATTGCTGGGTAATGGTACTCCCTCCTCCTGAACTTCTGTTTCCTCCTAGCACGGTGCGAACCAAAACCCGCGAAATACTCCGCATATCGATACCGGCATGGTTATAAAAACGTTCGTCTTCTGTAGCTACCAATGCGTGTACCAACTCGGGAGATAAATCGGAATAATGTATATTTGAGCGGTTTTCGATATAATAGCGTCCGAGCAGTTTTTGATCTGCTGAATAAATTTCGGATGCCAGATTACTATTGGGGTTCTCTAATTCCTCGAATGACGGCATAAATCCTAACCAGCCCAACGACATGAAGGTAAAAAGTAAAGCGACAACACCTAAAATAATGGCGTAAATCTGCCACATTCTTTTGATGATGGATTTATCAACTGTTTGTTTGGATGATTTCATGGTTTCTGATTTCAAAATTTCATGTTTCAAGATTGCTGAAAGCTTAGCGTTTTTTTATTCCCTACAGAGATTGCAGATTTTCTTGTCACATGCCTCATGTTACTTGTCACTATTTTTCTTTTTATGTTTGATTATTCGCAACCCAACGTTATATAATCCTTTATTATCTCCTTCCCTGAATCCATGTTGAATAACAAAACGATAGTTGCCAAGCATAGGAAATCGTACATTTTGCTGAAAACGAAACCTGCAATCGCGATAATCTCCGGAGCCTTTTCCAATCCATTTTCCTTGTAAATCTGCCAGATAGCATTCTACTGTATCTACTGCCTGTTCGCCGTTAGGGAAAATAGTTTTTATAAAAAAGAATGCATTAGAATTTCGATAGGTTTCTGAATTCCGAACATTTACATAAAAATCATAGGGTGTAATCGTATCTGTAATATTTACAGTAAGGGTAATCGTATCTTTTGCTTTCCAGCCATTTACATCAACCGGATAAGATTGGTCGAGCAGAACATCATCGCCTGAACATGAAGTCAAAAACATGCCGAGAAAGAGAATGCAGCTGCATAGAATTTTTATTTTTCTCATAAAATGAATCCTATTCGTATAAAGTCCAATCTGTTTTTTCCTGTTCTTGGTTGGCTACAGCTCCGGACGATTGCATTTCTACAATGTAATCATCTAATTGCTCTGGGGTTTGATTTTTTTTATTCATAGCAATAATTTTATTTGCAGAGTCTACGCTTATTGCCATTAACTCGTAAGGTGTGTCTTGATATGAATACCACATAATCCGTTTAAATACATCTGTTTTCCGATGAAATGCATTTCCTTTCTTCGTTTTCAAAGGAGTGGAAGTATTTGGAAAGTCTTTCATTTCATCTACATATACATCATATTCATAGTTTAAGCAGCATTTTAATTTACCGCATTGCCCTGCTAATTTTTGCGGATTGAGCGAAATTTGCTGCACCCGGGCTGCATTGGTAGTAACTGAACGGAAATTGGTAAGCCATGTTGCACAACACAGTTCTCTTCCACAAGCAGCAATACCTCCCAAACGGCTTGCTTCCTGCCTGATACCAATTTGACGCATTTCAATTCTTACCTTAAATTTATCGGCTAAAACTTTAATTAAATTACGAAAGTCGACACGTTCGTCGGCAGTATAATAAAAAATAGCCTTTGATGCGTCTCCCTGAAATTCAACATCGTTTAATTTCATTGCTAATTTTTCATCAATCGCTATTTTACGGGCTTCTACTCTTGTAGAATCTTCTAAATTAACTGTACTTACCCATTTTTCTACATCTGAAATTTTAGCCCTGCGAAAAACTTTTTTGAGATTATCGTTGGGGGAAACTCCTTTTTTCTTCATTTGAATCCGTACAATTTCTCCTGCTAGTTCCACGATCCCGATATCATGTCCGGGAAGTCCTTCTACTGCAACAATATCGCCTTCTCCTACCTCCATCCCTTCGGGTAAGCGGAAAAACTCTTTCCGGCTATTTTTGAAGCGTATTTCTACGCAATCACATTTTTGATATAAAGCGGGTTCTTTTAATGCATTCATCCAATTTGAAGAATGTAATTTACCGCAGCTACAACTTTCGTCGGTATTTATTTTTACATTTTGAGGTGCTTGACAGCAGCCACGGGAAAGGAATGTGGAAAAACTGACATCATGATTCCTTATTTTTAATTCGGGAATATCATTAAAGTCTTCATCTTCCTTTATAGATTCTGAAAGATGCTCATTAGATGAGGGATATTTGCCTGAGGTAGTTTTTTTTTCTTCTTCGGCAGGTATATTATCGTTGATTTCCATTTATTCCAAAATATTTCTGCAAAGTTACATTTTTCCGCTGTAAAAAGAAACTTCATCTATTTGAAAATAGATAAAATTGTGAAAATGCAACCGCACAGCATGTAAAAAATCCATATGTATT
>JAVBQU010000001.1:0-3819 GCA_031548675.1 Bacteroidales bacterium
CAACAAACTATATTCATTTGCTTTTTGTAGAAACTCACGAGCTGTTGTAGCTACACCTGTTGCCGAAGTATAAGTTTCAAGGCAACCATGACGACCACAACCACAAGCACGCCCATTGTGTCGTTCGATTATAGTGTGTCCCAATTCACCGGCAAATCCATCAAATCCGTACACCAACTGTCCATTTATCACAATTCCTCCACCAACACCTGTACCCAGCGTTATCATTATAAAATCGCGCATACCCTTAGCCGCTCCGTAGGTCATTTCACCTAGTGCAGCTGCATTTGCATCATTTGTTATCGCACATTTCAAGTTAAATTTTGCCGATACCAATTTCGTAAATGGCACAATACCTTTCCATGGTAAATTGGCAGCATACACTATTTCTCCGGTATAAAAATTCCCATTAGGTACTCCGGCCCCAATGCCTTTTATATTATTTATCCCGCCTGCTCTTTTTATAACAGGTTCCAATACTTCGTATAAAGCATTTACATATTCATTAATATCCAGAAATTCATTTGTTCTTATAGAAACTCTATCCGATACATTTCCTTGTTCATCAACCAAACCTATTTTGGTTGATGTTGCTCCCATATCTACTCCTATAATATACATACTCAATAGTTCAAGAATTTAATGATTAAATAACAGCTTTATGCCCGACAAAAATAATCAAATTTGATAATTATATAATACCGTAATTTTTGAATATTTGAATCGTTTAATTATTGAATTTTCCCTACCTTTGAAGTTTTTAAAACAAAGGAAAAAGAATGTTATTTGAACTTACTTCCGAATATCAGCCAACCGGCGATCAACCTGAAGCTATTAAAGATCTGGTAGATGGATTAAATATCGGCGAAAAAGCCCAAGTTTTATTGGGCGTTACCGGCTCCGGTAAAACATTTACCATTGCCAATGTTATCAATCAGGTAAACCGACCCACACTAATTTTAAGCCATAACAAAACTTTGGCTGCTCAGCTTTACAGTGAATTTAAAACTTTCTTTCCTCATAATGCTATTGAATATTTTGTTTCATATTACGACTATTATCAACCGGAAGCTTATCTTCCTTCGAGAGATTTATATATAGAAAAAGACTTAGCCATTAATGATGAAATTGAAAAACTACGCTTGGCAACTACTTCTTCCCTCCTGTCCGGTCGTCGCGATGTCATAGTGGTTTCTTCGGTTTCATGTTTATATGGTATGGGAAATCCGGACGATTTTAATGCCGGAATGATAAAAATCCGAAAAGGACAAAAAATAACCCGAAACTCATTCTTGCGTACCTTGGTCGATGTTGCTTATACTCGAAATGACCTCGAATTAAACCGTGGAAACTTCAGAGTAAAAGGTGAAACGGTTGATGTATTTTTAGCTTACGACGAAATTGCTGTTCGCATTATTTTTTGGGGTGATGAGATAGAAGAAATACTAACATTAGATCCTATATCCGGTCATGTATTGGCTTCTTTTGAAGAGTATAGGATTTATCCTGCATCTATCTTTGTCACGAATAAAGAAAGTGTACAACGAGCAATTATTCAAATCCAAGACGACCTACAAAAACAATTGGCTCGTTTTGAGGCTGAAGGTAGAATATTTGAGGCCAAGCGACTAAACGAACGGGTCAATTATGATATGGAAATGATGCGCGAATTAGGTTATTGCTCTGGCATAGAAAACTATTCGCGCTATTTTGACGGACGAAAAGAAGGTGCTCGTCCATTCTGTTTATTGGATTATTTTCCGGATGATTTTTTAATGGTGATTGACGAAAGTCATGTTACCTTACCACAAATACATGCCATGTACGGCGGCGATCGTGCGCGCAAAGAAAACTTGGTTGAATATGGATTCAGATTACCTGCTGCCAAAGATAATCGTCCGCTTAAATTTGAAGAGTTCGAAGAATTGGTTCAACAAACTATTTATGTAAGCGCAACTCCAAGCGATTACGAACTACAAAAAACAGGTGGCAGCGTAGTTGAGCAGCTTATTCGTCCTACCGGATTACTTGACCCCGAAATTGATGTACGCCCAACCTTGAATCAGGTAGACGATTTAATGGAAGAAATAGTCCAACGATCTGAAAAAGATGAGCGAGTATTGGTAACTACTCTTACTAAAAGGATGGCAGAAGAACTACACTCTTATCTGGAAAGACATAATATAAGATGTAGTTATATCCATTCCGACATAGAAACATTGGAACGTGTAAAAATATTAGAAAATCTTCGCAAAGGACTCATTGATGTATTAATTGGGGTCAACCTGTTACGTGAAGGTTTGGATTTGCCGGAAGTTTCATTAGTTGCTATTCTCGATGCTGATAAAGAAGGTTTTCTACGCTCTCACCGTTCATTAACACAAACTGCAGGGCGTGCTGCCCGTAATCTGAATGGTAAAGTAATTATGTATGCAGACAGGATAACCGAAAGCATGCAACGAACCATAGACGAAACCAATCGTCGTCGCGAAAAACAATTAGCATATAACGAAACTCATCACATTACACCACAAGCGCTCAATAAGACCATAACAGCCTCTGTTTTTAAAGAACTAAAAGAAAACAAAGTTTATATTGAACCACAGGAAATAGAAATAGCTGCCGATCCTGTAGTACAATACATGACTAAATCACAATTAGAGAAAACGATAGAAAAGACTAAAAAAGCAATGCTAAAAGCAGCTAAAAATCTGGAATTTATCGAAGCAGCCCAATACCGCAACGAACTAATAAAATTGGAAGAATTATTGCAGCATAAGAAATAATTTATAGTCTTATTTACAACATTTATAAAATCAGAGAAAATTTATTAATTTTTTCTTCAAAATATTTGCAAGTAATAAAAACACTTCTTACATTTGCCACAAGTTTTTCAAACAATTTTTTATAAACTATTTAATACAAACAATTTTAAAATTCAATTATTATGAAAAAGCTTTTACTTTCAGTAGCAGTTTTAGCTACAACAGTTTTGACTGCTAGTGCAGCAACAGGTTTTGAATTAAATTCTGTAACTTATCCTGGTGCAGTGGATAATGGTAGTGGTAGCTATACAACTTCCACTAATATTACAGATTTAGGTGCTGGAATTACAGTTAACCCTACAGCATCAGCTGCAGAGTTGTCTCTTGCTGCAGGTTCATTTATTACTGCTGCTACTAACTTTAAAATTTCTGACATCTCGTTTTCTGCTGCTAGTGCTAACGCTGGTGGTTCTGCAAGAACTTCATGGAAAATTTATCCTAATTATGTAGCAGCTAATACTGGTAGTGGCACACCTACTGCAGTTATTCCAACTACTTCAGGAGAAGTATTAACAGTAATTTTAGGCAATAGTGCTACTGCAATTACTTATGATATTACTGGTGCTACTCCAGCTTCTATTGCGTCTCCATCACAAGCTTCAGGAGCAGATCCGGCAACATATACATTGACTGCAACTGGTACTGAAGTTGTAATTTCATTACCAAACAAAGCACGAGTTTATGCTATCAAAGGTGCTACTTTTGCTAGTGTAAAAAATGCTATCTCTGCTGAACTTCTAAACAAAGCAGGTAACGAATTAGTAAACCCAACTAACTTAGATGTTACTATTTATGCCGTAGGTGGTGCTAAAGTATTAAAATCATCTGAAGCTTCTATCAATTTAAGCGGTTTAGCTTCTGGTCAATATGTTGCTGTAACAGCTCAAGGTAACTTGAAATTTATCAAATAATATTTGAAAAAATATATTTTCAGTAAAACCTCTCCAAAGTGGAGAGGTTTTTTTTATCCTTTCATCATATTCATTATTTCTTT
>JAVBQU010000034.1:0-7135 GCA_031548675.1 Bacteroidales bacterium
ATAATAAATAAAAATCAATTTATGTATTCATGGTTGCACGAATGGGCAAACCAAAAAAAGTTTAGGCATTCGTGCACGCTCGGATGAGCAAACTAAAAATAGTTCAAGCATTCGTGCACGCTCGGATGGACAAACCAAAAAAAGTTCAAGCATCCGTGGCTCCTCGAATGGGCAAACCAAAAAAAGTTCAAACATTCGTGCACGCTCGAACAAGAACTCCCTAAAAGTAATGAACTATTTAAAATTCCAATTTACAATAGGAAGCGACCGTTTTTCATTTCTATTCCATAACCCAAACTGAATGCCTTTAAACTGCTTAGCATAATTTACAATGCTTATTTGTAAACCACTCCCCTTTTTTACAACATTTACCAATCCCGAAATTACAACGCCGTTCTGTTCTTCGATTACCGAAACGCCGCCGGTCAGCGAAAAACCTTTAATTTGGTTAGAAATAGTGCCGAGTCCGCATATATTGGCTCCATGTATATTATTATTCTGCCACGAACTTCCCAATATTCCTATATTTAATCCGATTATATTTACGGGAGGTCGGTATTTATCGCAATAGTTATCATTTGGAAAAGTTTTCCGAATCGTTGTATCTATCGCGATAAGACTATCACTAACAGATTTTTTATCAACAAGCTCAATAGTGTATTGTATTTGAGGCTTTTGTTTAGATTTTTCAGCAGGTTGAAACGGAGCTGCAATTAGGTAAGGTATAGCCATTCCGGTTACCAATACTCCGGCAACAGCACCTCCCACCCACTGTATTTCTATTCCTAAATTAACGCCATTAATATTTACCGTATCTGTATTATAAAAGAAATTCGGCATTGTAGCAAAGCTTATTGATAAGCCATCTATTTGTTGGGCAAAAGAAGGTTCGAATCCAATACCCCTGCAGATTTTGCCTTTTCTACGAACCTTTTGATAATCAACTTCAATATAGTCTATTTCGGATAAAGCTATGGTTTTGAAATTAGTATCGGAGCAATATCTTGTATAATGCAATGTATCGTTTTGCACCCATGCATTATCGGGGAAAAAATATTTTTTTTCGTTATAAGAATATGAAACACTTGTATTTTTAGGGGCATGAATAAGGGTATCTTCATTCTTTTTTAAAACCATATACAACTCTCCTTTCCTATCTACAGTGATTCTGACATCTTCAACACGTTTATCCGGATGTACATTATTTACATTTATATATTGAGCAGGTATATTAATTAATCTGTCGGTAGGTAAAGAATCGTTTACCAATTGTAATTCTTGCCGTAGCGTTTCAGTAGAAATGCGGTAAGGTCCGCATGAAACAAACAGCAAAACCACTCCCAATGCAGTAAAGCCTATTAATTTTCTGAGAAAATTCATATCAATCCATTCCTAATTTTTGGGCTAATCTCTCTGCACAGTTAATTCCGTCCATAGCTGACGATACAATGCCTCCGGCATAACCTGCCCCTTCGCCGCAAGGATAAAGATTAGCGATTTGTACATATTCCAAACTTTCTTTATCTCGTGGTATTCTTATAGGCGAAGAAGTTCGCGATTCCACTCCCAGCAGTAAAGCTTCTGAGGTATAGTATCCTTTCATTTTTTTATCAAAATCTAAAAATGCCTGTTGCAAGCGTTTGGTAACCATGGCTGGCAATAGCTCATGCAAAGGCAAAGAAGCCACTCCCGGTTTATAAGATGACTCCGGCAATGATGATGAAATTTTTCCTTTTACAAAATCGGTCATTCGTTGAGCGGGCGAAGCCTGCGACTGAGTTGCTGTATACATTTGTTGTTCCACATCGCGTTGAAACTGCAAATTGGCAAGTACTCCATAGGATTTATATTCGGGTATTTCTGCTGCATCTACCGACACTACAATACCTGCATTTGCCCAAGGCGAATTACGCCTCGAATTGGACATTCCGTTAATAACCAATTCTCCGTTTTGGGTAGAAGCGGGAACAATAATTCCACCCGGACACATGCAAAACGAAAACACACCCTGCCCTTCTACCTGAGTAATTAAACTATAAGCAGCGGGTGGTAAAATATTGATATGTTCACTTTTGTGGTACTGAATCTGATTAATTAAATCCTGTGGATGCTCTGCCCTTACGCCCATAGCAAAACCTTTGCTTTCGAGCTGTAAATGGTTTTTTATAAAAATATCATATACATCACGGGCAGAATGTCCGGTAGCTAAAATTACACCGCAGGCTTCATATTTAGTTCCATCTTGGGTTACAACGCCTTGTATGATATTATTTTTGATAATAAAATCTGTAACTCGGGTATCAAAATAATATTCGCCTCCGCAATCTGTAATGGTTTGGCGGATATGGGCTATTATCTGGGGAAGTTTATCAGTTCCTATATGGGGATGAGCATCTATCATAATAGAAGCATCTGCCCCATGATTAATTAAAATCTGTAATATTTCTTTGATATTGCCTCGTTTATTGGAACGGGTGTATAGTTTTCCATCCGAAAAAGTCCCTGCTCCGCCCTCTCCAAAACAATAATTTGAATCCGGATTTACAATATGTTCTCGGGTAAGTTTTGCAATATCATATTTTCGTTCCGAAATATTTTTACCACGCTCCAATACAATCGGTTTTATGCCTCGCTCTATCAGTTTCAAGGCTGCAAATAAGCCGGCAGGTCCGGCACCTACCACTATAGCCGAAGGAGCTGATGATACATTTTTATAATCGAAGTGTAAAGTATCGTCAACAAAATTATCTTTTTCCGTATATATTTCTCCCAAAACACGGTAAACCACATGCTTCGAACGTGCATCTATAGACCGTTTCAGTATTCTGGTATGATTTACAGCTGTGGGTTTTATACCAAGAGCTTTTGCCAAGGCATGTTTTATATAATCCTCGCTGCCTATTTGAGATGGATGAATGCTTACTTCTATTTGTTTTATCATAATTTAAACGAAATACAAAAGCAAAGATAACCGTTTTTTTTTATACCTTTGCATAGCTTTTATTGTCTGTCTTTTCAGTATATATAATTCAATATGAAGTTTATTTTTTTGATCTCATTTGTTTTTTGTTTTGTTATGCAAAGTATGGCTAAGCCAGCTTCAAATACAGAAGAGATACCGGCGGCTTCCCCCTCCTATTCTAATATTTTTAACAATGATTTACAACGGTTTATTGATGTAGAAATTAAAAATAAAAAATATATTACATCAGGATTGGGTACTTTTATCGAAAATCAAAATTTTATCAGAGAGCAATTACGCAAATATGATTTGCCCGATTCTTTGCAATATCTTCCTTTAGCTCTTACTTATAAAAACCAAGCAGGATTAGATAACTACAATACAGCCGGATTTTGGAATTTGAGCATGCCTGTTGCCATAAAATATGGCTTAACAGTTAATAATATCATCGATGAACGTTTTGATATAAAAAAATCAGGTATTGCGGCTGTCAAATATCTAAAAGATTTATCTGATTTATACCATCAGGATTATACACAGGTACTGCTGGCTTATATATCTTCTCCAAGTGAACTAGGTACAATTTGCCATAAATATACACAATATCATTCTCCTTTATCTTTTTCGGATTACTATTACTCCAATTTGTATAACAAAGAATGTATTCCTGCTTATTTTGCAAGCATGGAAATTGTAAAAAATACCGAATACACACCTAAAATTCAACAGTATTTTAGTACATCTATTGCAAAACCCGTTTCAATTGAAGCATTGGCAGAATACGGAATAATTTCTAAAGAAGAATTTGGTGTTTTGAATCCTATTATTCGCTCTAATATAGTTTTTCCATATAATAATATCATATTGAATTTTCCTTTAGATAAGGAAAACCGCTTTAGAACCTACGAAGATAGTTTATATGTCCGCACTTATCAATTATTGAATCCGCCTGTACGCATAAACGAAAATTCTTCTGTTATTGTAAATAAAAATCCGAATAATATAAAACCTGCAACCAAGTCCACTACTTATACTGTAAGACAAGGCGATTATTTAGGCAAAATTGCCGATAAGTACAATGTAGGCATAGTACAACTAAAAAAATGGAATAATTTGAAATCGGATAAAATATCAATCGGACAAAAACTCATTATTAAAAAATCCGGCAACTAAAATCTTTTGATATAAATCTTACATGAAACCCTCACATATATTATTATACATATCTGTTATTTTTGCACTTTTGTTCTGTATCAGTGAATTTTTTCCCAAAGAAGGCATTCAAATTGGTGATTTCAAAATTAAGGGATTTAATTTAGAGAATTCTAAAACGCCCCCTCCTCCTGATGTGGATTCTGTTCTCTTAGCCATCGAAAATAGTGCTAAAAAATATAATATCCATTCATTGCCAGATAGTATTAATTACTATAAGAACTTTTTTAATGAAAGTCCGGCACGTCTGCATTTTCCTAACAACGACACTACATTTCTGGATCAGCTTTTTAACCAATTAGATGTTGCCCAAAAACGGAAACAGATAGTCCGTATAATACATTATGGCGATTCGCAAATAGAAATGGATAGGATTTCGGGCTATCTTAGAGATCAACTACAGGAAACTTTCGGTGGAAGCGGCGTGGGCTTAGTTCCTTTACAACAAGATGTTGCATCGTATTCTGTAAAGCAGTCTGTTACAGGAAATTTGCAAGTTTATGGTGTATATGGGGATTTTAGCCGGACCAAGGAACAAGATTACGGTGTAATGACTAAATATTTTAGAATTACAGGAAATACTGTTTTTAATGCTTCAAAAGCGAATTATCCGAACACATATTCTCGGAGCAAACAATATTCTAAAATAAAGCTATTATTGAACAATAAGGCTAGTGAGTTTACGGCAACACTTTCTTGCAACAGTAATTCCGATTGCAATACCAAATCTTTAAACTCAGACAGTACTTCTTTATTAGAAATTATGAACTGGAATTTAGATGCACCTGTATCAAGTGTTAATTTAGCCATGAAAGGAAATGCTAATATTTATGGTGTAATTTTAGACGGAGATTATGGCGTAGCTGTTGATAATATTCCCCTAAGAGGATGTTCTGGTACAATTTTCTCAAAAATAGACATGGGATTGTTGAAGCAAACCTTCCGCCAATTGAATGCCGGTTTAATTATTTTACAATTCGGCGGTAATGCGATGCCTGCACTTTCAGGAAGCAAAAGCATTGAAAACTATGCACAATCTATTGCTCAGCAAATAAAATACCTCCAAGCAGCAAGCCCCAATAGTAAAATCTTATTTATTGGTCCGTCAGATATGAGTACCCGTGTTAATGGAAATTTACAAAGCTATCCGTATTTGTCAGCTGCAAACGATGCCTTGAAGAAAGTCGTTTTAGAAAACAATGCAGCTTATTGGGATATGTTTAATGTAATGGGTGGAGAAAATTCAATGATTGCGTGGGTAAACCATAAACCAGCATTAGCTGGCAGCGATTATGTACATTTTACACCTCTTGGAGCAGAAAAAATAGCATCTATTTTATATACTTCGCTCCACACATATTATGGATTTTATAAACTACGGCAAAAAATAGAAAAACCTATTTTAACGAAACTTTGGGAAAGAAAAGTATAATGAATTGAAATTCAGATCTTGTTAATCTCTCAAGCCCTTTACTCTGGGAGCTCCTGCTACGAATTCTTTTAAATCAAAAGGTTCAAAATAAGCAACATCTTCAAATTTTTCTGTCATAAATTTTTCATAAGCAAGTGGTACCATAAAAGCAGCGGAAGCTAATATAGTATCGTCAAACATGGCATTGGCATTGGTTGATAATATTTCTCTGCATTTAGCCATGCCATCTCCTATAAAAACTACCGAAGATTTATCTAAATATATTTGGTAAGTATCTGTTTCAATTATATCTGCTTGTACAGAACGGATACATTCGGTATCATTATAAAGGGCTGCATATACTTCCATCCTGCGGGCATCAATCATCGGACAGTATAGCATATTTTTTCCTTGATATTTTTGCTTTGCACCTTCGGTTATGGCATCCAGTGTAGGAATAGAAATTAAAGGAATGTTTAAAGCATAGCATAATCCTTTGGCAGTCGAAACGCCGATTCGTAAACCTGTATAAGAACCCGGTCCTTTACTTACAGCAATAGCTTTTAATTGATTATAAGTAATATGGTTTTCATCTAAAATTTCTTTAATCATTGCGGATAGCAAAGTCGAATGCGAATTAGGTAAAGTGCTTTCTTTTAATGCAATCAAATTACTGTTTTCTGCTAATGCTACCGAACAAACAGGGGTTGCAGTTTCTATATGAAGTATCATTATAAAATGAATTTATTTTTATGTTACAAATTACATTCCAAACAAAAATCCCACTCCAAAAACCAATCCTCCGGGGCTCATCATTGTAATAGTACTTTTCGATAGGTCGCTAAGTACTACGTTTTCATCTTTTAATTTATACATATCTCCTGAAGCTACCTGAAAAGCAAGACCCATTTCGATATAGAAACAATTGTGAGGATTTCTTTTAAAATTCCATGTTTTAGTTGCTGTTAAATTAACAGAGCCTACAGGTTTTAAGTCCATTTCTACTTTTTGCTTAGTTGTAACTCCATTATTTATTACATCTAAATCAGTATAAAAACCTTTGATTCCTGATGCTTGTTCATAGTATACTCCAAATCCCCAGCTATTACGCGATTTTAAATCGTAACCTGCTCCGATAGAATATTTATATCCCCAGCTCCCTATTCCAACTCCGCCTTTTAAATAAAAGGTTTCATATACGTTAACTTTCATTCCGGCTCCAAATAATCCGCAATAGTTATTAATGCCTAATCCAACTCCTAACGACAAAAAGGGTGGTTTGTGTTCCGGAAGATTTTCTATCGGTGTAGAGTTGATAATCCGGCTTTGCGAATAAAGCATATTAACCATAAATAAACAAAAACAAATAGTAATAATTTTTCTCATGCAATAAAAAATTATGTGGATAATAAAATAAAACCCTAATAGACTATAGTATAAATCTATTAGGGTTTAAAAATTTATGCGAAAATTCCCATTCGCCTATTACTTTGAGAAAATTGTATTTTAATCATTCCTCAAAGTACCCAATATTATAAAGAAGCTTTAAC
>JAVBQU010000218.1:0-6765 GCA_031548675.1 Bacteroidales bacterium
AAACTTCTGTGCGTAAAATAGCTATACAAATGCGGCTGCAAGACAATGAACATGGTTTTGATTTGCAAATTACGGATGAAGACGGCATTGTCATAAACGAGACATTTGCATGCGAAAAGCAACCAGCTTCTTCAACCGAAAATTATGAGCAAAAAATTACGCAGCAGCTAACTAAAACGGGCGGCACACTTTTTGAAGCAGAAAAAGTAGAAATCTCCCTTTCTCAAAAATATTTTTTACCCATTTCTGTATTAAATACATTGCGAAGAAATGCGATTGAAAAGCTGACTATCCGCCGTATCGAACTATTTCGTCCGCAAGATGTTATTTTTACGCCTAATGATGAGCCTTATATTCAACAGGATGTTGATTATAAGGAAAATATTCTGAACAAAGCTGCTGTTCAATTTTACAAACGGCATGGCGTAACCAAATGGTCGCAAGGCTTTGAACATGGCGGAGATATTAAAAATGCAGATTTGATGACCACCAAATATTGCATAAAATATCAACTAGGGCAATGCCCAAAATATTTTCGGCAAGAAAAAGAATTTGAAAAACCTTTATATTTGCATAATAATGGCAAGCGTTTCCGCTTAGTGTTCGATTGCAAAAAATGCGAAATGAAAATAAGTATGCTTGTTTATTGATTTGCAAACTCAAAATTCTATCAATAAATCAATCATAATTCATAATTCATAATTCATAATTCATAATTTACAAAAGTGTTATTCGAAAACATCATATTCGGACCTATCCGCAGCCGGAGGCTCGGAACTTCTTTGGGTATTAACATTATGCCCATTCATAAAAAATATTGCAACTTCAACTGCATTTACTGCGAATGCGGCTGGAACGAGCTTGAGTATGGAACAGATGTAAAACTTCATACTCGGGCAGAAATAGAAACGGCTCTGGAACATTATCTTCAAAAAGCAAAAACAGAAGGTACTATCATAGATTCTATTACTTTTGCCGGAAACGGAGAACCTACCATACATCCCGAATTTTCTGCTATTGTTGACAGAGTTATCGAACTCCGCAACCAATATATGCCCCAAGCCAAAATCACGGTATTATCAAACGCAACGCGTTTGGATAATACCGTGATTTTTGAAGCCTTACAAAAAGTAGATAATCCTATCCTAAAATTAGATGCCGGAAGCGAAGCCATGTTTAGGGCTATCAATCAGCCTGCCTCTTCTATCAAATTTGAAACTGTCCTGAAAAAATTAGAGGAATTTGGAGCTAAAGCTATTATTCAAACTCTTTTGTTAAAAGGATATAGCCACGGCACAGCTATTGATAATACGACTCCTGAAGAAATTGACTTATGGATGCAGCACATCGTACGGATAAAGCCTCGCTATGTAATGCTCTACCCGATAGACAGGGTAACTCCCGAAAAAGACTTGGAAAAATTAGATAAAACCACGCTCGATGCTATTGCTGAACAAGTTCGGAAGATGGGAATTGAGGTAAAGGTGTACGGCTAATCTGCATCTGAATTATTTACTCGCGCACGCGGCTAATTTTCCACACGTGAAGAAATTTATTTACTCACGGGAGTAATTTTATTTATACACAGGAGAAAATTTACTTACACACGGAAGTAATTTTATTTTCGTACGTAAGAAAATATATAAGAATGCTTCTAAATCTTATTAATCTCTCAGCCAGCTGCTTCCAAAGATAATATAAATACCCCAGTCATCGGGTCCGAAACCTAAATCGGCTCCCATTTGCAGGTTGAATTTTCGGGCAAGAAGGTAACGGAAACCGCCTCCATAGTTATAAACCCATTTGGATTTATCAAAAGTATCGTATGTATCAAAAGCCTTTCCCAGTCCGGCAAAACCTACCACAGACCAACGTTTATAAACCGTTACACGCTGTTCGGTTTCTGCCAGTGCTGTAATATTTCCTTGATAACGCTCGGCAGGCACACCTCTAAGCGAAATGGAGGGTAACATGTAAAATGCAGGGTCATTAAATATTTGCGACCATTCTAAACGCAAGGCAGCCACCCAAGGTTTTACAAATTGTTTATAACCGTAAATTCCAAAATCGAGTTGTGTAAAATCGAAATCGCTTCCTATGGCTTTTGCCGACCAATCCATTTCGGCATCAATGCGTAAACCGTTATTGGGTGAAAACATATTATCGCGCGTATCAAAAACAACTACAGGGCTTAATTTGCTTACCCTATTGGTCATTTTAAATTTGGATAATAATTCATTAAAATAATAATGCCCTGCCATCGTATCGGAAGAATTCACGCTTACATCGGTATAAGCGTACATATATTTTAATCCTGCGGAAAATTTTCTCAAAAAAGTTTTGCGGACAGAAAGCAATAAAGGTACTGAATTAAAATTGAACGAAGCATGTATTTCATTGTCCGAAAAAGGCAATGTTCTGTATAAATTCATATTCACATCTGCATAAGCCCCTCCTATAGTATATATAATGCCGTACTTCAGCCATTCGCTGGTATAGCCTCCTGCCAATGCCCATGAGCCGTTCGCGGTGTACATACCACCCAAAAGGGCTATGGTCGGACGCACCGGCGAAGCACTCCCCTGCTTATTTATTATCACACGTTCTTTCGGAGGCTGAATAAATACCAAACCCGCAAAACCACCTATTCCTCCCAAAGCCGGCTCTGTAATAAGCGATGGAACAGGAATAAAACCATGTGCATTTATCAAAAAATCACTCAAATCAAAAGCTCCGTCCAAACTATCTTTGAAAGTAATTTTATGTGCTGTCTTCGCTTTTGTGGTATCTGGTTCCGGACTTACAGCCAAGCTATCTTCTAAGTGGCAGATAACAGCTGTATTTTCTCTATTGTTTGTAAATCCTTGTTTTACAAACAAGAAAATAAGAAAAAAGGTTCCTATAATCCATTTATTCATTCCTGATTTTTTTAAAATTTAAAATACTATTTAGCCTATAAACATTTATAAATAGAATTTGTTTCAGTATCACATATTCTATTTATTATCAAATAAATAAATCTGCATTTTAGATATAAAACAGATTATTGAATTTGATTATTTACAGATAAACAATTTGAAAGTTGGGTAAGTGAAAATATTTTTTTTACATTTGCAAAATGGAACTTATCAATTATGATGAAATCATGGATTCGTTTCCCTTTTTTAAATATCTGGGAGGTAAACGATTTCTAAGTTTTGTGTTTCGTGTAATAAAATGGCAAGAATTTGAGAGACAATATCAAAGTCTCGAAAAAACCGATGATCCGGTAAAGTTTGCCGCTTTATTATTGAAAAAAATAGAGGTTACAGAAGTAGTTAAACCCGAAGATTTAGCCAACATACCGGAAACCGGTCAATTTATTGTAATGGCAAATCATCCGTTCGGGGCAATAGACGGGCTAATGTTAGCCAAAATAATCGGAGGAAGACGCCCCGATGTTAGGATATTGGTAAACGATATTTTAAAAAGAATTAAACCGCTGGATAAAATATTTATTACGGTTAATCCTTTTGATGGAAAAGAAGGTGTAGGGCTGAACATTGCAGGCATGCGGCAAGCGATGGAACATGTAAAAAAAGGAAATTCATTAGCTGTTTTTCCTGCCGGACAAGTTTCATCGATAAGCAACTGGAAGTTTGAAATAGCTGATATAAAATGGAAAGGACAAATAGCCCGTATGTGCAAGCAATTGCAAGTACCTATTATTCCTGTATATTTTGATGGCAAAAACAGCTTTTGGTTTCATGCCTTAGGATTAATTCATCCGATATTAAGAACCATGAAAATACCTTCGGAACTCCTGAATAAGAGAGGAGCTAAAATTCCGGTAAAAATAGGGAAGCCTATTATGCCTGAAGAATTTAATCATTTAAAAACGGAACAAGAAATTGGAGACTTTTTTCGTAGTAAAACTTATGCTTTAAAATAATAATCCGATATAATACAAAATAACCATGAGCGCATTTGAGCCTATCATTACACCAACAGATAAGACTTTGCTTATTAACGAGGTATTCGGATTAGCAAAATATAAGGTACTGGAAGTTGGTTCGCTGCATACTTATTATGTTCCTGCAGCATCCATGCCCAATTGTTTGAGGGAAATATCCCGCCTGCGCGAAATTACCTACCGCGAGGTAGGCGAAGGCACAGGCAAATCGAACGATACCGACCAATTTGATAATTATTTCCATCATCTTTTTTTATGGGATGCAGAACTTAGCCATATAGCAGGTGCTTACCGTATTGGTTTAGGTAAGGAAATTATCGAAAAATATGGTTTAGAGGGTTTTTACCTTTCTACTTTATTTGAATTAGATAAAAAATTTGTTCCGTTATTGTCACATGGCATTGAGCTGGGACGTTCTTTCATCATCAAAGAATATCAAAAAAAGCATACGGTACTTTTAGCCCTTTGGAAATCTATTTTAGAAATCTTAATCCGTCATAATTATCATTTCTTAATAGGACCTGTAAGCTTAGACGGAAGATACAGCGAAACTATTAAAGGATTGTTGATAGAGTTTTTAAAGGAATACTATTTAGATGTGGATATGGCTCCTTTTGTAAAAAACAAAAACCAAACAGAATTTACCATTGATCCGTCGATAGACATAGCGGAATTTAAAAAATTCACTAATGGAAATTTTGGCAAATTGGATCAGTATTTACAAGCTATAGATCCAACCTACAGCACTCCGGTATTATACCGCCAATACGCTAATTTAATTAATGGCAAAGCTTTAGGATTTAATGTAGACCCACTCTTTAATAATTGCCTGGATACATTAATGTTGGTCGACCTACGGAATATCTCCTTAGAATTTATCAGCAATTTATCGAAAAAGAAATAAATGATAACTGCGAAGCCTCAAGTTTAAATATGTAGAGAAAATTAAAATGCTCATTTATCCGTGGATAAATGAGCATTTTAATTTTGACAAGAGTGTCCTAATCTTTTAACATAAAACCTTCATGTTTGGCTTTCTATGCATCTTGTTTCGGAAGCGTGCCTCATTTTTCCCGTTTTAGGGTCTAATTCCGAACCCATTACACTGTGCGGAATCGAATAAATGAGTAACAAAGATACTGTGGCAGCAATAGTCCATAAGCGGGATGCTTTTTTATGGTTTCTATAAATAGCAAAAGCAAAAATCAGCAGCGTAAACAGCGTTTTGTTATCTGTTAAATCCCAACCGAAAGGTATGCCCGACCAAAATGTACCGAAAGCATATTTTTGAACTATACAGCCAAAAACCATTCCTCCTATAAATAATAAAATACCAGACCATAACAGCATTCTCACATAATTTCCATGTTTGAAAATTGCCATTAATCCGGCTACCACAGCTATAAACATAACCGCAAACATAAGTATAATATGAGGTATAAGCCAAATGGCAGGCACGGAATCTTTATACCGGACTACTAAATAAGGCGATTCGTAAACATCATTACTCTCTGTCAATATAATCCGATATTCAATTTTACCGGCAGCATTTTGCACAGGCAAAGCAAATTCTAATCCTTGAGCAGATGTTTTTAAGGTATTGACCATAAAAGGAATATCAGATGGATAAATTCTATACTGAACCTGCCCTTGTATATTTTTGGAAGGAAGACTTATTTGTATGGGCGATTTATCCTTTGTATCTAAACTTCGCGGCAGTTTTATTTTGTAACTTACCCCATTTAAAGTAATAGTTTCCTTATATGGATAAGTAGGTCCCGTCATCCGTTGAAAAACAACGGCAGCTAAGGTAATAACCAAAGCTATAATATAGATAAGTACAGTTTTGAATGTTTTCATATATTTCAGGTTTCAAAATTTCATATTTCGGGTTTGGTTTTGCCGGGCTTTGTTTCGCTACGGTTCAAAATTGTTGAGTTGCTTCACGTACCTTGTTCACTTGTCAACTCATTTACTGGTATCTAATCCGTCACTTACTCGTAAATGAATTACAAGGCTACAGTAATTATTTTCTTTTCATTATTCCGTAGAATATCGATAAGGATAATCTGTCCTTTGGTGCATTTGTTCATCTGCTGCATATAGCTTTCGATACCGTCAACTTTTTCGCCTTGTATGTTTGTAATTATGTCCCCTTTTTGTAATCCGGCTTTTTCGGCAGCTTTACCGGGCGAAACCGCACTTATTTTTAATCCTTTTCCTCCGGATGCATGATCGGGCATAATGCCTAAGGTTACTTTCATACCGCTGCGCGACATATCTATGGCACTTCCGGTTGAGATATATGTTACATCCTGATTGGAAGCTGCTAGTTTTAAAATAAGCTTCGATGCAAAGTCTGCTATTTGGGCTTCTCCTTCAAAATTGATTAACTGCCAATCATCGAAAGGGGTATGATATTGTTCATGAATGGAGGTATGAAAAAAGAGTACCGGAATTTTTTCGGCATAAAAAGACGATTGGTCGCTGGGACCATAGCCACCGGGTGAACGTTCTATTTGAAATGGTTCGCGGCTTTGCGATGTTGTAATCAACGAATCGAATTGCTGAGCTGTACCTGTACCTTCGATATGAAGAATGGAATCTAAACGTCCGACCATATCAAAATTAACCATCGCTTTTATTCGGGCTTTATCTACAGGGGCGTGTTCTACAAAATATTTTGAGCCTAATAAGCCCTCTTCTTCTGCGGAAAATGCGGCAAAAATAATACTTCTTTCGGGCTTTTGCTTGGCAAGTACGCGGGCACATTCCAGCATCATGGCAACGCCGGAAGCATTATCATCGGCTCC
>JAVBQU010000210.1:0-3696 GCA_031548675.1 Bacteroidales bacterium
GATGGCGACGGGCATGGCGGATATAATAAAGCCGGATTTATAGGAGGTGGTTTTGTAAATTACGCTTTTCGTCCGAATCAGAAACTGGAAATGCAGATTCTATATATGCAAAAAGGGGCTAAGGTTTCTCCTGATACCCAAAAAGGAGATTATACCGATTATTCTTTAAATGCGAATTATATCGAAATTCCGGTGTTGTATTTGTATGATTGGAAAAAATTTACTTTCAAAATCGGTTTAATGCCTGATATTTATATCGGCAGGACTGAGGAAAGCAACGGGACTGATTTAACGGAAAATCCTGCTTACGATATGCGTCCTGTAAGTTTGAGTGCTTATGCAGGAATCAGCTATAACATTACGGAACATATTGCCATTTCGGGCATATTTACCTACAGCCTTTTGAGTATCCGGAAAAATACCTTGCCGGACAATGTGTATTTTTTATTTGAGCATGGTGCTTACAGCAATGCTATTTCGTTTGGCTTAAATTATACCTTCTGATGAAATTAGTTGTTGCAATTACAGGAGCAAGTGGTGCTGTCTACGCCCACCGTTTATTAGAAAAACTTAAGTTATTCCCCGATATAGAAACCAATGTGGTTTGGTCGGATTGCGGTAAGCTGGTCTGGAATCAAGAATTAGACAACACGGCTTACGATTCGGCTTTTTTTCGCACATTTGATAATAAGGATTTTTATGCACCTTTTGCATCGGGCTCTGCCCAATACGATGCGTTGATTATCTGCCCTTGCAGCATGGGAACTTTGGGGCGGATTGCTTCGGGAATTTCGGACACCTTAATTACACGTACAGCGGATGTAATGTTGAAAGAGCGTAAAAAACTCATCTTAGCTATACGCGAAACTCCTTATAATTTGATACATATTCGGAATATGGAAAAACTAAGCTTAAGCGGCGGTGTAATTGTTCCCTTATCGCCTTCGTTTTATAGCAAGCCCCAAACTATTGAGGAAGCAGCGGATACGGTAGTGGATCGAATTCTATCGCTGGCTGGGATAGAGCATAACGGGTTTAAGTGGGGAAAGCAGTAAATAAGATACAAGTTGACTAGGTACAAGATACAAGAAATAAGCAAATAGATATTAGTTGACAAGATACAAGTAAACTAGGAATGAAAGCGGAATTGCAAACTACGCTTGAGAGTGAAACCAAATTTAGAAACCATCAGAAAAAACACAAAAGCAAAATAAAAATGGAACACAACCAATTTGACAACGAGTACTATGTAATGAGTATGGACGGAGCAAGCAACCATCCATTATTAGCATGGGGAAATGCCAATTTTGAACCATTTTTAGAGGCAGAGCCTATTGATGAAACAGCAATAGAAATACCCCTGAAAATTGTATTTGGAGAGCCATTTCCAAAAGAATATGAAATAGCAGATTTATTAATGCTTGATGCAAATTTTGCAGGAAGTGAGAAATTAAAAAACTTCTTTATAAAAAAGGGAATTTGGGGAATACAGTTTATTCCTGTGGAAATAAAATCCAACAAAGGCGAGATTATAAACGGACATTATGCCATTCACTTCTGGAACAGATTACCAGCAATAGACAAAAATAATTACGAAGGAAGTGCGATTAATCGATTTGGAAAGATTTTCTCATTAAAGAAGTTTTCTTTAGATCAAGCACTTTTAGACGAAATTCCATTGGAGAAAAGATTAATATTTCAGTTGGAAGAAAGCGATATTACAGTTTTGGTTCACCAAAGTATATATGAAGTAATAAAAGCAGAGAATCTAGCAGGTTTAAAATTTTTTAGAGTTGATGAATGGGATGGTAATGCCATGTTTAGATAACCCCTGCTCAGAGGAAAGTTCTGAAATGGCAGGATGTTGAGCGGTTATTTAATAATACCGCTCGGAATATAACCAAATTTGAAATTTGGCAAAGAATGAAAGCGGAATTGCAAATTCCGTTCAACAAGGGTGAACCCAAATTTAGAAACCGTCCGAAAAGGCCGAAAACAAAGAACAATGAATCACAACAAATTTGACAATGAGTATTATGTAATGGAAGCAGATAATGCGTATAATCATCCGGTATTAACTTTTGGAGATACAAATTGCAGACCTTTTATGAAGAAAATGCCTCTTGATAATGACGAAATTGAACTACCTATTAAGATAGAATTTGATGACGATTATCCTGAATATGAAATGGCAGATTTATTAATTCTGGATGCTCAATATGCTGTGAGTGAAAAATTGAAAAATATACTTGAACGTGAAGAAGTACATGGTATACAGTTTTTCCCGGCTGAAATAGAAACAGAAAAAAGCGAAATAATTCTGGGGCATAATTTCATGCATGTATGGAACAGATTAGCAGCTATCGATAAAAAGAATTATAAAGGAGGAAAACCCGATGAATTGGGTCTGATTCTGGATTTGGAAAGTATCTCGTTAAATGAAGATTTAATGGAAAAAACACCTTTTGAACAAAGAAAAGTTATAAGATTAGCAGAAGACCCAAGTATGCTTCTTGTTCATCAAAGTATTTACAACGCAATTAAGGAAGAAGGATTAACAGGAATGAGTTTCTGGAAAGTTTCGGAATGGGATACCGGTGCAATGTTTAGAAAACTATAAAAACAAAAGAGAAATGAGTACAAACAATGAATTTGATTACTACTTGATTGAGAGAGATAATAAATTTATGTTTCCCCTGCTCAGCGGAAAGTTCTGAAATGGAATAAATGGTAGGATGTTGAGCGGTCATTTAATAATGCCGCTCGGAATATAGCCAAATTTGAAATTTGGCAAAAAATGAAAGCGGAATTGCACATTCCGCTCAACAAGGGGCGAAGCGAAACAGTCTCATTTTAAATCAGTAAGATTGCTTCGCTATCGCTCGCAATGACGACATTTAATAATTAGCATAACAATAGGTACAAGATACAAGTAAACAAAAATATAGATGGAAATTATAGAAACAACGATAGAGGATTTATTGATTATTCAACCACAAGTATTTGAAGATAACAGAGGATATTTTTTTGAATCTTATAATAAACAAAAAATAAAAGATGTAGGTATTGATGTCGAATTTGTGCAAGATAATGAATCGAAATCATGCAAAGGGGTTTTACGGGGCTTACATTTTCAAAGTCCTCCTTATGCTCAAGGCAAATTAGTAAGGGTAATTAAAGGCAGTGTGTTAGATGTAGCGGTCGATATCCGCAAAAACTCCCCTACTTACGGCAAACATGTATCTATTACGCTTACGGAACAAAATAAAACCATGCTTTGGATTCCGGCAGGCTTTGCCCATGGTTTTCTTACTTTGGAAGATGATACCATTTTTGCTTATAAATGCACACACTTTTATCATAAGGAATCGGAAGGCTGTATAGATTGGAACGACCCTGATTTAGCCATTACGTGGAATATCGACAATCCTGTTATGTCGGAAAAAGATAAAAATGCGCTTGCTTTCAAAAACTTTCAAACACCTTTTATATAATAGCTCATGAACATGCCAGCCATATTTAATAAAAAGCTCTTTAAAACCATAGGGCTGTATTTAGTGATTTTCTTTGCCGGATTTGGTGTATTTTCTTTATTTTATTTGGGGAAGGAAAAACCCCACAACGATGATTTGTATAAAGCCGAATACCAAAAAAATTACAGGGTTTATGGGCTTACCCTGCCCGAAAAACTGAATT
>JAVBQU010000029.1:0-4723 GCA_031548675.1 Bacteroidales bacterium
TACGACTTATTTCATTATTGTAATGATTCTTTAGATTCGTTTTCATATCATCATACACTTGAAAACATTGTCCCTGCAAATGTAGATTTTGTGATAAACGAAATCGCAGAAAGTATCTATGATGGGATTTTGGAGAGAGAAAAGAAACATCGTAGAGATGATTGGTATGAGAAAAAGAAGCTACTGGATTTGATCAACAAAGTGTCGCCTGAAAAATCGATTACATTTTTATTTGATACGATTCTTTCAGCCATAAAAAGCCAAAAACACTTATGGACAGATGAAGAAGACAAATTATTAGTCTCAGATGGATTGTTTAACTTATTCAGCGTGGTAAACAACAAAAGTGATTACCATACGGACAAAGAGCGAATTTATGCAAGACTTATCCTGTGGATAAAAGAAATTCGCGACAAAAATCCTGTTTTTTATGATAGTTTCGTAAGAACACACTACACATCGAAATATCGCTCTATTCTAAAACTTATACTATGTGTATTGGATAAGCCGGAATCAGATAAAGAAGATCTGGTTATTGCCATTATAAATCGAATGTATGCAATCAATCAAATAACACATCATGGTGAGTTGCAAGGAGATTTATTTCGACTTATTCAATGTTGGTTTCCAATATTCTGTGATAAAAACAAAAAAAGTGTTTTGAATACGATTCTATCACTTAAAAGTAATGGAAAAATACAAGTAGATAAAAGGGAAGGACGAAATCCTTTCTGGTCTTCTTACGGATTAGCTACCTATTTGTTTTTGCAAGCATTACCGTTTGAATATGTAAAATCAAATATTGAAGCAAAGAAAGTATATCAAGAATTAAACAGGAAGTTTCCAAAAGCAAAGCCTTCTGATCATTTGTATAGCAGTCGTTTTCAGATGGGAGGTATTGCTTCGCCAATAAAACAGGATGCATACTCAAAGATGACAGAAGGACAATGGTTGAAGTCATTTGTCAAATACAACGAAGATAAGATTCTTTATAGCTTTACCGGAGGGAGAGAAGAACATGCAAAGCGATTAGAAGACGAAATAAAAAAGCGGCCAAATGATTTTGTCAGTTTAATTCACAAAATGATTGCCGACAAAAATGTTCATGAATCTTATATTGCTCAAGCACTATACGCTTTTGGAGAAACCAATATACCCAATGACACGTTGAAAGATATTTTTGTAGCGGCAATAGTCAATAAACGATATTCCGATGATAAACTTTTCTACATTGCATTAAGTTTAAGAAAGTTATTTATAAAAGGAATAGAGGATCAAACAATCATAGACTTTGCTGTTGATTTGGCGCTGTCATATCCCAATCCTAAAAGAAGAAACGATAGAGATTTGTATAATTCCGCGATAAATTCTGTACGAGGTTCAGCGATAGAAGCATTATATAGATTGAGCCCAGAGAAGTATGGAGAACTAGTTTTAGGAACAATGGAAAAAGTTGTTCAAAACGCAAATGATAATATCTTGTCATCTGTACTTTATGAATTAGCATATTTGAATAAATACAATATTGAGAGGACATTTTCATTATTTCTATCAATTACCGCAAATGCGTCTGATGAGTTATTTGTGTATTCATTCAACCCAGCTCAATATTATGCTCATTATAACTTTTCCCGTTTAGAGTCCTATTTGATTCGGGCAAAAGAAATGAAAGATGAACAGTTTCGGCAAAACATTTCTGCAATGCTTTATTTTGCATGGGTGAGAAATTACCCAAATGCAGAGACAATTTTATTTGATTATATCGATAACGACGCCAAATGTATTGCGGAGGTAATTCATTATGCTATAACCAACTTTTATTTCGAAGAAGACATAAAAGGAGAGAAAGCAATCTTCGTATTGAATAAATACTTGGACTACGAAGACGAACATATTTCGCACCAATATGATTGCTGTTTTCTACACTATGAAAAATCAAATGTGAAATTTCTTGATTTGTATCCATTTATAATAAAGTACATTAATTCAAAGTCCTTTGATTTCAAGAAATATTATCTTCTTGAATATCTACTAATACATAGCGCCGAATATTCGGATAAATGTTTTGAAATCTTCAAAAAAATACGTTTCACTCAATTCAGGAAAGAAAAAGAAACCGAATATTCATCCACCGTTAGAGAACATCAAATGAAATTACTCATGGGATTCTATAATATTTTCAACCAAGATAAGAAGCTTCAGAAACACAAATTGGCATATATAAATAAAACCTTCGACAATTTGTTTGAAGATATTAGCTATAAAAATGACATTGATAAAGTTTTAGATTTGATTGCAAAATGAACAATTTTAAAGATTATGACTCCCCCTTTTGTTTTATAGATGTGGTGAATCTACGACTTACCTCTGTAATTATGTTAGAGATTGTTTCAATCGCTTACCTGCCTCCGATAATCGGTATTTCTGTAAGCGGCTGTTCGGCTTGTCCGGCACAGTCATTTCGATGAGACCTTCTTCCAAAGCAGGTTGCAGGTAGCCTTTTCGGAAGTAATCTCTATTTGAAAGACCAAGTTTTGTCTGTATTTCCTGCCTGTTCATTTCCCCATCTAATACTTTTACCAATAAATTGACTTGCATGGTGACTTGCACGGTGACTTGCACGGTGTCATTTATATCATCTTTATTATCAGAGCTTTTTAAAGATTCGACTTGCACGGTAACTGATGCGGTAGATGGGAAAGTCATCCGCAAGTAATTAGTAGAAAATGTAAAACATTCTTTTCCGTAATGTTCCAAAATACGAGGAACGCCGGAACCTAAGTGCTCTACTAAATCCAAATCTCGGAAAATTCGCATAATTTCTTTATTGCGAGGAATTGACAAGCCTGTGAAGAATGCTTCTTTGTCCATTCCTTGCGGCAATCCGCCGTAGGAAGTGATTTCTATTCGGTCGTCAAAAAATTCAAATTTAGGTGCTACTTCGTAGGTGTAATCATTATGAACAATGGCGTTGATAATGGCTTCGCGTAAGGCAACGTCATTCCACAAACGCTTTTCTTCTCGTTCCTTAGAAGTAATTTTAGTCATGGTTTTGTTTTCTAACTCAACCTTGTCTAACACCTGTTTGGTTGCCCGAATCAACGAACAACGTCCATATTCATTATTTTCGATAAGGTCAACACGATTCAATCCGTTATATTTGGCAATAGGAACGGATATGTTATTGATATCCGACATTAAATAAGCTACATAGTTGAATTGTCCCTCTTCCGTCAGCAGTTCTAAATTGGTGGCAAATTGATTGTTCAATGTCTTTTTAGCCGCATCATAATAGATTTTAAGTTGTTCGAATGATAAAGTCTGTTTTGAAGATTTTATCTTTCCAAGCGAATTTCGTGTCCGTTTGGCAAATAACGACTCTATGATTCGCACCGGCATGGGTTCAGCAGCCGTTCCCACACGGATAAAACAACCTTTTTCGGACATGCCATGCTTTTTGATATAGTACGGCTTTTCCGTTCCGCTGGCAAAGGTGATTTTGATAATATCGACACCTTCAAATTTCTCAGCAGCCACATCAAACAAACCCATGCATGAAGGAAGGATATTATTTTTCAACCGGTCTTTGATTTTCAGCATATCCCCGTCTATATCGGCAATTGGCAAAGGTTTCCCAAATTTGTCGATGCCAACATACAATACACCGCCCTCGTGATAATTCAGAAACGCTACGGCTTCCTTTTCCAAATCATCGGTAAGTTGCCGTTTATATTCTATACGGTTTGTTTCGGTGGACATGCTTTTTTCCTTACATTTAATGTACAAAGATAGCAATAATGGGCGATACGCAGGGTATAATTTCTTTGCTATTCAGTGAAATTTTGTCATGATGAGTAAGGTAAATCAATCTTTTATGGAATATTTTTCACTTTTTCCAATCCAATAAAATTCACTATTTTTGCATATACGATTTGACACTTTTTGAAGTCCCCATTTTAAGGGTGCAATATCGGTTACTCAGTTGTTTTTTGTGAGTGTAACTCATTGAAATACTGTTTGCGGAGATTAGAGGACAAGTCCCTTCATCCGCACAACAAGTCGCAGACAAAACGCGACAAAAATAAGACAAACCCTATTAAATCAATGATTTAATAGGGTTTGTCTTATTAAGCTCATACCAAAAGCATTAAAAAAGTTGCCAATTTGTTTCTTAATAGGTTTACTTAAAATTTCCCGTTTTCTATTCATAAGTTTATTCAAAGTACATTAAACTAAAATTCATTACTCAGTAAACTTTTCGTACTTTTGCAAAAATAATTTATTGTTATGGATAATATCATAACTCAAGGAAAAAACAAGGTACTAAAAAATATTAGAGCGTATTTTTTTATAACATTTGGCATCTTTCTTTACGCCTTTGCGTGGTCGGGTTTTTTGATTCCTTCAGGTATTTTGGGGGGGGGCGTTTCCGGCGTTTCTACGCTTATTTATTATGCCACAGGTAAAACCTTGCAAGTTGGTTATACAAATTTGATGATCAATGCTGTGTTGGTTTTGATTGCCATTAAAATATTGGGAGCCAAATTTGGAATCAATACCATTTACGGAATTGTAGTAAGTGCATTGTCTTTTATCCTTTTGCAGAATATCATTACAGAGCCGTTGGTTGATAATAAATTTATGTGTGCCTTAATTGGAGCCATGTTATCAGGAGTCGGTATAGTTCTTACATTCACCAATGGAGGCACTTCGGGAGGAACAG
>JAVBQU010000101.1:0-4762 GCA_031548675.1 Bacteroidales bacterium
AATTATTTTTTTCATTATTCCATAATCCCAAAATATCCTTCCATACATTATCCGAAAATAATGTAGCAGGTATATTTGCAGGCATATTCTGACTCAGATATCCAAAATATTTTTCATCAGTTAAAATTGCATCTTTTTTAGTGAAATCCTTCTCTTTTTTAGATAAAAGAGAAGATAATACCATTTTCATTAAATCATCAGTAGATACGTTTCTCTTTAAAGCTTCTTGAGAAAATTCTTCAGGTTTGAGAGTATCTAAAGTTAATCCTGTAAGTTTTCCTTTAAGATGGCTATAACGGGTACTTTCCTGGCAGATGAACTTTGTCGACAAAAAGTTAACAATTGTTTCTATTCCATCAATGTAAATCGTATCAGATTGAATGGACTGAGCTCCTTGAGTACAAGTTACAATGATGCCTAATTTGTTTTTAAGAAGTCCATTAAAACCTATTAATGAGGGATCAATGTTTAAAAACACACAATATGAACCATCAGATAAAGATGTCCCTATTCCTATCTCAGAGCCATTTATTAATTTTATAGTTATATTGATATTTTTGATTGCCGTATGATAATTATCTGAAATACGCCCTTTGACACAAAAAGTTCGCTGGTTGACTAGCTCGGTATTAAGAGTTGCTATTGTTTGTTCGGAAACTGTAGATACTGCAGCTAAACCTTGCTCAGTATTAAAAGCCTTGACAGCTGCCTTGGTAATTGCCCCAAAGCTTCCGTTCTTTTCATCTTCAGGTATACTAGTTAAATAGCCTAACCTTTTTAAAGTGTCTTGTAATAATTTTACTTGTGTGGTATCTTTTACCGAAAAGTTGGTTGTAAAAATAGTGTTATCCATAATTTGAGGTATTTAAGAGATTTTGGTTTATTGATTTTATATGATTTCGTTTTTGAAAGTACTAGTTTCAGATTTTAAATTACACCATTTGTGAATAGAACTGTTAAGAAGAAGCGAGAAGAAACCTTTGTTGGTACTGAAAATAAAACCGAAAAATAACTTTGAAAATCTTATTTAGATTAATACACGAAGAGGTACTACATACCCAAACGCTTATAGCGAAATAATCTTTTCAGCAATGCTCTATAAAAAGCATGAGAATGTTTTAGCGTGAACTTGAACGATGAGAAGTGAAAGGAAAAAACCGAAACATTCGACAACAAAAAATAATTTCCTGAATTTTCAGAAATATTTTTTAAATTAGATGTTGTCGTAATTTCCATTTTCTGCATTATTGCCTAATTATAACCTATTTTTTGGGATACAAATAACTTACAAAAGACAGGATGCAAACTTATAACAATTTTCCATAATAAGAAAATTTTTCTATTATTTTTTTTAATATCGAATGAAAAATATGTAATACATTGGTGTTGTGTGTGGTATTATAAAATAAAATATAATAAATTTATTATAGAAATTCATACCTTTGCTTTCTTAACTATTTCAAGAATTACTTTATGATGACATTCAGTAAATTGGGAAATTATGGTAATGCAAGGTTGGGCAACCAGCTGTTCCAGATAGCGGCAACAATAGGCATTGCCGTAAAAAATAACCATGGGTTTGTATTTCCCCGATTTGCCTATACACCTTATTTTGAGAACTCATTGCCGGAAGGTAGTTTAAATTTACCTAAAAAGTATTTGCAGAAGTATCTTTTTTATTATGATATTCAATGCCTATCAGGGGATTGGGATATGCATGGATATTTCCAGTCGGAAAAATTTTTCAAACCTGTAGAACCTTTAATCAGGTATTATTTTAAACCTACAGCAAATACAGAACAATATCTTAGGAATAAATATGCTCACCTTTGGAACAGGTCTACATGTAGTATGCATATACGGAGAACGGATTTTTTGACCACAAGAGGGTTTAAAGTAATGCCTTTAGATTACTATCAGACAGCGATGGGATATTTTGACAAGGATGTATTGTTTGTGGTTTTTTCGGATGATATTGAATGGTGCAAACAAAATTTTATAGGAGACAGGTTTGTTTTTATCGAAAATGAACCTGATATTATGGATATGTTCCTGATGAGTTTCTGCAGTCATCATATAATTGCCAATAGTACCTTCAGTTGGTGGGGCGCTTGGCTCAATCCTAATAAAGAGAAAAAGGTAATGGCTCCGGCTCAATGGTTTGAAAGTGGCATTTCACGCTACTTAGATCAAATGCACGAAGATATTGTTCCGGAAGGGGCTATTAGAATAGATATTGATAAATTGTAATGCATGATTATATGAAAGTATTATATGATTTTCAAACCTTTCAATCTCAAATCTATGGAGGAATTTCCCGCTATTTTGCAGAACTCATAGATTCTCTTCCTTTAAATGTAAAGTATCAAATAGCTATCTGCTATTCTGATAATGTATATTTGCATCGCAAGAATTTATGTTCCGGCTTACAGCCTTTGCAAGATGTGCGCAGTCAATTTTTACGTAACGCTGTTTTGGGAGAAAAGGAATCTCAAATGCAAAAGGTCTACACAAATAGCCATAAATATGGAAATACAAGTAATGCCAATAAAATTTGTTCAATAGAAGCACTAAAGAATGAAGATTTTGATGTGTTCCACCCAACATATTTTGATGATTATTTTCTGGAACATATAGGAGATAAACCGTTTGTATTAACAATTCATGATATGATTCATGAGTTGTTTCCGGAGCTATTATTTGATACCTTTCTGCCTGCCCGAAAAGCAAATTTAGTCCAAAAAGCTTCCCATATTATTGCTATCTCTGAGAATACTAAAAGAGATGTGGTCAATATTTTAGATGTTCCGGAAAACAAAGTAACCGTAATTTACCACGGAAGTTCGTTATGGAAGGGGAATAGACGTTCTTTAGATTTGCCGGAAAGGTATTTATTATTTGTGGGTGAAAGAGGGATGCACAAAAACTTCTTATTTTTTGCAAGGTCAATGCAGGCTATTTTAATGGAAGTAAAAGATTTATATATCTTGTGCACGGGAAGGAAATTTATGGAAGCAGAAAATTCTTACTTAATGAAATTAGGCATTCGTGACAGATTTATCCACCGTTTTATCGAAGAAGAAGATTTTTTTGAGGTTTATCATAAAGCAATAGCATTTATATATCCATCGTATTATGAAGGATTTGGAATTCCTATTTTAGAAGCATTTGAAGCCGGCTGTCCGGTCGTTGTAAGCCAAGCCAGCTGTTTTCCCGAAGTAGCAGGAAATGCGGCTTTATATTTTGAACCTAAAAATATGAAACAATTGCAGGATGCCATTTTGTCATTAATGAATAATATTGTTTTAAGGCAAGACTTGATAGAAAAAGGCAAATTACAGGCAGGTCTATTTTCCTGGCAAAAAACAGCAACAGAAACATTAAAGGTATATGAACAGGTATTAACGGATAGCTAAAATTTTGAATTTTATTGCTTTTGCGATAAAACTATTCTTTATTACCTGTGGTGTAATACAAAGGGAACCCTTTGTCTATGGCTAATACAAATGCTTTCTTATAAACTCATTGACTTCGCTGGCTTTATAATATACCCTTCCATCAATGCGGTAAAAGGGTAATTTCCCCGAAGAAGTCTAATATACCCAAAAGGTTGTTCAAAATTTTGAACAACCTTTTGGGTATCCTTAATTTTCAGTAGTTCCCTTGTTTGGAGTTTCTAAGTAAACCAGTAAACGAGGTGGCAAGGCGTTTATTGTTGCAATGGATTGCTGCGAGCCAGAAAGACAAAGCCGTATATTTCTATTTTTAACTATATATTATTTCTTTTCGGATGGTCTCGCAGCTTTATAGCATGTGTATTTAGGGTATGTGGCTTCTCTAATAAATAAAAAGATATGCAACCTACGCATACAAAAAAGAAACATAATTGCTTGTATATAAATATTTTTAATAAAACATGGCAGTTATATGTAAATATTATATCTTTGCGTATATTTATAAGTTATGTGTAAGCTATGAAAACGACATTAACAATGCTGACAATTTTTATTTGTACAACTTCCTACGGACAGTTTAACAAATTCAAAGGGACTTGGATTTCAAGTTTCAGAGATGTTATGGTAATAAATGACACTCTTAACAAGTACAGCAACTCAAATATGCTTTGCACTGCTGAAGAAGATGAAGGAATGGCGTTTTATCTATTGGGAGACACATTAAGCTTTCAGAAACAATACTACTCATCTCAAACTAACTATGAAAAATTATACATTGACAGATATGACTTACTTGTTTTAAAACAAACAGACACATCTTTAACTGTTAGACCCGTTTCAATCCTTTCAAAAAAATTCTTTAACAAAAGAGAAAGTCTAACTTTTATAAGACAGGAATACAACAAGGATAAATCAATAGATTTTGAAAAAATAATCTACCATACGACAAGCTGTTTCGGAAGTTGTCCGACAATAGACCTTGAAATTGACAACAATAAAAATGTTTATTTAAAAGGCAAGTTCTATAAAGACAACGATGAATCTATGTTTGAAATAGATAGCATTAAATCAGGACAGTTTGTCGGAAAACTTAATGACACATTATACAACGAACTAGTTAATATACTTCAGACTTGCAATCTAAAAACATTGACTTTTCCAGAAAGACACGGTGCGGACGCGCCAATAACAACACTAATCATTTATTACAACGGACAGAGAAAATATTTGAACTCAATGTTTCCTCCGACTATTACGGATAAATTGATCGAATTTTTATATTCTATAAATGAAAGAACTGAATTGAC
>JAVBQU010000156.1:0-4975 GCA_031548675.1 Bacteroidales bacterium
GAAAGTATATATTGTAGCCGCTAAAAGAACGGCAATTGGTAAATTTTTGGGAACGCTAAGCCCTGTATCCGCGGTAGAATTAGCTTCAACCGTAATCAAAAATATAGTAGAAGAAACTCAAATCAATGCGGCAGATTTGGATGAAGTAGTAGTAGGGAATGTATTATCAGCCGGATTAAAGCAAGGTGTGGCACGTCAGGCTGCCATAGCAGCAGGAATTCCTCAGGAAGTACCCGCCTATGGTTTGAATATGATATGCGGTAGTGGAATGAAATCTATTATCAATGCTTTCAATAGTATCAGAACCGGAGATGCCCAAATGATTTTAGCGGGCGGAACCGAATCTATGTCTAATGCATCCTACGCATTGCCTGCAACTGTACGCAATGGATTGAAAATGGGCGATACCAAAATAATAGATACTATGGTTTATGATGGATTAACTGATGCATTTTCGGAACTTCACATGGGTATTACAGCCGAAAATATTGCAGCTAAATATAGCATTAGTCGCGAAGACCAAGATTCTTTTTCATTCAAATCGCAACAAAAAGCTATTGCCGCTATCGATGGTGGAAAATTTAAAAAAGAAATAGTACCCGTAATTATCCCATCGAAGAAAGAAACTATTACTTTTGATACCGACGAATTTCCTAATCGGGGTAGTAATTCCGATAAATTAGCAGCTTTGAGACCTGCCTTTAAGAAAGACGGAACTGTTACAGCCGGTAATGCTTCAGGTATCAACGATGGTGCTGCTTTTGTGCTTTTAGCATCAGAAGAAATGATTGCCAAATATAAATTAACTCCTTTGGTAGAAATTGTAGCTGTGGGACAAGGCGGTGTAGATCCTTCTATTATGGGTATGGGACCTGTTCCTGCTATTGCTCAAGCCTTGAAAAAAGCCAATTTAAAGCTGACTGATATGGAGGTCTTGGAACTTAACGAAGCTTTTGCAGCCCAATCCATCGGCGTTATGCATCAACTTTGCGAAGACCACGCAGTTGATTGTGAATGGTTGAGAGAACGTACCAATGTAAATGGCGGAGCTATTGCTTTAGGACATCCCATCGGAGCATCGGGAAACCGTATTACGGTAAGTCTTGTACATGAAATGTTACGAAGCAATAAACAATTAGGATTAGCCTCTTTGTGTATTGGAGGCGGTATGGGAACAGCTGTAATTCTTAGAAAAATGTAGTTTTTTAAACTATGAACTTTTAGATACAAGTAAACAAGTTGACAGGTGAACAAGGTACTAGTTAAGGGTAGCGACTCAACGATTCAACAACTCAACAATTTTGAACCGCAGCGAAACAAAGCTCGGCAAAGC
Source organism: Bacteroidales bacterium (assembly GCA_031548675.1). Classification (GTDB taxonomy): domain Bacteria; phylum Bacteroidota; class Bacteroidia; order Bacteroidales; family P3; genus JAVBQU01. The sequence continues at coordinate 1,334 of JAVBQU010000156.1, forward strand.
CAAACCTGAAACTTGAAATATGAAATCTTGAAATAGAAAAATAACTAATTTAATTATGGAAAAAATAAAAGTAGGAGATACCTACACTTATCCTTTACAATTCAATCAGGCAGATGTAGATGTATTTGCCAAAATTACAGGCGATAATAACCCTATTCATATCAATGCGGAATTTGCCAAGAACACACCTTTCGGCAGACCGATAGTACATGGTTTTTTTGCAGGAGCTGTATTTTCGAAAGTTTTCGGCACTATCTTTCCGGGCGATGGAACTATATACATGCATCAGGATATGAAATTTTTAGCTCCTGTTTTTGTAGATGAAGCCTATACTGCTAAATTTGAAGTTTTAGAAGTAGATGAAGTAAAACATCGTGGAGTTATCAAATGCATACTCGAAAACGGCGAAGGTAAAATCTGTATTGACGGTAGCGCCAAATTAATGAATACCGCTAGATTTTAAAAAGAACGATGAACTGTGAATTATGAACGATGAATGGCTTTCTATTCCTTTCATTTCTCACATTTTACAAATAACCAAACAATCAAATAAACGAATTAACCAATAAAATATGAAAAGATTAGAAAATAAAGTAGCTATAATTACAGGTGGAGCTTCCGGAATAGGGGCTGCTACTGCTATTAAATTTGCCACCGAAGGTGCAAAAGTTATTATTTGGGATTTGAATGAAGCCAAAGGAACCGAATTAGCGAAACAATTAAACGGTACTTTTGCTAAAGTAAATACAGCCAACTACCAAGAAATTGAAAACGCTGCTAAAGCTGTAAATGATCAATTTGGCAGAATCGATATTTTGATAAACAATGCTGGTATTACCCGTGACAGTACTCTTAAAAAAATGACTCCCGAACTTTGGCAGCAAGTAATAGATATTAACCTTACAGGTGTTTTCTATTGCACCAAAATTATTTCGGAATACATGTTGAATAATAGCTATGGACGTATTGTAAATGCATCGTCAGTAGTAGGTCTTTATGGAAATTTCGGACAAACCAATTATGTTGCTACCAAGGCAGGCTTAATCGGCATGACTAAAACTTGGGCTCGCGAATTGGGAAGAAAAGGAATCACTGTAAATGCTATTGCTCCCGGATTTATTGCAACTGAAATGGTGGCGGCTATGCCCGAAAATGTAATCGAAGGTATGCAAGCCAAAGTACCTGTTGGTCGTTTGGGAAAACCCGAAGAAATTGCAGCCGCTTATGCTTTCCTTTCTTCAGACGAAGCTGCATATATCAATGGAACTGTACTTAGTGTTGATGGCGGCATGACTGTGTAAATTTGCACAATATTATTTATTGAAACAGAGGCAGTCTAAATTTAGGCTGCCTCTGTTTTTTTAATGCTAAGATGATCTTCGTATTTCTATTTCTTATTCATTTTCTTCGTAATAATACGAGTAATCGATTCCCTTCATAAACATTTCACGGCTGTCGATTTCATTAGTTAGGGCATTTTTCAGCAAGTTTTTTATTGTGGTACTCTCAACAGAGCTTTTTATCATTGCATTCAGATAATCATTTTTGCTAATCTTGCTCCAGTCAACGCATTTTTTCAGAGAGCGTTTCAGCATCAAATCGAGCCAAATTCTTGTGCTTCTACCATTACCTTCCATAAAAGGGTGGGCAATATTCATTTCAATATATTTGTCTGCAATTTCATCAAAAGTTGTTTCAGGCATTCTCTCAATAGTAGGTAAAGTAATGTTGAAATATTGACAGGGGGCAAATGTAAATCCGCCTTTACTTATGTTCTTTGTTCTTATTTGTCCTGCAAAATCGTAAAGTCCGCCAAAGAGATAAGCATGAATTTGCCGTAGGCATTTTACTGTCCCTGCATCTAAACTTTTAAGCAGACCGCTTTCAAACAAGGCGTATGCTTTTGTTTTACTTTTTCCGTCGATGCTTTCATCACTGAAAGTAAACCATTCGATAAATCGGTTTGCCTTCGTGCCGGGAAATTGTTTGCCAAGTGCAATAATGCCACTATAATCAAGCATATCTGTCAAGTAGCGTTTACCATCGCTCGCAAGAAGTTTCTGTTGGGTAGTGATACTAACCAACTCGCTGTTTTCTTTTTTCAGTTTGGCTTTGAGGTATTTCCAATAGTTTCGTGCTTTGTTGTAGTTGTCTTGGTCGGTGAGAACAGCGACAATGTCAATGACAGAAAACCACCATTTGTTGTTATCTTCGTCCCAGACAGCACGAACTTCACGGTCGTTGAAAAAGCGAATTGATATTTTTGTATTATCACCCATTTAACTTCATTGTTTGACCTGCAATTTACAAATAATCGGCACCTAATTGTTTGTACTGTTTAATGAAGTTTTTAAAATCTGCTTGCCATCTCTAACTGCTCTGAGAATCTCCCATGCTTCAAGATATCCTTCTTCATTTACATATTCGGGCAGTAGAATTGTTTGCATTCTTTTTACATCAAATTCCGAGTCGCCCTCTTCATCTTCGGAACAGCAATAGTCGTCGTCGATATATAAAACACCTTCTTTGGCATTAAGAGCCATTGTGTAATAGTCTGTTTCAATAATATAGGTGGCACTCGTTTCTCCTTTCACACTTACCTCTCCTCCATCGCTGCCGTCGCAGCCTACTATGGCGTTTGCAATCTCTAAATTGCCATTTACCACAACATACATACAGCCTGCTGCAAGCAAGTTACGTCCTTTTATACTACCGGTAACATATAGAAAAGCTCCTTCAATACCTCCGTATAAATCAAGATCTTCATCTACAATCAAATCTCCATCTACAATTAGGTTGAACGCCACATAGTCGCTGTTTTTACCAAATTCAAGAGATTTGAGATGAAGGTTCCCATTATACACCACCGTAGTTTGCTCCTCTTCTTCGGCAAGTTCTATAAAGTGATAGTAAAAAAGTTTTGATAAATTGTACTTCTTATCTGCCTCGTGAATATCTATTACTGTAGCAATTTCAGCGTAGTTGTCGTCGTTTAAAATTGGTGTCATTTGTTGAATTTTTAATTGATTAATTATTTTATATCCTTCTCGTAGCAGTCTTGTCCTTCAGTAAAATAGGATATTGTGGAATTGATTTTTTAAATTGTCCGGTTTTGAACAAAGGTAGGAAATTTTTTTGAGATTTTACGCTTGACGGCATTGTCTTTGAATTTAATTTTAAAAGAGAAATCCGCAGTATAGCAATGCTTTACTGCGGATTAATTATTAGTGACTATCGTTTGTAATCAGCTTTTACTTCACTTCTTCAAAACAAATGACTGCTGAATATTAGACGATTACGCATTTATGGTGCAAATGCGATACAGATAAAGCGATAATCATCGGTTACATTATCGTCATTATATTGCTCGATAGTTATTCGTTTTCCTCATAATAATACGAATAATCAATTCCTTTCAGAAATAGTTCGCGGCTGTCGATTTCGTCTGTAAGGGCATTTTTGAGCAAGTGTTTTATATCCGCGCTGTTGGTGGCACTTTTTATCATGGCATTCATGTACTCGGTTTTACCGATTTTGCTCCAATCAACGCACTTTTTCAAGTTCTTTTTCAGTATCAAATCCAACCAAATGCGTGTGCTTCGTCCGTTGCCTTCCATGAATGGGTGTGCAATGTTCATCTCT
>JAVBQU010000206.1:0-10694 GCA_031548675.1 Bacteroidales bacterium
AAAAATTTAACAGTATGGCAAAAAGAGTAGCAGTATTAGTGGTAAACCCTGTTAACGGGGCTGGTTTATTTCAGTATTTAGAAACATTTTTTGAAAACGGTATTGCTTATAAAACATTTGCAATAGGCGAAACCAAAGATGTAAAAACCAATTCGGGCATCAGCATGCAAACAGATGATGTAGTATCCAACCTAAAAGGAAAAGAAAACGAATACGATGCGCTTGTTTTTGCTTGCGGAGATGCAATTCCTAAGTTTAGCGAAAATGCCGGGAAATCATTCAATCAAGATATGCTGGCAGTAATGAAAAATTTTGACGACCAAGGTAAAATTCTGATTGGACACTGCGGGGCTGCTTTATTATTCGATAGTATGGGAATCGGGAAAGGTAAAAAAGTAAGCTTGCATCCTTATGTAAAATCTATGCTAAAGGGAAGCGTAGCAACAGATGAAGGTTTTGCTATCGATGGCAACCTTTATACTGCTCAAACAGAAAATACGATTCCGTTGCTTACACCCGAACTTTTAAAAGTATTGAAATAAAATACCTGTCACAAAAATTAAAAGGATTTATGTTATAAATCCATATTTTCGAAAACAATTAAGTACTTGTTAAGTTGATATTTAAAACAAATATCAACTTTTTTATTTATATAAATTTCATTTCCATTTTTTCCCTTTGTCCTTTCAAATATTTTTCGTGACTTTGTACCCGCATTTTTTTAATTTTTATAATGAGAAAATCCTATATTTCAAAAATCCTTATAATAGCATTGGTTTGTACGCTTTTATTTCCGGCATGTAACCGGAATAAAATGATTATTCCTCCTGCAAAATTTGCCAAATTTATTACTGCTTTTACTGGCGGACAGATTTCTATTGACGGAAAAATACGGATAGAGCTGGCTCATGCCCTATCGAATGTAGAAATCAACAGCGAAGCCGACCCCAAGCTTTTCGACTTTTCGCCGTCAATTAAAGGAAAAGCCTATTGGGTAGGTAATAATGTAGTGGAATTTGTACCCGAAGCTGGCGAATTGGATAGAGGAAAAATTTACCATGCCGAATTTCAATTGGGAAAAGTAGCCAAAGTTTCGGAAGACATGGAAAACTTTGAATTTTCGTTTCAGGTTGTCGAACAGAATTTTGCGATAGAAAACGAAATTTATACCAGCATGAGTTCGTCCGATAGCAAGCTGGGAAAAGTAGAAGGAAATATCCGCTTCAACGATAAAATTGATATTGAAAAGGTAAAAGCCATGCTTACCGCAGAGCTGCCCGGTGTGGGAACCCTGCCTGTAAAAGTATCTGCCACCGAAGAAGATAAAGTTTTTAGATATACCATAGAAAACATTCAACGCCAGTCGGAAGATAGAACCCTTATTATAAAAGCCAACGGAAAATCTATTCAGGTTGATAAAATTGCAGTTGATTCTACCCTGATTCCCGAAGCAGGTGTTTTTAAACTTCTTATGGCTCATTGTGTTACCTTACCCGAACCTTGTGTAGAATTGGTATTTTCTGATCCCTTGCAAACACAGCAGGATATAAAAAGCGCGGTAGATATTCTCAACATCGAAGATTATGTTTATCAAATAGAAAAAAACAAAGTGCGGATTTTCTTCGAGTTCCGCGACCGGAAAGATGTAACCCTGTCTATATTTTCCCATTTAAAAAATTCGGGAGGAAAAACCTTAGGCAAAGACCGTTCTATTACCGTAACTCTAGAGACCGCAAATCCCAAAGTAGAAATTCCTTATTCGGGAACTATTCTGCCCGACTCTAAAAATTTGGCTTTACCCTTTAAAACTATTAATCTGTGGGCTGTAGATTTGCAGATTATCCAAATCTATGAGAATAATGTTTTGCGGTTTATGCAGGATAACCCTTTGGATGGTTCCGACCAATTGAAACGCTCTGCCCGTCTGGTGTATAAGAAAACGCTGCGTTTGGATGGCGATGCTTCAAAGAATTTGAGTAAATGGAGTAATTTTTCTATCGATTTATCCAAAATCATGAAACAAGAACCGGGAGCTATTTACCGTGTAAAACTCTCGTTTAAAAAAGAATATTCTCTTTACCGCTGCGATGGCAAAATACCCGAAAAACTAAATAATGAAGCTTTGGCAGCTCTTTCGCCCGAAGAAATTACAGAAGATGAAATGGCGGCATGGGATTATTCTTCTAACTATGAATATTATGGTTACGATGAGTATGAGGGTTCAGAAGAATATAATTGGGAGGACAGGGAAGACCCATGTAAGGCAAGCTATTACATGAATTCCGAAAATACTAGCGCTTTCTGTAATGTTTATGGTTCGAATTTGGGCGTAATTGCCAAAGGCAATAGCGACAACAAACTTTGGGTAACTGTAAATAATATCTTAGATACCAAACCGGTAGATGGTGCTACACTGAAAGTTTATAACTATCAATTGCAAGTAGTAGGTACAGGCAAAACCGACAAAGACGGTTTTGCCGTAATTGAAACCAAAAACGGAAAACCTTTTATTCTTACCGCCGAACAAGGTAAAGACAAAGCTTACCTGCGTTTAGCCAATGGCGAAGAAAAATCTTTGAGCCGTTTCGATGTGAGCGGAAAAGAAATAAACCGCGGACTGAAAGGATTCTTATATGGCGAACGCGGTGTTTGGCGTCCGGGCGATACCATTTTCCTGAGTTTTATCTTGCAAAATAAAGATAATAAAATCCCTGAAGGACATCCGGTTACCTTAGAAGTGTATAATCCCAAAGGACAATTTTATACTAAACAAACATTAACCAAAGGCTTAAACGGATTTTACTGTTACAAAATTAAAACCCGCTCCGACGACCCTACCGGTTTATGGAATGCTTATGTAAAAGTAGGAGGTTCTACTTTCCACAAATCGCTGCGGATAGAAACCATCAAACCCAACCGTTTAAAAATCAATTTAGAAATTCCTACAGATAAAATTGAAGCTTGGCAGCCCAATGTACAAGCCAAATTGCATGCCAATTGGCTTACGGGAGCTACAGCCCAAAATTTGAAAGCTACTGTAGAAATGACTTTATCAAGAGTTTATCAACCTTTCAAGGGTTATGAAAAATATACATTCAACAGTCCCGGAACCAGTTTCTCTACCGAAATGACAGAGCTTTTCAACGGAAAATTAGATGCCTCCGGCGATGTAAAATTTACCATTAATGCTCCTGAATCGGAAAATGCTCCCGGACTACTCAAAGCCAATATTGTTACCCGCGTTTTCGAGCCGGGCGGCGATGCCAGTATTTCTACCCAATCCGTTCCTTTTTCTCCTTTCAAAAGCTATGTCGGTATTAATTTTAATACGAAAAATGATAATGAATTTCTGGAAACCGACAAAAATCTGACATTTGATGTGGTTACGCTTAATTCGGACGGAAAGTCTGTAAATGTACAAGATTTAGAATACAAAATCTATAAATTAAGCTGGTCTTGGTGGTGGCAAAGCAATAACGAATCATTCGATTCGTATATTAATGGAACTTCCGTAAAAGCAATAGGTTCAGGAAAACTGAATACTTCCGGAGGTAAAGCCAAAATTAATTTCAGGGTCGATTATCCCGATTGGGGACGGTATTTGGTTTATGTAAAAAATACTGAAAGCGGTCATGCTGCCGGACGGATTATTTATGTAGATTGGCCCTCATGGCGTGGTCGTGCCATGAAAGACGACCCTTCGGGACTTACCATGCTTTCGTTTTCTACCGATAAACCTTCTTACGAAGTGGGTGAAACCGTAACGGTTATGATTCCGGCTTCGGCAGGCGGCAGGGCTTTGGTAGCCCTCGAAAACGGCTCTTCGGTACTTAAACGCGAATGGATTACCGTTGCCGATAAAGCCGATACCAAATATAGTTTTGTAGTTACCGAAGATATGGCTCCGAATTTCTATATCCATATTAGTTTGCTGCAACCGCATGCCCAAACCATCAACAATTTACCAATTCGTATGTATGGGGTGGTTCCGGTAAGGGTAAGCAATAAAAACTCGGAACTTTTTCCGCAAATAAGCATGCCCGATGTGCTGCGTCCCGAAACCGGATTTACTGTAAAAGTAAATGAAAAGACAGGTCGTGCCATGACCTATACTTTAGCCATAGTGGATGAAGGTTTGCTGGACATTACCAATTTTAAAACACCTAACCCTTGGCCCGAATTTTATGCACGAGAAGCTCTCGGTATCAAAACATGGGATTTGTATGATTATGTAATTGGTGCTTTTGGTGGAAAATTTGCTCCACTTCTGGGTATCGGCGGTGATGAAGAGTTATCGCCTTCCAAAGCTAAAGCCAATCGTTTCAAACCTGTGGTAAGATTTTTAGGACCCTTCGCCATTAAAGCCGGAGAAACCGGTTCGCATAATATCAAACTGCCTCCCTATGTAGGTTCTGTGCGTGTGATGGTAGTTGCAGGACAAGATATAGCTTACGGAAAAACCGAAAAAACAGTGCCGGTACGCAGTCCGCTGATGCTTCTTTCTACGCTGCCCCGTGTAGTAAGTGTAGGAGAAGAAATTAAGCTTCCGGTAACGATTTTTGCAATGGAAGAAAGCGTAAAAGATGTAAGCGTAAAGGTAACAACCAAAGGATTGTTAGATCCTACAGGCAGCAATCCTCAATCTATACAATTCAAAAAGACAGGCGACGGTATGCTTACATTCGGCTTGAAAGCGGGTTCTGTAACAGGTATAGAAACCGTAACCATTACGGCTACAGGCAACGGACATACTGCCTCTGAAACTATTGAAATAGAGGTTCGCAATCCAAATCCGGCAATTACTTCGTTTACCAATAAATTTTTAGCGACACAACAGGAAGCCAATATTCCCTATAAATTGTTATCACAATCGGATGAGAATTGGGTAAAACTTGAGGTTTCGCGTATTCCGTCCGTCGATTTAAGCCGGCGTTTGGATTATCTGCAAAACTATTCACACTGCTGTACCGAACAGCTTACCTCAAGGGCATTCCCGCTGCTCTACATAGAGAACCTGAAAAGTATGCAGCCCAACGAATTGGAACAACTCAAATCAAGTGTCCGCGAAGCTATTAAAAACTTATATGGACGGCAATTAGCCAATGGCGGTTTTGCTTATTGGCCCGGACAAAATTATGTAAATGATTGGGTTACTTCTTATGCCGGACATTTTCTTTGCGAAGCCAAACAAAAAGGCTACGAAGTGAATGCCGATGTTTTGAAAAAATGGCAGAAATACCAAGCCAAAGTTGCCAAAGACTGGCGCTACGGAAAAGACGAAAAATCTATCCGCTACAGCTATAGCCAATCAGATTTGGAAGCAGCCTATCGTCTCTATACTTTAGCGTTGTCGGGAGCAGGAGAACAATCACTTATGAACCGGATGAAAGAAAATACAACACTTTCCATTCAAGCCAAATGGCGTTTAGCAGCGGCTTATACCTTAAGCGGAAATAAAAAAGTCGCGAATGAATTGATTTATAATGTAAGCAATGTTATTGATAATTATTCGGCAAACAACACCACTTTCGGTTCTTCTATCCGCGATAATGCTATGATTCTGGAAACCTATCTGCTACTGGATGATATACCCAAAGCTTTTATGCAAGCCAAAGTAGTATCGGATGGATTAAACAGGGAATACTATTTTAGTACGCAATCTTCGGCTTACGGCTTATTAGCCATGGGAAAATTGGCTCAAAAAATAAGCAAAGGCATGGTAGAGTTTGAATGGGAAGTAGACGGAAAACCACAAAAAGCCGTACAAACTGCAAGCGCACTTTACCAAATAGAAGTGCCTACCAAAGCTCTGACGGGAAATATTAAGATAAAGAATAAAGGCAAAGGCGATTTGTTTGTTACGCTGACAACCAAAACTAAACCTGTTGTGGACGATTTACCGGAACTGGCTAATAATCTCCGAATCAGCATAAGCTATACCGATTTAAAAGGGAAAGCCATCGATATTACCAAACTAACACAGGGTACTGATTTCCTGGCAAATGTAAGTATTACCAATACAAGCACCAATACCTATTTTGCCGACCTTGCCTTAACGCACATTATTCCGGCAGGATGGGAAATATTTAACCAGCGGATTTACGAAGAAACGATAGATGCAAGCGCGCCCAAAAACAACGGATATTTCACATATCAGGATATCCGCGACGATCGAGTGCTTACCTATTTCGATTTGAGTTCAAACAGAAAAACAACTTTTACCATACGCCTGCAAGCAGCCTATATAGGTAAATACATACTCCCTGCTATCCTTTGCGAAGGCATGTACGATACGCAGGCACAGGCTCGTACAACCAGCCGCTGGGTAGAGGTAATGAAATAAAAAGTTTGAAAGTAAAATAAGTGGTTAGAAGTTGAGCAGAAATTGTATTTCTGTTCAACTTCTAATTTACATTAAGCCAAATGGGGAGAAGTAAAGTCATGTATAAAATTGGAAGTACCATCCTGAGGATCAATAATCCAATTAAAGATTTCGCCTCTACAGCTTTCTGTATTTTCTTCGGCAATAATCCTATCTCCGCTAATAATAATGATAAACATTTGATAATCATGTATCCCACTGTTTTATCAACATAGATTACATAATCATCTTCTCCTTTATTTTCAACCAAATCGGTAGTATGATTTTTATGCTCGGAGCTTATAAAAGTTCATGCTTCTTTGGCTATAGCAGATACTTCATTACAAAGTCTTTGCATGTCGGATTTTCTTTGAAATATATCATGCAAGGATAGGGGAAAATGAACTATACAATTGTAAATTTAAACGTTCATTTTTTCTAAAATTCATATACTTTTTTCTCCGAAACCAGAAAAACGAGCGAAAAATCCACTTTTTTAGGATATATTTTATTCCTAAAAACCTCCCGAAAAAATTTCGTTCCCATTTCGTTACATTTTTTACCTCTGTAATAAGTGTTATTTTCAGTAACTTACAAATATTTCGAAATTTCGTTACGACTTCGTTCCATTTTTTGTTATTTTAATTCTTTTGAAATACCTTTGTGAAAATATTTCTTACTAAATTCAGTTTGAGATTGGGTAAGCGGAAAACCGGAGTAGTAAAAAGAATACAATACGTTTTTAATTATAAGAGCTTCGCTGGCTCTGCCTAATATAAAAAGCCTCTCTTGCAAGGCTGATAAATGCAAGAAAATAGTGTGCAAGCTATTAAAGATAACAGGATTTATAAACTAAATTACAAGAAAGGCGTAACAAAATTACAACATTAGACTGTACTTACCAAAGTACACCGGACAAGGCTGCGATAGCAGGCTAAGCCGGAACAGCCTTAAGGCTGTAAATTTAAATTCATTAATAAAAAACTAAAATTAGATTCAAATGAAAAAAATCATTTTCATAGCCATAATGGCAACGATAGCAGGCATAAGTGTATTTACGGCTTGCAACAAGGATGCACAAAGCACAACAAAACCTGCCAAAATAAATCCTTTAAAAAATATAAAGGAGGGAACTACTTATACTTTTTACGGACAAACCGAACAGAACCTTGCCAATGAGGAAATCTGCCAAATGCAATTGACTATGGGTAAAAACGGAGAATGGACGGTAAAAAGGCAAGTGATTCCCAATAGAATGTTTAAATCGGCTGTGGATATCATACAGTTTGGTACATTGTTTGTTCCTGAACAATATATTACACACAATGATGAACATAGTATTACCTATACTTTTCCTGAAGGGGAAGATGTTGGCTATTATTTTGTACCCTTTGACGAAATGTACAAAAAAGAAACTGCGGTACCCCAAAAAACTTATACATATTTTTGTATGTGTTTAAGTAATAGTGCCCCTACAGCGACCTTAGTTTCTACAGGTTTTTGTAGAAAGGTAGATGAAGGGACAGGAAGTGGTTTTAAATCATATCATTGTGATAATATTTCATGTACCAAAGAGGGTGGATATTGCACACAAGGTCGGTCAGAAACACTCACATTTGTAAATCCGGGAAGATCTACCCCCAGCCCCAGCACGCAATTATCGCCGGGACTGCTTCTGCCTGCTACAAGTATGCCGTAAGTAAATAAAATGTGATTATGAACCATGCAAGAAGATGAAAATAGATAAAGTCTTCATTATTGGGGCTTGGTTGGTTTCCATCTTCTTGCTTAATTTAACCTAGATTTATGAAAGCAATTTTGATATTATACCTATGCCTGCCTATAGCAGCCATAGGGCAGGCAGATAGCATAAACATCCGTCAGGTTTTCGAAAAATCCCTCAAAGCGATGGATTTGCGTTGTAATTCTTTGGAATTTTCATTGCAAAAAAAGTCTTATGATATATGGAAGAGTACAGAATATGTTACTTGCAAAATGCTATTTGACAAAAACATGAACATGCAAAAGGCTTGGATGAGTAGTAAAGAATTTACCAATAATGTAAATGCCAAGCAGCCCGAGAATGAAATGATAAAATTCTTGGATAAAAAAGCTGATACGGCTTTTGCATGGAAGGAAGATTTAAAACTGTTAAAAGTTTCTGATTTTAATCAAGGAATGCAAGAGCATTCTTACTTTTTCAAAGCACAAGGAAATTATTTTCGAACTGCTTCCGGTTTGATTAAGTATGTCAGCATGGTTTCCCGTGCCCGCTTGTATCCCCAGTTGGGAGATACAATTATCTACTTCGATAAATCTAATGATACTTACCATATAGATTCAGCTTTGATATATTCGGGCTTGGGAAAAGTGAATAATCGGGTATGCTATGTTATAGAGCATATTACAACCTATTCCAATAATATATATATGCCTGATTATTTATACCCGAGTTTGCAGGCAGGCACTTATCGCGCTGTATCTCGGCATTTTTGCATGTATATTGATACGGCAAATTATATTATGCGGAAATATGTTCATTTCCAAAAAACGCCCAAAGGAGATACTATGACCTATAGTTCTGATGAATTGCGGAATTATAAAATAAATACCATAGTCGATATTCATTTTGATGCTAAAAACTATCCCGCTAAGAAAATCTTATGGCAAGACCACGACACAACAAAAATATATCAGGATTTTACCAATAGAGTACCCAATATTATAGGAATAGATACCTCCGGAAAAGCTTTTTCTTTATATCAGCAAAAAGCAAAATGCTATGTATTGGATTTTTCGTATGCAGCTTGTCCGGTTTGCATAGTGAGAGCCTTGCCATTTTGGAAATCCATGATGACAAAGTATAATCATCCCAACATACAATACCTTATTATTGACCCTGTTGATAACCTTGATGTAATCAAAAAAATGATACAGACGCATGAAATCAATATTCCTGTAATCCAAGATAAAAATGCCACTAAGAATTATGCAATTCATACTTATCCTGCATGCTATATATTGGATGAAAATTTTAATGTATTATTTAAGGGATTTGATTTAGGAGATAACCAGAAAGTAGAAGTGGAAAAAATCCTATCGTCCTATCACAACAAAACTGCAAAGCAAAAATAAATTAGGAAACAAGGTACAAGTTGTGACAAGTGACAGGTAAAGTGTGACGAGATACAAGTAAACAAGATACAATTTAGTAACGCGTGACGGGTAACATGTAACAAGAGTAATAACAACTCAGTGTTTCTCTGTGAATTCTCAGTGCAAAAAAATAGATATAAGAGGACGAGTAAACAAGACATAAGTAAACGAGATACAGATTTAAAGCAGAAATTATAAGTAATTAAACAACTCAACGATTCACCAATTCAACAATGCTATAAACCTTTAACCATAAACAACTCAACAGTTCAACGATTAAACAACTAAACAACCTTTTAAGCATATTATGAAAAAATACATATTCCTATCCCTTACAGCCTTTCTGCTGTTCGGATGCAAACCCAAAACAGAAAACAAGCAAACATCAACTACCGGAAAAGATACTCTTCTTTCTGACCATGTTGGTAATTCCGCCATCTGCTTCGATACGCTGGCATACGATTTTGGCAAGGTAATGAAAGATGCCAAGCCCGAATGCTATTTTAAGTACCACAATACCGGAACAGAACCTTTGATGCTTATCAATGTATCGGCAGGCTGCGGCTGCACGGTTATAAATTTCCCCAAAACCTCGCTTATGCCCAATGCGGTAGATTCTATCCATGTGCGGTTTACCGGAGCTAAGGAGGGCGGCGATTTTATGAAAACCATTACTGTACAATCCAATGCCTCTAACGGTACACAGCATTTGCAAATTAAAGGACATCAGATGTAAATAGAGATAGTTGCTGAACTTTTTGTTTGCTTTCCGAGTAGATATAAGAACGTTGAAGAACAAAGAGCCAAGAACTAACAAAAATCAATCGGGCTTTATCAAGGAAAGCCCTGTATCAAGTAAAAAACATCCGGCTTTCTCTAAAAAATAGGGAAAGCCGGGTGTTTTTTATTCGGACTTGTCTGGTTTTGAGAGGACGTTGTCAGTATTTTGGTCAATGTTGCTATTTTTTGATGCAATTCCTGATTTTTTTTGATGTGTGACTGCCACTTTTTCAAGCAAGCTTGCCTCTTGAACAGAAAGCACTGACACTTTTTTAAGCAAGCCCGTCATTTTTTCATGCAACGCCGACTCTTTTTCAACCGAAGCCGCCGTTTTTTTATTCAACACTGTTGGTTTTTCAAGAAAGATTCTCTGATTTTTATCGGAAGCTGTCAGTTT
>JAVBQU010000050.1:0-5530 GCA_031548675.1 Bacteroidales bacterium
TCCATTCGACTTTTTGTTTTTTTCTGTTCTTTTCTCAACAATAGCGGCAAAAAAACGCAAGTCTTCATTCACAATATTAGATACAGGATTTATGGCAACATGTAAATTAACGGTTTTTTCATGCACCTCTGCTGTTCCCGAAATGTCTACAAACGCGGGTACTTGAGCAAACTCATCGAGCAGTGCATACGAATGTCTGGACGGGGAAACGCTAAATTCTTTTGGACCCTCGACTATGAGAGACGGTACACCGGAAATTCCTCCGTAAAATCCCGATCTGGCACCACATTCACTCGTAAAGTAGGGGTCTCCTGTTCCCGGAAAAGACATCTGGTATTTAATACAGGTCCATTTAGTATGGTCATACAATTTTAGGACTGAATCTAAATCTTCATTTCCTTTTTTGCAAGGACTGCAGGTTGAGCTTGTAAATACTTCATGAAATACAGCTCGTTGAGTAACCTCTTTAGAAAGTACAAGAAATGTGTTGGTTTGTGTATTATTATATTCAGCATCATGGACTCCATTCGGGAGTGAAACTGTAGATTTGATAGTCTTTGTATTCGCAGAATCTAAAACATATGGTACAGGATGAGTAAAAGTGTATAATGAATCAGGGGCAATATTTAATCCTGTAAAATTGTATGTACTTGACGGGATTCCATTAACTGTATATTCAAATTTAAAAGAGGTCAAAGGAATGGTTCCGTAATTTTTTAGAGTAGCTTTAACGTTTAATGAATCTCCAACTTTTTTATAAAACGGAATCTCTAATGGGAATAAAATTAGCTCATTTTTTGCTGCATCACTAACAAGAGCTACAGCCTTAATCAAAAATACATAACTGGTACCGGATATATTCATATAATCTCCTGTATTCCGGCGATACCATCCCTGTTTGCTATTACTGCCGCTTCCAGCCCCCAATGGATATGCTGTTTGCGAAAAAGTTGTTTCATAGCCGATATAAAGCTCTTCTGTAGAATCACTTATTGTATAAAGGCTGTCTAAATCTATGGTATTCCATCCGACTACTAATCCACTTGTATCAACAGCTTGCTTAACAACCTCAGCAGAAGACACAATATTTGAACCTTTCCGCAAAATGATATTGCAAGAGCTGATTCTTGATTTTGATTCAAGATAAAATTGTACCTGTTTAATACCCAGAAGCTTTTTTCCCGTGTTATTAAAATTTAAAAGGTCATTTGGTTCCAATTCCATAAAAGCACCTAATGTGCCGGCTTCTCCACCATAACTTTTGGTACGTATGTCTTTGGTAAGCCATGTAACTGTTAAATTTTCTTGTGCAGATAATTTGTAACCGAATGAAAATAATACGATTACGGATAAAATAATTTTTTTCATATTGAAAGTTATTTAATTTCGTTGAACTTTTATGTTTGATCGTTGTTTTTTATCAAGGTATAGAATATTCCTTTTTGTAAAAGTACATGGTATCTTTTATTTAAAGGCTTAATTTTATAATTAGCTCTATTCCCAAAAACATCAATAAAGATTGAGAGCTAAACACACAAAGGTACAGCAATACCAAGGAAAGTAGTATACTTATAGATCGTCTAATTAAGCAACTATACGAATATAATACAGAAAACGTATGTGATTCTATTTTTATGTCAATAAAAGTAAGTGCGTTTGTATGTTTTATTAATTATGGCAATTTTAATCTGTTGTATTTTTCTCCATCCTAACACATAGAATAAGCAGAGTATCTCTTTTTACAGTTTAGGCGATTTCTTGGTAAAATTCTGAAAAATGGAATTATAGAATTTTTTGAAGGTATAAAAGTTTAACTCAAACCTAGTTTATATTCTTGCAGCTTCATTCAATTGAAGTTTTTTACATTCTTTTCAGGCATATATTCTTTGCCTATTTGTTTGCAAACATCTAATATTTTCTCGAAATTTGCTTTAAAGTTATGCATAACAAAATTGTATTTTGTTGTTTGTCAATTGTAAAGTACAAATTATTAGGCTTGTATGGAACTTTTATATTGATTCTTTCTACATATTAATTCTGTCAACAGGTAATTTTAAGTAGTTCTATTTCAATTGCTCCAAAACATACTTGTTTTTTTTACGTTATTATAATCATGACTCATATTTTATCAATCTTGAAAATAAAGCATTTATGTTTGTGTGCAAGCCTCATATTATGTAGTTTTCAAATGTATGCGCAATTAGGTGTAAAAGTAGGCTTGAATATAGCCAATATGGATATTAAATTTAATGACAATGCATTAGATACTAAATCAAATGAAGGTTTTTATGGAGGTTTAACTTACGATTTTGGAAAATATTTAATTCTTCAGCCAGGAATTTATTTTTCTCAAAAAGGGCATAGAGAAAAGGATATTATGATTTTTGATGCACAAAATCTGCCATTGGGAATGGGTGATACGAAATTTACTGTAAATTATCTGGATATGCCCTTGAATTTATTTATTAAACCCAAAATAGGTTTTTTAGGAATATATGCAGGGGCAGGTTTGGTTTTTTCGTATGGATTTGGAGGGACTTATAAAGTAGATGTGGGAGGAAAAAGCCAATCGTATGATATCAACTTCGGAGATAGCAAAACAGAAGTTACCTTTTTAAATTCTGTAGATAATGCCTTTGATATAAGCTGGCAGATTGTGGCTGGTGTAGAAATAGGCAAGCTTTCTCTTAACTTCAATTACAGCATGGGACTGCTTAACATGACCCGTAATCAAGATTCAGAAGAATATAATAGAGTTGTGGGGTTGACATTGGGCTATAAGTTTTGGAAAAACTGAAAAGAGGGAGATTAAGCAATTTATATTCTTCATGATTTGTCCTTTCAATCTTCATTTTGTATTTTTGCATTAAGATTCAAACAGCTTTTATATATAATAATCCATGACACTTATCTTTCCTACTACTAAACTAGCTGATGCCATACACGAATATTATTTGCTGATACCGGTTATCAATCGCTTCGGTATTCGGTTAGGTTTTGGCGACGACAGCATTCAAACTATTTGTGAAAAACATGGCGTTGATGTTGATTTTTTTACAGCAATTCTGAATACGTTTGCTCATGAGCACTATTTCTCGGAAGTTAAATTAAAATCTTTCTCTATTACCCAGATTGTAGATTATCTTCGCAAAACGCATAAATATTATATAGATGTGGCAATTGGTACAATAGAATCTCAAATTGAAGCACTTTCCAATAGCTCGCAGTCTACCAAGCATGCAAAAATTATCAAGCAATTTTTTGCAGAATATAAAAATGAATTGCTGGCTCATTTAGAGAGGGAAGATAAAAATACTTTTCCTTATATAGAACGTTTGCTCGAAATTCAAAAATCGGAAAACAGCAAAGAACTTTATGCCCAATTGCCCAAAGCATATTCTATGAAAGTTTTTGAGCAAGAGCATGGCAATGTAGATGAAAAACTGTATGATTTAAAAAATATCCTGATAAAATATTTTCCTGCCGATTATACGCAAAATTTAGGAAATAGCATTGTTTTTGAGCTGTTTCGTTTAGAGAAAGATTTAAAGGATCACACACGGTTAGAGGATAAAATATTAACTCCTAAGGTAAAAGAATTAGAACAACAATTAAAATCCTAACCTCGGTGCTCAAAAATAAACATATAGTTATTATCACGCCTGATTTTTTGCAGGGTTACGGATTGAAAATGTTGTTGGAAGAATATTTTTCTGCAGAATATTGTGATATATTTCTTTCTGTAAAAGAAGTAGATAACGCAATTTCTCACAGTGATATTATTTTTACAAATGTCAATTTATATTATTTACTGCACGAAAGGCTTATGCCTTTCAACTCAAAATTGATTCTTATTTCGGATAATACATCCACTGATACATCGGATATTTCTTTATTGCAAACGGCTTATTCACAAGATGTAATATTGAATAATTTACATTTATTATTACAGCATAAACTGCAAAAATCGAAAAACAACCAAGAACAGAAAATTGAATTAAGCGAGCGGGAACGAGAGGTTTTAACTTTAATAGCTAAAGGAGAATTAAATAAAACAATTGCCGATAAACTTTATATCAGTCTCAATACCGTTCTTACTCACCGAAAAAATATTACTGCCAAGTTGGGAATTAAAACGGTTTCGGGTTTAACGGTTTATGCTATCCTCAATGGTTTAATAACAACCGGCGATTTATCTTAGTCTATATAGAAATGGAAAAACGCTAAGCTGTACATGAAATAGTGCCGCTTAGTGTTTATAAACAAAAGGAGTAAGTTATACACATCACAATCCTTAGATCATTTTTATCATGTAAATTTGTAACCAAAAACGAAATGACATATAAACGTATTTTATTAAAACTCAGTGGCGAATCTCTTATGGGAGAGCAGGCTTATGGTATATCGCCCGATATGCTGCAAAAATACGCTTTGGATATCAAACAAGTGGTAGATGAAGGCGTACAGGTAGCTATTGTAATAGGAGGAGGTAATATTTTCCGTGGTATGCAGGGGGTTGCAAAGGGTATTAACCGGATTCAAGGCGATTATATGGGAATGATGGCAACTATTATTAATAGTATGGCATTACAAGCAGAATTTGACAAGATAGGTGTTCCGGTAGAAATTCTTTCGGGGATTGAGATAAATCCTATTTGCGAGAAAATGAGCAGCCGTCATGCCCATGAATTTTTAAATCAGGGTAAAGTAGTGATTATTGCCGGAGGAACCGGAAATCCGTTTTTTACTACAGATACTGCTGCCGCATTACGTGCAGCAGAAATAGGGGCAGATGTTTTACTGAAAGGCACACGCGTGGATGGTGTTTATACTGCCGATCCGGAAAAAGACCCTGAAGCTAAGCGTTATGAAAAAGTAAGCTTCGATGAAGTTTATGAAAAGAATTTGAATATCATGGATTTAACAGCGTTCACGCTTTGTAAAGAAAACAAAATTCCGATTATTGTGTTTGATATGAATAAATCAGGAAATTTACATAAAATTATTTCCGGCGAAAATGTTGGAACTATTGTAAGCTGAATATCTTAATTACATTAATCAGAAAATATTTTATTACTTTTATACTAAATAAAACAACAACATTATGGCACACACAATCACAGACGAAAATTTTGAAGAATTGATCGTCAAATCAGGAAAAGTCGCAGTAGTCGATTTTTGGGCAGAATGGTGCGGACCTTGCAAAAGGATAGCTCCTATTATTGACGAATTAGCAGCTGAATATGGCGACAGAGCTATTATCGGAAAAGTAGATGTAGATTCGGTAACTCAAGTTCCAGCAGAATTTGGCATCCGCAATATTCCTACTGTTTTATTCTTTAAAAACGGACAACTAGTTGATAAACATGTTGGCGCAGCAGGAAAATCAACTTTCGTAGAAAAATTAGAAGCACTTTTATAACATTTGTGCATCTTTATTTGTTATATGAACGAGGTATATAAAATACCTCGTTTTTTTGTTTTGGAGAATGGCTTATCTGCCTTAAAATTCTCATGTTTTAATTTCTTA
>JAVBQU010000230.1:0-27000 GCA_031548675.1 Bacteroidales bacterium
AATTATACCGCCGTAGAAAAAGATGCAGACGATTTAACACCCATAACCAAAGAAAATTATACCATCGAAGATTTAAAAAGAACTTGGATGGCAAAGATAGAAGCAGGAACTATTTTTATTTCAGCAACCCAAAAAGAAAATATTACTGAACTTAAAAATATTTTATACCAAAAAGTTAGAGAAATCCACATGAAACGTTATCCTTATGATAACTTACTCTATCCCGATACCATAGAAACAGAAGAATAAGACTCTTTTTAAGTTGAATAAAAATTTAATTTCAAGTACTTTTGCAGGAGCAAAAAATAATACAAATGGATACTTTTATAAAAGAATTGAATGTTGCCGTTACTGTTTGCGATAAACACGGCAAAATATTAGAAATGAACGATAAATCGCTAAAAACTTTTGAAAAATATGGCGGAACAAAATTAATTTCGGGCAATCTGCTCGAATGCCATCCCGAACCTGCCAAATCGAAACTAAGCGATATGTTACAAAATCCGGTTAGCAATGCCTATACGATAGAAAAAAACGGTGTCAAAAAACTGATTTACCAGACCCCTTGGTATGAAAACGGAGAATATATGGGATTTGTCGAACTTTCCCTTGAAATCCCATTAGAAATGAAACATTTTGTAAGAAGCTAATTTTTTAATGATGAATTATGAACTATGAATATGATTATTTCATAGTTCATAGTTCATAGTTCATAACTCATAGTTCAATACATGGCTGCAAAGAAAAAAACAGAGAAAAAACCTGTCAAAACCAAATCAGCACCCAAAGCTAAATCCAAAAAAGGTAAAAACAGATTTTTCTCTATCCTGAAAAAAATTGTATTAGGCTTTCTCATTCTCTCTATACTATCAACCATCATTTACCGTTTTGTACCCGTACCGCTTACCCCCTTGATGGTAATTCGTACTGTAGGTATGGTTTTCGATAAAGACCAGGAAGTAAGATGCAAAAAAGAATGGGTTTCGATTGACAAAATATCGAAAAACATGCAGATTGCCGTTATCGCATCAGAAGACAATAATTTCCGCCGTCATCATGGTTTGGATTTTGGAGCTATCGATAAAGCAAAAGCCTATAATGAAAAAAACAAAGGCAAACGCAAACGCGGAGCAAGCACCATTACACAGCAAACCGCCAAAAATGTATTTCTTACACCCGACCGTACTTGGATTCGCAAAGGATTTGAGCTGTATTTTACCGGATTGATAGAACTGTGCTGGTCGAAAAAAAGAATTATGGAAGTTTACTTGAATGTAATTGAATTTGGCAATGGAATTTACGGTATAGAAGCCGCATCGCAATTTTATTATAGGAAAAGTGCAGATAAACTGACTAAACGCGAAGCAGCCATGCTTGCAAGCATTATCCCCGATCCCCGCCGGAGAAATCCGGTAAAACCTACAGCATACATTAACGGACGCTGCAATGCTATTATGGATTTGATGGGAAAAGTAGCACCAATTAAGTGGTAGAAAACAGTTCTATATGATTAATTTTCTTACATTAGAAAACCAGAAAACGATTGCAGAAGTATCGTTAGCATCTTTGGAGAAAAAGATAAGTTCAGTACAAGATGTTATGGATTTCTTTGGTGATTGTTATAGCCATGACTGCATTGGAATCATCATTCATAAAAATGCATTGCATGATGATTTCTTCGATTTAAAAACCGGATTAGCCGGAGAAATCTTACAAAAATTTGCTACCTATAGTATGAAATTAGCTATAGTCGGAGATTTTTCCAATATACAAAGCAATAGCCTGAAAGACTTTATCAGAGAAAGCAACCAAAGAAAATTTATAAACTTTGTGGAATCAGTACCCGATGCCATAGAAGTTTTGAAAATCGGAATACATAGCTAGTTTTAAGGTAATCCTTTTTGGAGTGCTATTTTCTTTTGATTTATAAAAACGCCTTGGATGATTGGCATAATAAAAAATGCATTAAGAAAAAACGGACTTTGGAGTGTTAAAACAAAAAATAAATGATGAAGTTGATTAGAACACAGAAATTTGTATGTTCCTAATTCTATATTAGAACAATGTAGTATCAACCTTTTTTTGTTTAGCGTAAAAGGAAGTTTTTTTAGCAATTTTTTATTAAGCCTTGATTTTTTGCTACTTTTGTATCAAGGCAAAAAGTAGAAGAAAAAGAGAATAGAGACTTAATGATGATTTTGTATAGCACCTTGAAAGAAGGATTAATCAATTTAAATTAAGCAACCTAATGAAAACCCTCATCACCATAGCAGGACCTACAGCCATTGGTAAAACCAAAATGGCTATTGAGGTTGCACAAGCATTAGGTACAGAAATTCTATCAGCTGATTCACGTCAATTTTATAAAGAACTAAAAATCGGTGTGGCAGCACCTTCCAATGAAGAATTAGCTCAGGTTCCCCACCACTTTATCGGTCACCTCTCCATCCATGATTATTATAATGTTTCCCGTTATGAAATTGATGCCTTAAATCTTTTAGAATCATTATTTCAGAGATACAATCAGGTTGTAGTAGTGGGAGGTTCCGGTTTGTATTTAGATACTCTGTGTGGAGGTATCAGCGAACTGCCTGACGCCGACGAAGCTTTGCGGGCATCAATCAAAGAAAAATTTGAACAATCCGGTATAGAATATTTACGGGAACAAGTAAAAATATTAGACCCTGTTTTTTATGAAACCGCAGATATCAGCAATCCGATGAGGCTCTTACGAGCTATGGAAGTAACTCTGCAGACAGGAATCCCTTATTCGCAGTTCAAAAATAAGAAACAACAAAGGCATAATTTTCGTATAACGAAAATTGGTTTAGAACAAGACCGTGAAGTTTTGTACAACCGCATCAACCAGAGAGTTGATTTAATGGTAGAAATGGGATTGCTTGAAGAAGTACAAAATTTGCTTCCAAACAAAAATTTAAATGCATTAAACACGGTGGGTTACAAAGAATTGTTTGAATATTTCGAAGGAAAAGTAACTTTAGAGCATGCTTTGGAAAATATTAAAACCCATACACGGCGTTATGCCAAACGCCAAATGACATGGTTTAAACGCGATTCGGATATTCAATGGTTTGGTACTGAACAAAAAATACAAATATTACAATACATAAACAGCGAAGACAATAAATAGATGATGAAGCATATTTTGGTAGGTTTTCTTCTTTTGCCTCTGTTTTTGTTTTCGCAGCAAGATACGGTAAATCTTATCCCTAATCCCAGCTTTGAGGATTATTTACGATGCCCCGAAGATATAAAATCCATCAACCGTCAGGTTTGTATCCGGCAATGGGCACAGCCTACCGAAGGCTCTATCGATTATTTTAATAAATGCAGCACCGGAAATACCAAAGTTCCCCGTAACAAAATGGGAACACAGCAGGCACGCACAGGCGTAGCTTATGGCGGATTTTATGCTTCGCAGCCACACTACAGGGAATATTTCCAAACCCAGCTTTTCGAAGAATTGATAGCCGGAGCAACCTATAAACTTACTTTTTATGTAAGTCTCGCAGATAAATCGGACTATGCTATGGCTACTTTAGGCGCCGTATTTACTGTTGACAGAATATGGCAAAGCAACCGTGATATTTTGATGGATGTGATAGTAGAAAAAAATGCAGACGGCGAACTCGAAATTATAGATAAAATATACAAGCCTCAAGTTCTGAATCCAGTAACACGAATGCTGGATGATAAAGAAAACTGGATGGAAATTACCGGCACATTCGTAGCACAAGGAGGCGAACGTTTTATTACCATTGGTAATTTTTTCCCCTCTAGAGAATCCAATGTAGAAATGATTGATAAAAATTTGATATTGAGTGGAGCATACTACTATATTGATGATGTCTCGTTATACTGCATACAAATGCCTGCCGAAGTTGTAGTTGCACAGCCTCAGCCCGAACAGTCAAAAGGCGAAACATTGGAAATAGGGCAAACATTTGTGATTAATAATGTATACTTTGATTTTGATAAAGCAAGTTTGCAGGAAGTATCTTATCCGGAATTAGACAAGGTTGTATTTTTGATGAATAAATATCCCAATATGGAGGTAGAAATAAAAGGACATACGGACGGAAAAGGTTCAGCAGAATACAATGTTACCCTATCCAAAAACCGGGTAAAATCAGTTATCGCATATCTTACCTCACAAGGTATAGAATCAGATCGGTTAAAACCTTTTGCGTATGGAAAAACTTTACCTGTAGCCGATAATAATACCGATACGGGAAGAAGCAAAAACAGACGGGTAGAATTCAAAATTACTTCGTTTTAATATAGAAATTGCTTAAATTTTGAAATTGAATAATTAAGCTGCTTGTTTAATTTTATTGAACACAGCATGAGTTTGAAAGAAGAATTGGCCTAATAAAAAATGCGTTACAAAAATGGACTTTACAACGTAAAAAACAAAAAATTGCAATAGAGACAATTAGGCCTACAGAAGTTTGCATGTACCTGAAAGTATATTACAGCAATTATTCTCAACCTTTTTTTGTTTAGTGGTAAAGGAAATTTTTTAGCAATTTTTTATTCAGCCTTGACTTTTTGTTACTTTTGGGTCAAGCCAAAAGTATAGAAAATAGGAAAACTATTAAATACCATATTTATGATATTTGAAATATTATTGGGTATAATATTATTTTCATCCTGCAATATCAAACTGCAAGAATCCGCTGATTTAGAAAATCCGGCAGAAAAGGATATTTGCAGCCGTTTCGAACCGCCTAAAGGATTTGAAAGAGCAGCTAATGCATCAAATACTTTTGAATATTATTTACAGCACTTTCCTTTACAACCTCATGGAGCCAAAGTTTTTCTTTATAACGGAGCGGAGAAATATAATCAATCCGTAGCCAAAGCCGTATTAGACATAGATGTAGGGAAACAAGATTTACAGCAATGTGCAGATGCCGTTATGCGTTTGCGGGCAGAATATTTGTATAAAGAAAAGCAATACGATAAAATAGCGTTTAATTTTACCAATGGTTTTCGGGTAGATTATAAACAATGGGCAGAAGGCTATAGAATAAAATTTGAAGGCAGCAAAACATTATGGTATAAAGCCGCAACAACAGACTACAGCTATAAAACATTCAGAGAATATTTGAATAAAATCTTTATGTATGCAGGAACGCTTTCCCTATCCAAAGAATTAATCTCTGTTCCTGATTTTAAAGATATCCGAATAGGAGATGTTCTCATTCAGGGAGGCTCGCCCGGACATGCTGTTTTGGTAGTGGATATAGCACAAAATCCTCAAACCAAACAAAAGGCATTTATGATAGTACAAAGCTATATGCCGGCACAAAGTATTCATTTGCTTGCCAATTTTGAAAACGAACAATTATCACCTTGGTATATTGTAGAAGAAAATACATATGCGATTGCAACCCCCGAGTGGACTTTCTATAAAAGAGATTTAAAAAGATTTCCTAACCAATAAGTTTAGAAAATAAAACAAGGCATTTTGGTAGGCTTAGGCTTTTTATTCTTATTTGAAATATAGATAACAGATAATTCATAAGCTCCGATTGTTTTGCTTGCCGATTTTAAAGAAGAAATATTCATATCGTAGCTTAACCCGAAATTAAAAGCTTTCCAATCCCAGCCAAGCGATAAAATAACGGCATCCCATCCCCTAAAATATATACCTGTATTAAATGCAGAAAAATCTTGTCTCCGAAAATTCTGAACAAAGCGAAAATTGGTTCCAACCAAAACTTCTCTGTAATTATGCTGTGTTTGGAAATAAACCACAGGTATCATCTGCGTTTGAGTGCCAATTTCGAACTCCATTCTGAAATAGGTCATATAACGAGGGTTGATATATATATTTTCATTATCGAAAAACGATAAAGAAGGTCTGTTGATATGAAAAACACTAAACCCTGCATTATATATTAAATCCCTTCTAGGTTGATATAACCAATATATGCCGGCAGCAATATCAGGATAAATAGTTGGCTGAATAAGAGCCTCTTCACTTACAATATCCGGATTATATTGTTTCCCGTCAAATTGATTATCAAATTGCAATCTGCTATAATCCAAATTATGCTGCCCTATCCCACCCTGAATACCCAGCGAAAGGAAATTCGTTTTCTTCCTATTTAAACCTTTGATAAAAGCTACAGAAGCCATAGCCTGCATTTCGGTATAACGCGAACTTCCTGCAATATCCGTATTAAGCAATAAACCCGAAGCAATAATATAATTACTTCGCTGGTTGCGGTAAAGCGAAGCGTCAAATCCGGCAGAAAAAGTTGTAAAAGGATTAGAAATAGAAAACCATTGATTGCGATGATTTGCCGTAAAGCGGTATTGTCCCTGAAAAACGCCGGTTTCGGCAGGATTAAGATTTAGAGGAGAAGTTGCTGTTTGAGAAAAATGAATATCTTGTCCTTGAACCATCTGTACAAATACAAAAAAATATACACCCAAACTAAGGCAAAATAGATATATGTATTTTTGTAAATAGTTCATAAATTAAATCTAACATATAAGACAAAAATAGGCTCAAAAATGTTTTATCAAAAGTAGGATATTTTTCTGATATAATGAAATATCCACCAAGCATAATTATTTTAGCAAATAATGAATATCATAGACATTCCATATACTTATTGAGAAATAAAAAATAATACATGAAGCATATATGTTTATAAAATTTTTATTACATATTGCTTTTACAGACTGCTATTTATGATAAATCCTTTGTATAGAAACGAAACTATGGAGCGGTTAAACATAAAGAAAACCTTCCTCAATAATTTTCTGGTTTTTGCTTACCTTTGTAGATAAGATTTTTTGAAATGACAATACTAACTTTTACTCTGATTTTGCTTGCAGGAGCTTTCCTTGCC
Organism: Bacteroidales bacterium; assembly: GCA_031548675.1. Taxonomy (GTDB): domain Bacteria; phylum Bacteroidota; class Bacteroidia; order Bacteroidales; family P3; genus JAVBQU01. The sequence continues at coordinate 6,891 of JAVBQU010000230.1, forward strand.
GGATTATTGGGTTCTCTTACCGGATTAGGGGGTGGAGTTGTTATCATTCCGTTACTATCATTAGCATTTCAATTCGACATACGATATGCCATAGGTGCAGCTTTGATTGCTTCTATAGCAACCTCCTCTGGGTCTGCAAGCGTTTATGTAAGAGAAGGCATTACAAATATCCGGCTGGGCATGTTCCTTGAGATTGCTACAACCATTGGAGCAGTTATAGGAGCTTTGATTGCGGTTTTTACTCCGGTAAATATCATTGCCGTAATTTTTGCTTGTGTACTATTGTTTTCAGCAGCCATGATGATAAGGAAAAAAGCAGATCATATCAATATAAAAGGAAGCTCATTAGCCAGTCGGTTAAAATTAAATAGTTCCTATCCTGTTAAAGATAAAATGGTTGAATATAATATCACCCATGTTATGCAGGGATTTTCAATTATGTCTGTGGCAGGAGTATTATCAGGATTATTAGGAATAGGATCAGGAGCATTAAAAGTTCTCGCAATGGATAATGTAATGAAAGTTCCGTTTAAAGTGAGTACAACTACCAGCAATTTTATGGTAGGTGTTACAGCAACAGCCAGTGCTGTTGTATATTTACAAAGAGGCTACATTGATCCCCGCATTGCTTTTCCTGTTGCAGTAGGAGTATTAGCCGGAGCTTTAGTTGGAACTAGACTTTTGATGCATCTTAATGTTAAATGGCTCCGCATTATTTTCAGTATAGCAATATCCTTAGTTGCTTTACAAATGATGTATAACGGTATCAATCATAAATTCTAAATCCTATGCAGTCATTACCTGATAAGAAAATGCAGTTGTTTATTGGTCATTTTTTGCGGATAGGGGCTTTGTCTGCTTGTTTTACGGCTTTGGCAGGGGGTATCATCTATTTGTGCAAACATGGAAATGAACGTATTCCTGACTTTGGAAACTTTCAAGGGGAGCCTGCTGCTTTTACAACATTTTCGGGTATATTGAAAGGGCTATCTGAAGGGATTTCTACAGAAATTATTCAATTTGGAATTATGATACTTATAGCTACGCCTATTTTAAGGGTCTTACTTTCTTTGGTTTCATTTACGCTCGAAAAAGATAAACTGTATACATTTATTTCTTTTATTGTTTTGGCAGTTATTTTACTGAGTATGTTTACCGGAATGAAAATTTAAACAAGAAGATAATGTGATAAAAAATAGGGGCTGAAACTACAATAGTTTCAGCCCCTATTTTATTAGTTTGAGGTAAATTGATTACGCATTCAACATAACCGGCATTACCAACATCAATATATCTTCATCGGCATTATTAGATTCGGCAGGTAAAATAAGTCCGGCACGGTTGGGATGCGACATTCTTAAATTGATATTTTCTGTATCTACATTTCCCAACATTTCAATTAAATATTTTGAACTAAATCCGATTTCCATATCATCTCCTTCGAAACGACATGCTAGACGTTCTTTAGCTTCGTTAGAATAGTCAAAATCCTCTGCGGAAATTAATAATTCTCCATCCTGCATTTTTAAGCGGATTTGTTGTGTAGATTGATTCGCAAAAATAGAAACACGGCGGATAGATTGTAAAAAAGCCTGACGGTCAACAGTAAGTTGATTTGGATTTTCTTTAGGTATTACTGCTTCGTAATTCGGATATTTTCCATCTATCAACCGACAGATTAAGCGGTAGTTCTCAAAAGTAAAACAAACATTGGTACGGTTGTATTCCATATCTACAGAAATATCTTCTTTTTTGGAAGATAAGATACCTTTCAACTGGTTAAGTGGTTTTTTTGCCAAAATAAAATCAGCTGATACATCCGATTTATAATCGGTTCTTTTGTATCGTACCAGTTTATGAGCATCTGTTCCTACAAAAGTAATATCGTCCGGAGTTAAAATACAATAGATTCCCGACATGGTTGGACGCATTTCGTCGTTTCCGGCAGCAAAGATAGTCTTGGTTATGGCATTTGCCAATAATGAAGAACTTAAAGTTGTTTTAACAGTATCTTCCGGCAGGGTAATGGTTGGGTATTCGGCTCCGTTAACTCCATTTAATTTATATTTTCCGTCTCCTGTTGATAATTCAATGCCAAAATTTTGGGTATTGATATTGAAAATCATAGGAATATCAGGTAAAGTTTTAAGCATTTCCAGTAAAAATTTAGCAGGAACAGCCACTTTTCGAATATCATCCAACTCACTTACATCTTCCAAGGTAATTTCTACCATCATGGTAGTTTCCAAATCTGAAGCAGTAACGGTTAATGAACTTTCATTAAGTTCGAATAAGAAATTATCCAAAATAGGCATGGTACTGTTTGTACTTACGCATCCACTGATAGACTGCAAGTTTTTTAATAAAACTTGACTGTTTACTATAAACTTCATTCTTTTATATCTTTATTTCTATTACTAATTTTTCAATAGTGCAAATTTATACCGAATTTACAAAATCCAAAATTTAAGTTACTACTTTATATCCACATACTATGCACATATTGTGGTTCTCAGCAGTTATATACACCATCCCGAATCTGATTTATTGAATTATAAAACGCTTTCAAAACATCAAAATTTAAAGTATTATTATGTATAACGTAGCATAAGCTGAAAATGATTTTTAAACCCAGCAAATATTGTTATCTTTGCCCTAAAATAAAAATCGTTTTTACCTATGTCATTAGAAGCAACCACATCCTATCATTTAGTTAAAAGTCAGGATTTGAATCATCATGGTACATTTTTTGCAGGACGCTGTGCCGAATGGTTTGTAGAAGCAGCCTTTACGGCAGTAGCCCGCAAGCTGGGCGCTCATAATATTGTTTGTTTGAAAATACACGGTATGGAATTTTTGCGTCCGATCCATCTGGGTGATATTTTATGCTTTCATAGCAGAATGGTACGCGTAAGTAAAAGTACTGTAACGGTTTTTGTTCGCATTTTCGAAGAGAAGCAACCGGAATTTACTTATTCGGATGGTTTTGTAACTTTCTGCCATGTGGATGATGAAGGACATGCCGTGCCGCATAATCTTACTATAAATCCCGAAACTGACGAAGAATTTAAAATCTGCGAACAAGCTAATAATCTTAAATTTACCCATAGGCAATTATAAGAGCTTATCCATTTCTACATATCACCCAAATGTAATGTTTTCATTTGGGTTGTGTAAAAGGATTTCCAAGTGCAGGATTTTGAATAAAAGCGGTATCGTTAAGTGTATATAGAAATGCTTTTAACTTTAAAAGTTTAGTTTGTGGCAGTTGTATTCCTTGAGTGGATAAATGATGCATTAAAGGATCTACATAAGGGGAATAAACCAAGTTTTCGTTATAAAATTCCAAAACTTCATCTATGCTTTTATATCTGCCGTCGTGCATAAATGCAGTGCGGAAAGAAGCATTTCTTAAGGTTGGAGCTTTATAAGCTCCTTTATCAGACGGTTTCCCTGTTACAAACGACCTGTCAAAAGCATCGGTAAAAACATTATCTTTCGCATTGTTGTAAAATAAATGGGTGGTAAATAAGGGATTTCCTGCTCCTCCATGACAATGGAAACAGTCTGCCCCTTGTTCGGTCATAAACAGGTTATAGCCTTCCAATTCATCCGGCGACAAATTTTCTTCTCCTCTTATATATCTATCAAATTTGGAATTACCGGATACTAAAGTTCTCACAAATTGTGCTATGGCTTTACATATCCGGTCTATTGTAACTTCTTCTGTTCCAAAAGCGGCTTTAAATAAAGGAGGGTACATCGGTTTTTGAGCAATCGCATGTACTGTCCGTTCAATAGAGCCGTCTATTTCGGCAGGGTCTACAATCGTCATCCATACAATACTTTCTATATTTTGATGTGTATAAGGCTGCGATTCAGGAACTCCTAAATCCGGATTCCCTAATTGATTATTGTTGTTGTTAATAGCTCCATTCCAAGTATATCCTTGACTATTGAAAACCAAGTTAACCAAAGGCATAACACTATGAATGGTTTTTCTGCCTGTTAGCCCGAAAGGTCTTCCATCGTTAAATCTGCTTGTAGCCCCTACACTAAATCCATGTTCCTGCCGGTGGCATGTAGCACAACTCATCAAGGAATCGGGAGAGGTACGACCGGATAAATTTCCATCATAAAACAGATACCTGCCTAATTTAATTCCCTCTTCTGTTAAAGGGTTATCTGCCGGAATATTAAGCTGGGTAGGGAAATATTTAGGGATGCTTATATTGTAAGGAGTTGCCGGTTTTTCCAGAATATATTCGCCTTCGGGCTGGCAAGCTCCAACCAAAAGCAAAATAGCCCCCAATATAATATACCTGTACTGAAAATATTTCATATTATAATTTCCCTCTTGCTTATTATTTATTTCAAGGTTTGGTAAAAAAGTTTACGGTTTACGAGTTTACCCTGCTATTTTATTACAAGTCACGTGTTACTAATCATTAAAAAGTTCGTAGCTCCACCAGTACCTTGTTTACTTGTAACTCGTCAACTTATTTACAAGAAAACACATATACGCCATTTTCGCAGATTTTACGCATGGCTTCTTGATTTTCCATAATACCGCTTCCATAAGCATTAAAATCGTATGTATTAGGACTTTCAAACCACTTATTGACATTCATATCAAGTATCAACGAAGCTTGGCTATCTGCATGAATATTGAAAGAATGAGCTATTTTTATGGTACAATAATTATCTACAAAAACATCGCCCCCTGTTTTACCTCGTCCGATATGGATATTAAGATTTATCAAACTATCATTTCTCTGCCATTTTCCATTAAGTTTCATTGCATGGTAGCCTCCTCCTAAATTAGAAGGCCAAAACATCATAGATTCGGGCGGATTTACAAATTTATAATCCTGATTATCGGCAGGGAGTAATCCGAATATAAAATTAATACCTGTATAATTTCCTTCGGGTAAAGCATCTGTAATATTCCATTGCTGTGTTGCAGGTATATCCGTATCAACATAATGTATCGGAGACGATTGGATATTTATTTTTGCTCCGTCTGCTCGCACAAGTTCCACATGTGAAATAAAGTATTGAATATTATCCACCAGATAATGATTTCCCGCTTTATTTACATACAACAGCGTATCGAATTTTAATAAGTCATTATCAACCGTATGCTTAAAATTAATGCTGAGTGTGCCTGTATCGGGCTGCTTCTCTTTTTCTTCGCATCCAAAGATGAAGAATAAGAAACATAATAGTATGCTAACTTTTTGTACCATCCTGCCTATGTGTTACTGATAAAATTTGAGAAATAGTATCTTCGATTGTATGCACTTCTATAAACATAGCTCTATGTTTTTCGGTAATAAAACCCTCATGCAACATATAATCCAATTGTTGTATAAGAAAGTCGTAAAATCCATTAATATTGAGTATCCAAATAGGTTTGCTATGTTGCTCCAACTGCAACAATGTAAGGACTTCGAAAAATTCATCTAAAGTTCCATAGCCTCCGGGTAAAGTAAGAAAGGCATCAGCTATTTCTGTCATCCTTGTTTTACGTTCTGCCATAGAATCGACTAAAACAATTTCTGTTATATCTCTATGTCCTACATCATTATAATTAAAGAAACGGGGTATAATGCCCACAACTTCGCCTTCTGCCTCTAATACGGCATCGGCTAGGTATTTCATCAAGCCAATGCTGCCACTCCCATAAATCAAACGAATATTATGTTTGGCTAATTGCTCTCCTAATAGCTGCACTATTTCTTTATAAACAGGATTTTTACCTGTTGATGAACCGCAAAAAGTACAAAGGGAAATCATATTTTAAGTATTTGTTGTTTAGTTTTTTCTTACTTTTTTTAATGTCAATAAATTCATGGGATTGGAACCCAAGCCCTGAATATTCTTTTGGGTAAAACGCAAAACCTTATCATAGTATAGCACAACAACAGGGGCTTCTTCCATCAAAAGATTATCCATTTGTTGGTAATAGGTGTACCGGATGCTGTTGTTGGTTTCAATACGGGCTTTTTCATAAAGCAAATCATAGGCTTTATTGCTGAAATGGGTATAATTAGGTCCGTCGGGGCAGAAATTTTTACTATAAAACAAGGATAAATAATTTTCAGCATCGGGATAATCTGCTATCCACGAACCTCTAAACCAAGGAATTTTGGATTGGGCAATCATTTCCCGCAATGCTCCTGCTTGGCTTACTTCTACTTTCACATCAAGCCCCAGATTAATTAATTGCTGTTGAATATATTTACATATATCCATATAGGATGAGGTAACATTGAGTGTAATCGTTCCCATGCCTCTGCCTTTTGGAAAGCCTGCTTCTGCGAGCAATTCTGCCGCTTTTTCGGGTTTGTATTCGTAACCGCGGATGCTGGTATCAAAGCCGGGCAGTCCGACCGGAATCATACCGTGTATTCCGGGAGTTCCGATATTATTCCGCAAGTACCGCATCATTTTTTTTCTATCGAATGCATAATTAATAGCTTGACGGACTTTCTTGACTTTTAATGGGGTGTTTACCAAAGTCGTATCCATCAAAAAACCCAAGTATTCGGTATTAAGATAGGGTTCGGAGTATAACTTGAATTTATTTTTGTATTTTGCCTGCAATTCTCCATCGGGGGTAAGCAATTCGTCTTTATATCCGGCATCTAAGCCCGACAGAAAATCGAGATTGCCTTTTACAAATTCTAAGAAAGCCGATTGTTTGTCAACCACAAAGGTTATAGCAACCGCATCTAAGTAAGGAAGCTTTACGCCTTGATTGTCTTTTTCAAAATAGTTCTCATTCTTGACAAAGACTAATTTTACACCTTCTTTCCACATCTTGAAATGAAAAGGTCCTGTTCCTACAGGATGATTCCGAAAATCTAATCCGTAATGCTCGGCTACTTCGCGAGGAACTACGGAACAATACTGCATGCTGAGCAAGCTCAGAAATGGAGCAAACGCATGTTTGAGCCGGATTACAAAGGTTGTATCGTTGGGGGCGGAGAAAGCATAGCTGCTCCCCTGCTTTTCTACATCATTGAAAACCCATAAGCCGGGCGAAGCTATCTTAGCATCTACTATCCGGTTAAAGCTATACACAAAATCGGATGCGACAACTTTCCTTCCTTTTCCATTCAAAAATAAAGGATCGTCATGAAAATAGACATCCTGACGCAAAGTAAAAGTATATTCTTTCCCTTCTTCTGAAATAGTCCATCTTTGAGCTATTGAGGGTTGAAGCATAAGCTTATCATCGAGCTGAACCAATGTATTAAACAGTTGGTTGCATGCCCATATTTGGGCTTGGTCGCGGGCAAAAGCCGGATCGAGAGAGCGGATTCCCGCTGCTTCGTTATATCGAAAAACTGTTTTCCCTTTATCTGCTTCCCAATTGGATGAACAACCGCAAAACAGCAATATAATTCCTATAATAAGGAAAAAAAATTGGAGTGTATTATATTTGTATTTTAAATAAATCATGTTTTGAATACATTACAGTTTTGGTTTATAGACAACCTAAGCTTGAAATTCTCAAAAGATTAGCACATGTTAGCACTTATATTTTTATTCTATTTTGTGAATCAAATTTACATTTACCCAAATCTCATCATTTTCCATATGATTATATCGTTCAATACCTTTCTTCTTTTTTGCATCTATATATTTTATAACTTTTATTTTTGCTTCTAAGTATTCTGATTGAATTTGGGGTCCCTTTGTAGAAGAGCCCAATCTTCTTGTGTATTTTGAAATACACGTTCGCCAATCAACAATCTCTCCCATTATTTCGCTTCGGGAACCGAAAAAAGAATAATCAACCCATGTTTTTACTTGTGAACCAATCGGAAACTCTTGTTTTAAATTTTCATTTCTCTCCCGAATTGAATTTTCATATCTGTTTTTTTCTTGTTGTGCAAATGCTGTATCGTTTATCAAACGATAGTTATATTCTTGCAACTCTTTCCAATAGTCCTGATAGAACTTAATTTGTTCTTCAACTTTCAAATCTTGATTGTGCAAATGCCTGTAATAACTCGTCAAAATTATGCTGGACATATCATCTGGGTGATAAATGCCCAAATTATTAAAATATTTAGCGAGTTTTCCTCCTCTCCATAATCCCCAATTATTTCTTATCCACATGCCTGTAAAGAAATGTGTCCTGGCTAAAAATTCTTGTTCTGATAGGTCAATAATTTGATTTTTTGTTGAGTCTAAAAATAAAATATCGAGTTGAGTTATCGCTTCTTCTAAATTCTTTGGTTTATAATTCTTTTTATTTTGAGCATTTAAAGTTATCGTCAATAAAACTCCAATAAAAAGCAATAATAGTTTTTGTATTTTAATTGTTTTCATACGCTTTTGTGTCTTTAATATACCTAAAGTGATGGATAGCGATTAGTTGCTCTCTTGAATTTGTATAGTTGACCTCTCTTCATCTGAGAATTCAAAAATAATTTTACCTTTTGTATTTATCAATAGTTTTTTTGTCCCAATCTGGACTTCTGCTCTTGCATTCTTGAAATCTCCAGCGGAATCAAATTGGAGTGGGATGACAATTTCTCCTTTATCATTAACATATCCTGCTTTTTGAGAAGTATATCTCCCCGCAGAAGAAAATTTATCGGCATAAAAAACGGCAAAACCTTTCGAGAATGTTTCCATATGACCAACAAATTTAAAATCAATCACAACCTCATTGTTTTTATTAACAAATCCCCATTTCCCATTTTTCAATACAGGTATTAATCCGTTGTCTCCCATCTCGGCAATGCCATCGTATTCGACAGGAATAATAACTTTTCCATCACTGGAAATTAACCCATATTTATGATTTTTAAAAATCACGATAGTGCCATTTTTTACTGATAATATATCATCAGACATTCCACTTATAATGGTATCTCCAGTTTGCGATATAATACACCTACCTTGCTTTTTACCCCAAGCATAATAAATTCCATCATAACCAGAAAAATCAAAAATATATTCATACTTATCCGGTTGTATCACAAAGCTTCCATTTATATCAATTGTTCCAGCATATTCATTTGTATAAATAACTGCCCTTTCATTTTTAAACGGCTGGGCTCTTTTGAATGTAGCAGGGATAACAATTTTCCCTTTTTCATCAAGATATCCATAATTATTGTTTTGTTTAAAAACAATCCGATTTTCAGAATATGCAACATTGTCGTAACCTAGGTCTTCGTAAAGAAAATCGATAACTACTTTACCCTTATTATCTAACAATCCATATTTTTTATCTTTAGCCGCTATATAGCCATCTGAGCAAATTGAAATATAATCATATATAATAGGTACTATAATAACTCGACCCTTTTTGTCAATAATGCCATATTTTTCGTTTTTTTCCACTAAAAAAACCTTTTTGTACTCTATGTTCTCAAATTCAAAAGGTATGATGTTCTTGTGTTTATTGTTAATGACACCTGTTTTCCCATTTAAATCACATATGAAATTTTGCTCACAAATAACAATATCATTATAAATAGCTGGTATAATTTGCTTTCCATCCTGATTAATAACTCCCACTTTATTATTTTCATTAAAAGTATAATATGTTTTCTGAGCGAACATTACAATAGGTAATATTGTAAGATGGAAAGCAAGAAATAATTTTAATTTTTTCATTTTATTTTTTGTTTAATTACTCTGAAGGGCATAATTTTAGCAACCACATACAAGCGAAGCACAGTTTGTGGTATGTAACACGGCTGTAAACTTCTGCCTGCAAAGGCAGGACTACTTACTTTTGTTCTATCCTGCCTTTACAGGCAGAGAGACTTACCCTTTTTCTTTTGCAGGTCGCTGACCTGCAGTTATAAATATCTTGGCTTTCAGCCATTGTTATAATTTGGTATAGTATTGAATATTTATTTTCCTTCTTTACAAACTCCTAACCAATTCCTTATAAATCTGTCCTCTTTCTTCAAAATTCTTAAAACTGTCGTAGCTGGCAGCGGCAGGGGAAAGCAGACATATTTTACCTTGCATGGTTTCATTAAATGCAATTTGTACTGCCTCTTTGAACTGTTCGGGAAAATAACATTTTTTATCCTGACAGCCTACGGCTTCTAATTCGGCATAAATGCGTTGTCCGGCTTTGCCCAGAAAAATAAGATTGCGGACTGTGCTTTGCTGTAAAAATGAAGCCAAGATACCATAATCTATTCCTCTATCGAAGCCTCCCAAAATGAGTGTATCTACCATTTGCAGAGCTTCTACAGCTTGTATAGCCGCTTCGGGAATCGTAGAAATACTGTCGTTATAAAAAGTAATACCTTTATAGGTTCCAACCAATTCTAACCGATGTTCTAATCCTTGAAAATCGGCAATAGTCTGCAATACCGCATCGGGATTAATTTGCAAAATCCTTGCTACTTGAATCATCGCTGCTATATTTAAAAGGTTATGATTTCCTTTTAAATGGCGGGGCGAATTAAGATTATAATAGGGTTCATAATCTGCATATAGGTAATCTTTTCCGATATATGCCCCATTGGATAATGCACGTTCTGCCGAAAACGGATAAAAATTCCGCTCAATACCGGTTTCTTTTATCCACGATTCTATAAGTTCATTATCTGCATTATAGATAAAATAATCGGAGGTATGCTGTTTTAAGGTAATATTAAACTTGGCTGCCTGATACTCGCGATAGGATTCGTAATGGTCTAAATGTTCTTTATAAATGTTGAGTAATATGGAAATATGCGGAGCGGTATGCAGATATTCTAATTGATGTGATGAAAGTTCGCAAACAATACGGGTCTCTTCGTTTATTTCGTTTAACCGTTCAAAGGGCGGAACGCCTATATTTCCCACCAATACGGTATTGGCATCTACGGATTTCAATAAGTTGTAAATTAATACTGTTGTGGTGCTTTTGCCTTTAGTCCCTGTGATGCCGATTACGTTGCGGGCAAAGATTGACAGAAACAAATCGGTTTGTGAAGTAATTTTATGTTTAGCTATATCTCCCAACTGCAAAGTAGAGATGCCCGGTGTTTTGATAACAAAATCAAATTCATTGAGATTTTCCAAATAATCTTCGCCACATTTGAATTTTAAAAGTTTATCTTGTTTCAAATGTGTATCATCTTGCAAAGCCTTATTCTGATCGGCTATGGTAAACTGTTGCTCCGGTAATATTTTTCGAAGTAAGGCATAGGTTGAGCGCCCTTCTCTGCCGAAGCCGGCAATAACAATATTTTTATTCCGAAACTCTTCAATGATAGGTTGAAATATTTTATTTTCTTTTAAATCCATGAAAATACCCATATTAAATTGATTCTACAAATATAATGGTATTTCCATAATTTTTAATCTTTTTCTTTTACAAAGAACTTATGGGTAAGAAATTCGACATTTTACAATCTAAGCTGCAAAGCCTGTTCTTTATTTATGCTTTTTATTATACCAATCCTTTTGCTCTAATTGGTTTCATAATTTTCATATACTTTCTTGATTCCATCATAAAGGGGTATTTCTGGTTTCCAGCCCATATTGGAGAGTCTCCTTATATCTAATTGTTTTTTGGGTGTTCCGTCGGGTTTACTTTTATCCCATATTATAGAGCCTGTATAGCCTACTATTTTCTGAACCATTTCTGCAAGTTTTTTTATGGATAAGTCTATGCCACATCCTACATTTACATGGGTATTAATGCCGTTGGGTGCTTCATAATTCTGCATCAGGAAAATGCATGCGGAAGCCATATCATCTACATGCAGAAATTCCCTCAACGGACTTCCTGTTCCCCATAGGGTAATATGTTCTTTATCGATACCGTATTTAGCCAATATTTGTTCTATTTCGGAATCTGAGGATTTTCCGTTAACTTTTTCAACAGGATTCTGGTTTAGGTCTTGACGTATCAAATCCCAATTATTTTCCATCAGGGCTTTTCCTAAGTGCATCTTACGGATTAAAGCGGGTAATACATGCGAAGTTTCTAAATTGTAATTATCATTCTGCCCGTAAAGATTGGTAGGCATAGCAGAAATAAAGTTGCATCCGTATTGGCTGTGATAGGCTTCGCACATTTTAATTCCTGCAATTTTGGCAATGGCATAGGGTTCGTTGGTTAGTTCCAATTCTCCGGTTAAAAGGTATTCTTCTTTAATGGGCTGGGGTGCTAAACGGGGATATATGCAGGATGAGCCTAAGAATATCAGCTTTTTTACTTCATTGATAAAGCTATGGTGGATAACATGGTTCTGAATCATGATGTTCTCGTAGATAAACTGAGCTCTATAGGTGTTGTTGGCAACAATTCCGCCTACTTTTGCGGCTGCCAGGAAAACATAATCGGGTTTATGTTTTTTGAAAAAAGCGGCTGTCGCTTCTTGATTTGTTAAATCCAACTCGGCTGAGGATGCGGTTATAAAGTTGGTATATCCCTGTTTTTGTAAGGCTCGTAAAATAGCGGAACCTACCATTCCTTTGTGACCGGCTATATATATTTTTGCGTTTGTATCCATACTGTTATTCATAATAATTCATGATTCGGAATCCGCCTTCCATAAGGTGTTTTTCTTGTTTCATCAGTTTTACATCTGCTAAAACCATATCGTTTACTAAAGTCTGCAAAGTATATTCGGGTTTCCATCCTAATTGGGTGTTGGCTTTGGTTGGGTCGCCAATCAGCAATTCTACTTCGGTTGGTCGGAAATATTTTGGGTCGACAAATACAACGGTATCGCCGATTCTATTTTCTATTTGAGCCCAATATAGTTCTCCGATAGTATCACAGAATATTTTTTTGTTTACGGATGAAATATACCCTTTTTCATTTACGCCTTCTCCGGAAAATTCTATATGTATTCCGGTTTCTAAAAATGCTATCTTTACAAAATCGCGGACGGCTGTGGTAATTCCTGTCGCTATCACATAGTCTTCGGGCTTATCTTGCTGAAGCATTAAATACATGGCTTTGACATAATCTTTGGCATGCCCCCAGTCTCGCTTGGCTGAGAGATTACCCAAATACAAACTCTTATCTAAATCTAAGGCTATGCGTGCAACTGCCCTTGTTATTTTTCGGGTTACAAAGGTTTCTCCCCGTATGGGCGATTCGTGATTGAACAATATTCCATTGCAAGCATACATGTTGTAGGCTTCGCGGTAATTAACGGTTATCCAATATGCATAGAGCTTGGCGGCAGCATAGGGACTGCGGGGATAGAATGGCGTTTTTTCGGATTGGGGAACTTGCTGAACTAAGCCATACAATTCGGAGGTACTTGCCTGATAGAATCTTGTTTTTTCGGTCATGTTCAACAGGCGGATGGCTTCTAAAATCCGCAAAGTTCCGATGCCGTCGGCATTTGCGGTATATTCGGGCGTTTCGAAACTTACTTTTACATGACTTTGGGCTGCTAAATTGTAGATTTCGTCCGGCTGAGTTTCTTGTACAATGCGTATCAGGTTGGTGGAGTCGGTCATATCTCCGTAATGCAGTACAAAGGAGGGGTGTTCTATCTGCGGATCTTGGTATAGGTGATCTACACGGTCGGTATTAAACATAGAGCTTCTGCGTTTGAGTCCATGTACCTTATATCCTTTTTTTAGCAGATACTCTGCCAAGTAGGCACCATCTTGACCGGTAACGCCGGTAATAAGAGCTGTTTTCATGTGTTTTGGAATTTAAGTTTTGTTCAAAACGTAATAGGATTTATATGGTTGACAATATGTTTTATCTCTTTCATGGATAAAAAGAGTATATGTTTTATATTATGCATCTTCGGAAAATATAGAGAATATCATGATGAGCATAGCGAAACCATCTCTCTATTCAATAGATTGATTTTGTTGAGCTCCACTTCGCTACGGTTACTTTGACTATCGCCTCGCAGCCGATATGGTTTTAGCGTTATGCGGTTCCCTGAAGAAGTCTATTTTACGAAAACATACCTGCATTGAAATTTATTATTAATCAAAACATCAATAATAATAAAAAGTTTAGAAGTATCTGTCTTCTTTTTCGGATGTATGCAGTCTTTTTTTCGTAACTTAAAATATTGATATGCAATTTTGCATTATTTTGGAAATGAATATAATGCTAACAAAATTGCAATTATTAGTTTTGTTTGTTAACCAGAATATCCAAAATCACTTTATCCGTTTCGTTCATGCCGCAAGCACCTATGCGGGCAAGGTTGGCAATAGAACGGTCAACATCCTTTTCCGATATGCCGTCGGTTTCGTGTACTACTTTATCGTGCATTGCCAATTCGGAGGATAAAAATGCAGTATAAATACCTGTTGATATTTTCATGGCACAGCTTAGTTTTGCCCCATCGCATATCATGCCGCTGATATTATTAATCGTATTTTTGATTGCATAGCAGCATTGTTCAAATGAACCACCCCGCAGATGTGTTATTGCAAACGAAACTGCCATAGAAGCATTTACAATACCGCATAAAGCTGATAAACGTCCAATTCCCCTGCGGATATAAATAGACATCAAATGACTCATAACCAAAGAACGAATGGTCTCATCTTCGCTTTTATGTAATGACAGGGCATATTCATACACGGGCAGGGTGCAGGTAATTCCTTGGTTTCCGCTTCCCGAATTGGTATATACGGGCATAGTAGCACCATTCATGCGGGCATCGGAAGCCGCCGCTGTGCGGGCAATAATTTTTTGCACAATACTTTCACCTGCATCTTCCATCACAATTTTGCCGGTATGCAAGCCATAGCCTTTTAGTCCCTCTTGCGAAATAGCCGAATTATATTTAGCTGTTTCTAAAATAAAACGTATTTTTTCTATGGGTGTTTGCGTTGCAAAATCATATATTTTCCGAACACTCAAATCTATATCAGGTTCAGAGGAATGTGTATCATCAGCATCCTGCATTTCGTTGAGTAAGATAGTATTGTCTTTTTCTAAATATACAAATTGGCTATGCTGTTTGGCAATCACAACTTTAGAATAATGTTCTCCGGCACGGCAGGTACATTTAATATAAAGTTTTTCGTTTGTGTGCTTTACCTGAATACTTAATCTATCTTGTTTAAGCCATTCTTTACCTTTTTCAACAACGGATGAATCTACAGTAAGCACTTCTAATGATTTTTCGGAATCTCCCCCAACAATACCTATAGCAACAGCAATAGGTAAACCAATCATGCCGGTTCCGGGTATCCCTACACCCATAGCATTTTTTAAAACATTGGGACTAAGCAGGATTTCTATTTTTTCGGGCATACAGCCAAGTAATTCTCGTGCTTTAGTAGCTGCCAAAGCTACAGCGGCGGGTTCTGTACAGCCTGTAGCCAGTACAACTTCTTTATGAATTAAATCTATTATTTCTTTTTCTGTCATGGTTTATAAATACAATCAATCATTTGGAAATTATTATTTCCTCAATTCAAAATTCTTTCCTAAATACACTTTTCTTACATGTTCGTCTTCAGCCAAATCTTCGGCTGTACCCGTTTTTAGTACAGAACCTTCGAATAGCAGATAGGCACGGTCGGTAATAGTAAGTGTTTCGTGTACATTATGGTCGGTTATGAGAACGCCTATATTTCTGTCTTTAAGTTTCTTTACAATGCTTTGAATATCTTCTACCGCAATAGGGTCTACACCTGCAAAAGGTTCATCGAGCAGGATAAACTTAGGGTCAACGGCTAAAGCACGTGCTATTTCGGTACGGCGGCGTTCACCTCCCGAAAGCTGAATCCCTTTGCTTTTGCGGATATGCTGCAGGCTGAATTCATCCAGCAAAGTTTCCAAACGCTCATTTTGTGCTTGCTTGGTCATTTTGGTAAACTCCATTACCGATTTAATGTTGTCTTCCACGCTCAGTGTTCTAAAAACCGAAGCTTCTTGAGCCAGATAACCTACACCATGCTGGGCACGTTTATACATAGGCATTTCAGTAATTTCCATATCATCCAAAAAAATCTTTCCGGCAAAAGGTTTAATTAAACCAACCATCATATAAAAAGTAGGAGTCTTACCGGCTCCATTAGGACCTAATAAACCTACAATTTCGCCTTGGCTGACATTAATAGACACTTTATTAACAACAGTACGTTGCTTATATTTTTTTACAACATCTTCGGTACGTAAAATCATAGGTTTTTTTATTTCAAGTTCAAATGCTTATAAAGTTCATAACGTTTTAATGTTAAAACATTTTCCAGTTCATAGTTCTCATGAACTAAATAATTCCTTCTTTTAAAATATCGTGTAAATGAACAATTCCTACATATTTGTTTTCATCATCCAAAACCACTAATTGGGTGATATTTTTTTCTTTCATTAAAAAGAAAGCTTCTACAGCTAATTCATTAGGATGAATTGTTTGCGGATTATGTGTCATTACATCTTTGGCATGTAATTTATCTAAAGGTTCGCCTTTTTGCAGCATCCGGCGTAAATCGCCATCGGTTATAATACCTTGTAAACGTTCATCTTCTATAACAGCGGTACAACCCAAACGTTTTACGGTCATTTCGATAATGGTTTCCTGAATAGGGGTGTTGAGAGAAACCATAGGAGCTGCATTTTGTATATACAAATCAGAAACTTTCATGTATAAACGTTTGCCTAAAGCTCCGCCGGGATGAAATTTTGCAAAATCTTCAGCTGTAAATCCCCTGTATTCTAATAAAGCAACAGCTATGGCATCGCCCATAACCAATTGGGCTGTAGTACTTGAAGTAGGGGCTAAGTTGTTGGGGCAGGCTTCGCGAGAAACCGTAGAATTGATTACATAATCGGCATGGTTAGCCAAATATGAATCTATATTGCCTACCAAAGCTATCAAGGTATTACGGGTATTTTTTATTAAAGGGACTAAAACTTTGATTTCGGGTGTATTGCCACTTTTTGAAATACATATTACTACATCATCCGCTTGAATCATTCCCAAATCCCCATGAATGGCATCGGCGGCATGCATAAAAGCTGCAGGTGTCCCTGTAGAATTTAGGGTAGATACTATTTTAGCTCCGATATTAGCACTCTTTCCTATGCCTGTAACAATAACTCTTCCAGACGATTTGGCTATTAATTCGATGATTTCGGCAAATGTATCATCAACAAAATTCAATAGATTTTCAATAGCATTTTTCTCATTGATAATAAGATTTTTAGCTATATTTTTGAGTTCTTCTTTTGTTTTCAATATCGTAAGTGATGATAAATTTTATTATATTTGCTTTTAAAATAAAAAAGAAGATTGTAACTTTACATTTCTTTTATGTTGCAAAGGTAGCAAAAAATACTGATTCTATTTTTAATAACGTGATAGATTGTAAACTAAATTTTAAGGTTTTAGACACAAAAAATGACACAGAAAAAAGATATAGACCTTCATAAACATCTGAAAAAGATTTTCGGGTTTGATAAGTTTAAAGGTACGCAAGAAGAGGTAATTCGAAGTATCCTGAATGGACATGATACTTTTGTGATTATGCCTACAGGGGGGGGGAAATCTTTGTGTTATCAGCTTCCGGCTTTAATTAGCGAAGGAACAGCTATTATTGTCTCTCCGCTTATTTCGTTAATGAAAAATCAGGTGGATGCTGTCCGGAATTTTGGTTCTATCAAGGGAGTAGCGCATTTTTTAAATTCGTCGCTTACCAAACAAGAAACTATAACGGTAAAAGAAGACCTTTTGAAAGGTACGACCAAACTATTGTATGTAGCTCCCGAATCATTAAACAAAGAAGAAAATGCCGAATTTTTGCGAGACCTTAAAATATCATTTTTTGCGATAGACGAAGCTCATTGTATTTCGGAATGGGGGCACGATTTCCGTCCTGAATACCGCCGCTTACGTCCGATTATTGATACCATTGATAAAAAAGTTCCTGTTATAGCACTTACAGCTACTGCAACACCCAAGGTGCAAAGCGATATTATTAAAAATCTGGCGATGCAGGATGCCAAACTTTTTGTAAGCTCTTTCAACCGTCCGAACCTTTATTACGAAGTACGTCCGAAAATAAAGGAAAAAGACCATGTAGATAAAGAAATTGTCAAATATATTAAATCCAATCAGGGTAAATTTGGGATTGTCTATTGTTTGAGTCGCAAAAAGGTAGAAGATTTTGCAGAAAAATTACGACTCAACGGCATTAACGCTTTACCCTATCATGCAGGATTAGATGCTTCTACCCGTGCAAGCAATCAGGATAAATTTATTATGGAAGGAGTAGATGTAATTGTTGCCACAATTGCATTTGGGATGGGAATTGATAAACCGGATGTCCGTTTTGTAATTCACTACGATATTCCTAAAAGTTTGGAAGGCTATTATCAGGAAACCGGACGAGCCGGACGCGATGGGGGAGAGGGGCGCTGCATTACTTTTTATTCGGAAGAAGATATTGAGAAATTTGAAAAATTTCTGAAAGACAAACCTGTAGCCGAACAAGAAGTTGCCCACTTGCTTATGAACGAAACAGTGGCTTATGCAGAAACATCGGCTTGTCGCCGCAAGGTTTTGCTGCATTATTTCGGGGAAGTTTACGAGGAAGAAAATTGTGGTAATTGCGATAATTGCATGCATCCCAAAAAACGGGTCGATGCTTCGGAAGATGTGCAAATTGCCCTTGAAACAGTATTGGCTGTTAAACAATTGTTCGATATCAAGCACATTATTAATATTTTAATTGGAGAAGCCAGTGCCAAAGTAAAATCGTGTAAACACAATAAACTATCTCAATTCGGTATTGGAGCTGAACAAGGGTATCGTTATTGGAATGCCGTTTTGCGGGCTGCTCTTATGGAAAGGCTTCTGATAAAAGATATAGAGAATTACGGTTTATTGAAAATAACACCTGCCGGACAAAAATATCTCAAGAAATCGTACACCATTATGGTTGCCAAAGATCATGATTATTTGAATAATAATAATGATGAGTATGAAGATGATGATAGTGCCGTAATGGATAACCATGGCAAATCGGGAGGAGAAGGAACAGACAAGGTTTTATTCTCATTACTAAAAGATTTGCTCAAAACTATTTCAAAAAAAGAGGGTATTCCTCCTTTTGTCATATTCCAAGACCCTTCGTTAGAAGATATGACCATACAGTATCCGATTACTTTGGAAGAAATGACCCAGATTACGGGTGTAGGAACCGGTAAAGCTCAAAAATACGGACAGCCTTTTGTAGATCTCATTAAAAAATATGTGGAAGATAATGAGATAGAACGCCCGCAAGATTTGGTTGTAAAATCAGCTATCAATAAATCGGGATTGAAAGTACATATTATTCAAAGTATAGACCGTAAATTGGCTTTAGAAGATATTGCGGTATCGAAAAATATGGATACCGACGAACTGCTTACCGAAATAGAACATATTGTAAGTTCGGGAACGAAGCTTAATATTGATTATTATGTAAATGAATATATAGATCCGTACCATCAGACAGATATTTTGGAATATTTTCAAACTGCCGAAACTGACTCAATACAAGAGGCGTTGGAAACATTGGGAGAAAACGAATTTGAAGAAGAAGAAATACGCTTGATGCGGATTAAGTTTTTATCCGATTTGGGAAATTGATATTGCGAATAAGGTTTTATTAAACAGAGAAGTGCAGAGTTCTGTTCCGCTATTTTAGTGACTTTCTATTAAAAATTACCATTATGCTGAAACGTATTTTCCTTTTTTACTACGAAGGCTTCAAAAGTATGAAAGTCGGCAAAACCCTGTGGCTTATTATTTTGATTAAGCTGTTTATCATGTTTGTAGTATTGAAAATCTTCTTTTTTCCTAATTTTTTAAATTCTAAATTTGAAACCAAGGAAGAAAAAGCGGATTATGTGATAGAAGAGCTGACAAAATGAACGATGAACTATGAGGAAAATAGCAAAGAATACAAGTTCTACTTTATTATCTAGCATAGCGATTATTTCATGAAAAATTTTACAATTATTTTATTATTCATTTTTGTTAAACTGAATGTTTTTGGAAGTTCTTGGTTTCCCGCTTATCCATATACACAAAAAATTGAAGGGCAAAATATTACTATCAAGGCAGTTCCTTATCAACCTCACGATGGAAGTTCTACAATCGGTTCTACAAAAGTTTATTTAAATGATAAATTATTATAT
>JAVBQU010000093.1:0-2813 GCA_031548675.1 Bacteroidales bacterium
CGGTATTATATCCTGTAGCTTTTCGATTTTCGTCAAACTTTACCACATTTACAGCTCCCACAGCCTCGGCTATTGCATCCACTTCATCTAAGAAATACATAATGCTTTTCTTATACGGAATGGTAACATTTAAACCGGAAATATCGGGATGGGTTTCTATAAAACTGGGAAATAAACTGATTCCTTTTAATGGAAACAGCTGGTAATCTGCATCGGTAATATTTTCATTTTGGAACTTCTGTGTGAAAAAATCGAGCGAAAAAGAATGTTCCAGCACACGACCTATTAATCCGTACTTTCTCATACTTTCTAAAATTAGTCTTCTTTTTCTTTCGACTTTTTCTTTCTCAGTACATTGTATATTAAATAAGCTAAGAATAGAAATCCCAAGATGATAATACCTATCGAAATTTCGTGGATATACTTATGGAATAGTCCCAAATCTATATAGCGGGAAAAGCTGTAGCCTATCAGTATCAAAATTACATTCCAAAGCCCTCCGCCTAAAAAGGTATATAGGCTGAAATACCCGAAATTCATTTTAGAAAGTCCTGCCGGAATAGAAATAAGGTGGCGTACAACGGGAATAAGCCTGCCGATAAAGGTAGAGATATTGCCTTTCTTATTAAAATATACTTCTGCTTTTTGTATCTTCTCCGAGTTAATTAAGAAAAACTGGGCTAAACGTGTATCGGCTAGTTTATAGATAACAATACGTCCTAATGATTTTGAAACAAAATAATTGGCATAGGCTCCCAGCATACATCCTATGGTAGCGGCAACAAAAATCATGATAAGGCGTATATCGGGATTGGTAACTGCGAGCATAGCTGCGGGAGGAACAACCAATTCGGAAGGAACCGGAAATATGGAACTTTCGAGGGTCATCAAACCCATTACCAACAAATAAATATAAATAGGATCCATGCTGTTGAAAAGCGTCGGGATATGAGCAAAAAAATCGGATATGGATAGTAATAGAAATAATGTTGTCATCTGGCAGATTTTTAAATTAATACCTTTATGCAAAGGTACATGTTTTTGCTCAGGGTAGCAATGGGAAATAATATTTGTATATCTTTCCCTTTCTGATGCTCTGCAAAAAACAAGCCTTTGCTGAATATATATTCAAACAAAGGCTTGTTTTACAGTTTATGAAGATGTTATTCTGTATCTAAACATTTTACATATTGTACCATCGCGCTTTGGCTCATACCCATGTTAGAGAATCCGCCATCGTGATACAAATTCTGCATCGTTACTTTACGGGTTAAATCCGAGAAAAGGGTAATACAATAATCTGCACATTCTTCGGCACTGGCATTGCCCAGCGGAGACATGCGTTCAGTAAAATCTATCAATCCTTCAATGCCTTTTACACCGCTTCCGGCTGTAGTAAGCACAGGAGATTGTGAAATGGTATTTACACGGATTCTTTTATCTCTTCCATAAATATATCCGAAACTACGGGCAATAGATTCTAAAGCTGCTTTAGCATCTGCCATATCGTTATATTCAAATAAGGTGCGCTGGGCAGCTATGTATGATAGCGCTACTACTGAACCCCATTCATTGATAGCATCGAATTTACGGGCGGTTTGCAGCACTTTATGAAACGAAATAGCTGATATATCCATAGTTTTCAAAAAGAAATCATAATCTAAATCGTCGTAAGGTCTTTTTTTGCGAACATTGGGAGACATCCCTATGGAATGTAAAATGAAATCAATTTTTCCTCCAAAATGGCTCATGGTTTCTTTAAACAAGTTTTCCAAATCTTCCATGCTGGTAGCATCTGCCGCCACTAGTTTGGCATTGCATTTGGCTGCCAACTCATCTGTTTCTCCCATGCGGATAGACAAAGGCGTATTGGTCAGAACAAATTCCGCACCTTCTTCATATGCCCGTTCTGCTACCTTCCATGCAATCGACTTTTCGTTTAAAGCCCCAAAAATAATTCCTTTTTTTCCTTTAAGTAAATTGTACATATTTGTTGTTAATTTGTTGAACTGTTGAATCGTTTGTAACGTTCATAATGTTATAACGTTTGTAACGTTTTCGCGTTCATCGTTCATAATTCATAGTTTCAATCAATCCCTAATAATACTTTGGCTGTGTCCATCGCAGCCTGACTCACTTTGTCGCTGCTCAGCATCTTGGCTATTTCTTCTATACGTTCATTCTGCGTAAGTTGTTTTACAGCGGAATAAGTGGTTTGTGCTTCTACAATCTTATAAACCTTATATTGATTTTGTGCTTTGGCTGCAATTTGCGGTAAATGCGTAATGGATATAACCTGCATCGTTTTTGCCATTTGCTGCATCAGGTTAGCTGCTTTGCCCGCAATATCGCCGGAGATTCCACTGTCAATTTCATCAAAAATTACAGTAGGCAGAATATTTTGTGTATTGATAATCGATTTAAGTGCCATCATTAAACGCGACATTTCTCCTCCTGAAATGACTTTGGATAATTCTTTAAGTTCTGCCCCCAGATTAGCATTGAAAAGGAAACGGACAGAGTCTGCTCCAAAAACATTAAAAGCATCGGTTTTGTTCACCTCAAGCTCGAAACGGGCATCGGGCATTCCGAGCTCGCCTAAAATGGGAAGCAGTAATCCTTGAATATGTTTAGATGCTTCTTTTCGTTCTTCATGCAGTTTTGAGGCTAAATCGAAAAGTTTTAATTCTAAAGCCGCCAATTCTTTTTGCAGCAGCAGAATTTGTTCTTCGCCCGAAGTAATGCTTGCCAATTTCTGCTCTAAATCCTGCTCTATCGCCAGCAATTCGGCAACGGTACTTACCCCGTGTTTA
>JAVBQU010000024.1:0-13832 GCA_031548675.1 Bacteroidales bacterium
TAAAACCTACTTTAATATGATGTTAATTGCAATTTTAATCCCAGCTTTGTCTTTCCTACTTCGTGGGAAAATATTTCAAGGTATTTTGTGTATTATTTTACAGATTACGCTAATTGGTTGGCTGCCTGCTGCAATTTGGGCTGTAGTATCGCTCAGCAATGCAAGAGCCGAAAAGCGGACAAACAAAATAGTAGAAGCTATGCGAAACTCCCAATAATAAAACAGCATATAACATGGTATTGGAGTGAATGGGGCATAACCTCGTAGAAGGTTTGTAAGTAAACTAGCTCTTTCGTACGCTTACTTTTTCATCAATTCTCTGGCTGTTTCCAAGGGAATCCTTTCCCCATTATGCCAAGCAATGATAAAAGCATCTTTATATTTCTTGCGTATCTCCTGCTGCAATTTCACAGCTGCATCCTCGCTATCTTCATCCCCGGCTGTATATTTGTAGGTTTTATTCTGGATATACATTTTCACATTCGGAATATCTTGGAAAGCGGCATCCTTTAATGATTTTTTTTCGGCAGAAATAAGAAACTGCACCCGGAACGAAACTTTTCCTTTTTCCATAGAGCTGTTCGCAGTATCTTTAGCCCTATTTTCAGGAGAATCGGTAGCATTCGCAACCAAATTATCCTGCTTCTTCGGAATTTCTTTACCATCCGTATTCTTTTCAACACTCTTTTTATAAGAACCAAAAGCATGCACCAGCGAATTAGCTATGGTTTCTTGTCCCTTGGGCGAGGTCATAAATGTTTCCTCCTCCGGATTGCTTATAAAACCTATCTCCGTTAAAACGCTGGGCATCGTTGTTCTGTAAATTACCGCGAAACCGGCTTGCTTAACCCCTCTGTTCAGCGAAGATAAATTCTTGTCATAGTTTTGCTGTATCAAAGAAGCAAACAACGAGCTTTGCTGCATAAAAGCATTTTGGAACAAGCTAAAAATAATATATCCTTCCGGAGAATTAGGATCAAAGCCGTCGTAATGTTTCTCATAATCCTTTTCCAATAAAACCGAAGCATTCTCGCGTTGGGCTATGCTCAGGTTGGCAGCAGTACGTCCCAGTCCCATAATAAAAGTTTCATTTCCGTTGGCATTTTTTTGGGGAGAAGAATTGCAGTGGATAGATATAAACAGGTCGGCATGGTTGCGGTTGGCAATAGACGCCCGTTGAAAAAGCTCTACAAAAACATCCGTTTTCCGGGTATAAATAACCTTTACATCAGGGTAAGTTTCTTCAATCTTTTTCCCCAAAAGCAAAGCCACGCTTAGGGCAATGTCTTTTTCATGAGATTTAGCTCCCAATGCACCCGGGTCGTGACCCCCATGTCCTGCGTCAATAACCACTTTGGTAAGTTTGCCTTGTCCGTATGCAGCATACGAGAACATTATGAATAAGAAAGAAACGGCGATAAATGAAAAGAAGTTTTTGTTCATAAGAAAATTAGCAATGTTGAATTCTTCAAAATTACAGCTTTTTATAGTATTATAGTATGGAAACCGCTACTTTTTTATACCATTTATCAACACCTTTATTTTGATATTTCTGTTTTCAAATTATATTAAATAACTTTGTAAGCTTTTTATACTCTAAATAAAATGAATATGATAGATCCCCAAATAGAAGATAGCTGGAAAGCAGCCTTGAGCCATGATTTTGCTCAACCCTACTTTAGTAATCTTAAACAGTTTCTGGTAGAAGAAAAACAACAATACAAGGTTTTTCCTCCCGGAAAACAGATTTTTTCAGCCTTTAATCTAACCCCTTTTGATAAAGTAAAAGTGGTTATACTAGGGCAGGATCCTTACCACGATGACGGACAAGCGCATGGATTATGTTTTTCCGTACCCCAAGGGATAATGCAGCCCCCTTCGCTCAAAAATATTTTTAAAGAACTGGCAACCGATATTCCCGGATTTGTTATTCCTAAACATGGAAATTTAGAAGCATGGGCAAAGCAGGGGGTGTTGCTGCTTAATGCTACCCTTACGGTTCGGGCACATCAGGCAGGTTCGCATCAAAAACATGGTTGGGAAACCTTTACCGACAGTGTTATTAAACATTTGTCGGATGAACGCGAGGGTTTGGTATTTATCCTATGGGGAAACTATGCCATAGCCAAAACAGCTTTGATTGATACCCAAAAGCATCATGTGCTGCAAAGCGTGCATCCCTCGCCTTTATCGGCAAGCAGAGGTTTTTTTGGATGCAAACATTTTTCTAAAACCAATGAATTGCTGATACAAGAGGGATTAGAGCCTATAAACTGGCAGGTTTAGAAGGCTGTTTTTAAGAAAAGAAATTAATTATAAAATTATATACTATCAATGACAACAGAATTTGAACAAGTTAAATGCCTCATAATAGGCTCGGGACCTGCCGGCTATACAGCCGGAATTTACGCTTCCCGAGCAGATTTAAAACCGGTTTTATATCAAGGCTTACAGCCCGGCGGACAATTAACCATTACTACCGAAGTAGAAAACTTTCCGGGCTATCCGAATGGAATTACAGGACCCGAAATGATGGAAGAAATGGAGCAGCAAGCTAAAAAGTTTGGAACTGACATCCGTTTAGGCATAGTAGAAAAGGTAGACTTTTCGGAACGCCCGTTTAAAGTTTTTACAGATGAAGGACATCAATTAAAAGCCGATACCGTAATTATAGCTACCGGAGCCTCTGCCAAATGGCTGGGCTTAGAAAGCGAAAAGAAATATAACGGACAAGGTGTTTCAGCATGTGCTACCTGCGATGGATTTTTTTATAAGGGTAAAGATGTAGCTGTAGTGGGCGGCGGAGATACCGCTTGCGAAGAAGCCGCTTATTTGGCAAACCTTTGCAATAAAGTTTATTTGATTGTACGCAGAGACGAATTGCGTGCATCCAAAGCTATGCAGCACCATGTAAAAAATAATCCTAAAATTGAAATTCTTTGGAATCAGCATCCGCACGAAATAGTTGGTGATGCAAAAGGCGTGAACGGAGTAATTCTGCGTAATGCCAAAACCGACGAATTAACCAAAATTGATATTATGGGATTTTTTGTGGCTATAGGTCATCATCCCAATACAGAGATTTTTGCAGGTCAGATAAATCTGGACGAAAACGGTTATATAATAACAACGCCTAATTCTACACAAACCAATGTTCCGGGTGTGTTTGCCGCCGGAGATGTGAAAGATACTACTTATCGTCAGGCTATCACAGCAGCCGGAAGCGGCTGTATGGCAGCCATAGAAGCAGAACGGTTTTTAGGCTCTATGTAATGATAATAAACTTCTTCGAGAAATAGTAAAATGCAGAACGTCATTGCGAAGCCGAAGAATGAGACTGAAGCAATCTCTCTGCAAATAACGTCATTGCGAGGAGGCGAGAGCCGACGAAGCAATCTCTGCCCTCAAAAGGACTAGTTCAGCAAAGCCAATCTTACTATAAGCAAGTAGATTGCTTCCAGCTTCGTTCCTTGCTGTCGCAATGACGTCGTTAAAATCTATATTCCTCGCAGAAGTCTATGAACAGGTCTAAAAAAATAAAACATAAGCATGGATGAAATAACCGAGTCATTAGACCATTTAGAAAAAGAAAAGATAACCGTAGATATTGGCTGGGCAAATATTTTTAGTATTATAATCTTAATACCCATTACCTTGATTTACGGGCTTCCGTATTATTTAATTTGGGCTAACGAATTATTCTTTAAAAATTTCTCATTCCATAAAACGGTAGGATCAAGCTTTATCTTTCTTCTAGTTCTCATAATCGGAATTGTTGCGCATGAATTAATTCATGGAATCGTTTTCGCTCTTTTTGCTAAAAGAGGATTTAAATCCATTAAGTTCGGCGTAATGTGGAAAATGCTTACGCCATACTGCCATTGCAATGAACCCTTAAAAGTAAGGCAATATATAATTGGAGCACTTATGCCGGCAATTGTTTTAGGACTTATCCCTGCGGTGTTTGCCATTGTTATGGGAAATATATCATTATTGATATTTGGCATATTTTTTACCATGGCAGGAGCAGGCGACTTTTTGGTTTCATATGCTTTGCGGAAAGAGAAAGGAGATACACTCGTAGAAGACCATCCTTCCGAAGCCGGATGCTATGTTTACAGACCTATTCAGAAGACCGAAAAAAATTAGTTTTCAATATAAGCCCATATTTATCAATCCTTTTAAATTTATACAAGATGAAAATAAAACATTCAAGTCTGTTTATCTGTTTAATAGCAAGTTTATGCTTATTTTTTTCATGTAAAAATGAGAAAATGGAAACTCTGACCGATTGTATCGAATTTGATAGTAAAATTGAAAATCCCGATACATTCGAAGGGCAGGAGTGGAACAACAACATGGATGCTCCAGAAAGAGCCAAATTTATCGATTGGCTTTTTACACAGGTGGAAGCCGGCAAAGCCATGATGTATGATGCAAGGTTTCAAAAAACAGATTGGGCTGCGTGGCAGAAATCCGATTCGTCGTTTACCGATTTGGCGTGGGTAAAACGCAATATTAAAGCTATCCGTTTTAGGGAAAAATGGACTTATAATCCCGAAACATATAAAATGGAAAAAACAGTTTTGGGATTTTGCCCTATATTGGTAAAAACAGCGTTGGATGCAGATTCTATAGAATATATTGCAAAAAGCACGCCCTTGTTTTGGATAATGCCCGATACAACCCGGCAAGCCGGAGATAAATTTTTAATTACTAAAAAAATAGCATCCGATGCTGTAATTCTGAATCCTGAAATTAAAGATACAGAATGGTTTTATGAAAACTTGGAAAAAGAGAAACGAATACAATTTATAGATAAGCTCATGGAGGATGTACTCCAAGCAAAATTACCCATTTATAAGGCAGAAAAAGAGGTTTATCCTTTGGCAGATTTCAAAGAGGTTTACCATAAAAAATATACGTATACCATTATAACAGAAAACGATGAATCAAAAGATACCACGGTTGTCCGTCAAATAGAACACAAAGATATTTTTGGTATTCGTTTTATGGAAGCATGGCAGATAGATACCCAAACATTCCGTTTCGAGAAAAATGTTTACGGTATCAATCCGTTAGCCAATATGTACGCTGCACAAGGCGATTTCATGGGATTTTCTCCGCTGTTTTGGGTGTTCTTTAAAGAAAAATAATAAGATATTCAAATTGCTTCATCCCCGTCATTAGCTTCGCACGTCATTGCTAGGAGGTACGACGAAGCAATCTGAAATTAATGTTTAAAATTCAAATATGTACAATTATCATGTGCTGTCCAACGGCATACGTTTGATTCATAAATATGTTGATTCACCGGTTACCCATTGCGGCATTATGATTCATGCCGGTTCGAGGGATGAAGCCGAAACCGAGAATGGAATAGCACATTTTATTGAACACTGTATCTTTAAAGGAACCCGCAAACGAAAAGCCTACCATGTACTTACCCGTTTAGAACATGTGGGCGGCGACCTCAATGCTTATACAACCAAAGAAGAAACCTGTATTTACGCTTCATTTTTAAATACTTATTTCGAAACAGCCTTAGAACTTTTTTCCGATATTGTTTTTAATTCTACCTTTCCCGAAAAAGAAATCCAGAAAGAAAAAGATGTAATTATTGATGAATATTATTCATACGAAGATTCTCCGGCTGAATTAATTTTTGATGAATTTGACGAATTGATTTTCGGCAGCCATCCCTTAGGGCGTAAGATTTTGGGCGATATTAAACTGATTAAGAAGTTTAAAAGTGCAGATATACAAAAGTTTATAGCCAATAACTACCATACCGACCAAATGGTAATATGCTCGGTCGGAAAAATTGATATTAAAAAAGTAATTTATTGGACAGAAAAATATTTTGCATCCCAGCCTGCTTCATATCTCCTAAAACAACGGCAATCGCCTGATTTGTATGTGCCGACTCAAAAAATACAAAAGAGGAAAAATCATCAAATACACTGCATGATAGGAAACAGGGCATACAACAGTGTAGATGAACGAAAAGAAGCCATGACTTTGCTTGCCAATCTGCTTGGCGGACCTGCAATGAGTTCACGTTTAAATCTGGCTATTCGCGAAAAATATGGTTTTACCTACAATTTGGAAGCCAATTACACACCATATTCAGATACAGGCTTGTGGAGCATTTATTTAGGTACAGATGAAAAACATTTCCCAAAAACCGTAGAATTGGTTCATAAAGAACTTCGAAAGCTTTGCGATTCTGCTTTAGGTAATATTCAGTTGCATACTGCTAAAAAGCAAATAATCGGTCAGCTGGCTATTTCTTTCGAGTCTAATCTAAATGAAATGCTATCCATAGGAAAGAGTTATTTAGCATTTAATAAGGTAGACAGCATTGAAAATATGGTGCAAAAAATTGAAAAAATTACTGCTTCCGAATTATTAGCCATTGCCAACGAAGTGTTTGACCCTAAGCAGCTAAGCACATTGATATATCAGAGGTAGATATTGATACAATTTAACGAGTAAACAAGATACAAGCTGTGACAAGTGACATGTAACGCGTGACAAGATTAGATACAAGATAAGTAAACAAGTGGACAAGATGTTCGTCAGTGCGAGAAGGCTTTAGCCGACGAAGCAATCTCTTTTAGATGCAAGGCACGAGTAACCAAGATACAAGTTGTGACACAACGCAAAAATGTTATGAACGTTTAAACGTTACAACTTTATAAATAATTCAACCATTTTTAAACACGATTGATTATGCCGCAGACAATTGAAAATATGATTCAGCCCGATATTGAAAAATATGTTGAACAGCATACTTCTCCTGTAAATGAGTTGCTCCAAGAGCTAGACAGGCAGACCCATGTTAAAATGCTCCGTCCGCGAATGCTTTCGGGAGGCTATCAAGGAAAATTTTTAGAAATGATAAGCCGGATGATTCAGCCGAAAAGGATTTTAGAAATCGGTACATTTACAGGCTACTCAGCCATTGCTTTGGCACAAGGTTTGCAAACTGACGGTGTATTGCATACGATAGATATCGACGAAGAATTAGAAGACTTTACACAATATTTTTTCGATAAATCGGGTTTAAAAGATAAAATTCAATTCCATATCGGAAATGCAATGGATATTATTCCTACCTTTGAAGAACAATTTGATTTGGTTTTTATAGATGCCGATAAAGAAAACTATTTGAATTACTACGAATTGGTTTTTGATAAAGTACGAAAAGGCGGAATTATATTAGTTGATAATCTGTTATGGAGCGGAAAAGTGCTTTTTGAATCAAATTATAACGATATTGATACCAAAGCCATTGTCGAATTTAATCAATATGTGCAGCAAGATGCCCGTGTAGAAAATATTTTATTTCCTTTCCGCGACGGCTTGATGATGATAGAGAAAAAAGGAGGAAACGCGGTACAAGACACGAGTAAACGAGTTGACAAGGTACAAGTTGACAAGTAAACAAAATACAAGCAATAGTAGAGCCCACGAACGTTATAACGTTTGAACGTTACAACCGAGCTTGCGAGCTCAACGAAGTTAAACTTTAAAACTTGAAATCTGAAACTTGAAATTTATAATACATATAACTGGATGAAATTACAATTCATTTTCCTTGCAGTTTTGCTTAGCTTACAACTTTCGCTTACAGCACAAAATGTTACTATTACAGGTAGTGCGCTTGGGGCAGGAGGGAAGACCATCGAACTGAAAACCCAAGCCGATATGATTTCTTCAGTTCAAAAAACTTTATCTAAAAGTTTGATAGATAGAGAATCTGAAAGATTTAAGATGCAGACATTGGTCAATCAGACTACCCATGTTTATTTAACGATTGATAATTATGTGTATTATTTTTACATAGAACCCAATAGAACCTATGAAATAAAAATAGATACTTTCGATTATTATCAAGATGAAGTAATCAATCCTTTTTTGAAACAAATAGATTTGCCTGTTGAACTATTAAATGTCGATAAAGAAGATATTAATGTTAAGATGGTTGCCTTTAACGATTGGTTTGATAACTATATTACCCAATATCAGAACGGTTTGTTTATTCTGCATCAAAAAGCCTATTTAGATACACTCAGTATGTGGTCGGATTCCTTATTCGGAAAAATAAATAATACGTATTTCCAGACGTTTAGAAAATATACGATTGCAGAGATAGCATTAACTGGGGCTTTTCAGAAACGCATGTATTTAGCAGATAATTATTTGTTGAATAAAAATATTAATTATCATAACGAAGCCTATCAATCATTTTTTAATAACTTTTTCGAGAAATACCTAAGCACGGGAGCTCCTAAGCTTAATACTAAAAAACTTAAGACCCTATTACAAAATTATAATCTGGCAGGTATTTTAGATTCGCTCGGTTACGACCCTGCATTGCGTGATGAACGTATCCGTGAGTTGGTATTTTTAAAATGTATGAAAGACGCCTTTTTATCGCCCGATTATAACGATAAGCAGGTTTTGGATTTATTGAGGCGTTTTTCAAATTATACCAAATTTCCCGAACATAAAGAGATTGCCGAAAATTTACTAAACTCCTTGCCCATAGGAGTCTCGGGAAATATGGGAACACAATTTAGTTTAAAAGATGCCGATGGAAATGTTGTAGGATTAAACCGGTTTAAAGACAAAAACGTTTTGTTGATGTTTTATACCTATAAATGCGATGCATGCTTAGATGATTTCGAAACATTGAATTTATTAGTCAAAAAATATCATTTGGATAATGTTGAATTTGTGGCTGTTTCGTGCGATAAAGAAGTGGTGCTGTTCAAACATTCGATGGAAGAGCTTTCGAAGTACCCATGGACATTTTTACATTATGGAGGAGATAATCAAATGTTGAGTAACTATGGCGTAAAAACCTATCCATCGTATATTTTACTAAACGAAGATGGAGTTATAACACAAAATCCTGTGCCGTCGCCTTCGTCGAAACAATTTTTACCTGTTTTGAAAAAGCTGGCACAATAAATATGTATTATAGATAAAATATTAATTATAAAATCAAATAGCTATGTTTACAAAAGAAACTTATACAAAACGCAGAGAAACCTTGCGTAAACAATTAGGTTCCGGTTTAGTACTTATTCAGGGAAATTCTGATGTAAAATTTAATTACCCGGCAAACACATACAGTTTCCGCCAAGACAGTACTTTTTTGTATTTCTTCGGATTAAAACAACAAGATTTGTTTGGCGTATTAGATTGCGAAAGCGGCGAAGACTGGCTTTTCGGCGATGATTTTACGATGGACGATATTATTTGGATGGGAAATCTGCCTACAATCAGCGAATTAGCTGCATCAGTAGGCGTTACTAAATCTGCTCCAATGGCAGAATTGCAAAATGTAGTTACAACAGCCGTAAAGCAAGGTCGTAAAATTCACTTTTTACCACCGTATCGTGCCGAAAACACTTTGCAGATGTCGCATTTGCTGGGCACGAAAGCCTGTGCGGTAAACAACTACGCATCTATCGAATTGATTAAAGCCTGTGTAGCTCAGCGTGCCGTAAAAAGTGCGGAAGAAATTGCAGAAATAGAAAAAGCTATAGAAACGGCATATTTAATGCATACAACTGCTATGAAAATGGGCAAACCCGGTGTGTATGAATACGAAATAGCCGGAGCAATGGAAGGAATTGCGTTGTCGCACGGAGGACCTGTTTCATTTCCGATAATCTTAACTGTTAATGGACAAACCTTACATAACCACTATCATGGAAATCAATTGAAAGTGGGACGTATGGTAGTAGCCGATGCCGGTTGCGAAACCGATATGCACTATTGCAGCGATATTACCCGTTCATTTCCGGTAGGAGGAAAGTTTGATGCCCG
This sequence comes from Bacteroidales bacterium, assembly GCA_031548675.1. Lineage (GTDB taxonomy): Bacteria > Bacteroidota > Bacteroidia > Bacteroidales > P3 > JAVBQU01. Next base: position 9,847 of record JAVBQU010000024.1, read on the forward strand.
ACAAAAAGATATTTATGAAATCGTATTGAATGCCAATCTCACTGCGGCTGCAAGAATCAAACCCGGAATTAATTATGTAGATGTACATTTGGCTTCCTGTACAACCATTGCCGAAGGCTTGACCCGTTTAGGCATTATGAAAGGAAATGTAGAAGATGCCGTAAAATCGGGAGCACATGCTCTCTTTATGCCTCACGGTTTGGGACACATGATGGGATTGGATGTGCATGATATGGAAAATTACGGCGAAGACTATTGCGGTTATGATGAAGAAATACATCGTGCACAACAATTCGGATTGAAATCTTTGCGTTTCGGACGTAAGCTAAAAGAAGGCTTTGTACTTACCAACGAACCCGGTATTTACTTTATTCCGGCTTTGATAGACCAATGGAAAGCTGAAAATAAAAATGCCGAATTTATCAATTACGATAAATTGGAATCATATAAAGATTTTGGCGGAATCCGTATCGAAGATGATATGCTGGTAACAGCCGATGGAGGCAAAGTTTTAGGTAAACCTATTCCCAAAACCGTTGCCGAAGTTGAAGAAACTATGGGAATGTAAGTTTAGACCCCAAATAATAAAACCGGACTCTGAAATTATTCAAAGTCTGGTTTTATTATTTATAAGCCTTTTGAAAAATGAATTTACCTATGTAAATATTTTCGACTATATTTGTGATTATATTTAGAAGCTGTAAAGTAAGTTTAACTGGAAACGTAAGAATATGGATAAGCTGATTTATAAGATTTCTTCTGCAAAAATAAACCTCCTATGAATTTTTTAGAAAGCATAGCCCGGCATATTCACAAAAAATATGCAGATCAATTAGATAGTATCTGTGTGGTATTACCCAATAAACGTGCCGGATTATTTTTGAAAAAACATCTGCATCAGGTATTTGGAAAAGCTATTGTAGTACCGCAGATTGTAGGTTTCGATGATTTTATTTATGAACTTACGGCGCTTGAACCGATAGACCATACCGAATTGCTTTTTGAATTGTATGCCATTCATCATCAATTAGAAAAAAAAGAAAATATTCGGAGTTTCGAGGAATTTATTGATATGGGTAATGTTTTGCTTTCCGATTTCAACGAGGTGGATATGCACTGCGTGGATGCCTTGCAGATTTTTAATTATTTGAGCGAAACTAAAGCCATACAACTTTGGAATGTGCAGAGTGCGGAGTTGACTGAATTTCAGCAGAACTATTTATTTTTCTATCGCTCGTTAAGCGAATATTACCGTCAATTGCAACAACGTTTGCAACATAATCAACGGGTATATGCTGGTATGGCTTACCGCTATGCAGCTGAAAATATTGTTACGCTTTCCGACCATTTGCCCTATACGCAGATTATTTTTGCCGGATTCAACGCTCTGACTCGCAGTGAAGAAATGATTTTTGATTACTTGGGTATATATAAAAATGCAGAAATTCATTGGGATGCAGATGATTATTATTTGAATAATCCGCAAAACGAAGCCGGTGCTTTGTTGAGAAAATACAATGAAAAATCCCCGTTTCCTAATGTTTCTACATCTTACAAAGAAACAAAAAATATTGAGGTTGTTGGAATTAGCAAATCAATAGGACAGGTAAAACAGCTTTCGGAAATTTTGGAAGAATTGCATAAACAAGGTTCTAAAGATGATGAAACAGCGGTAGTTTTGGCAGATGAACGTTTATTGATACCCGTTTTAAATTCATTGCCTGCGAATATTAAAAATGTGAATGTAACGATGGGTTATCCGCTTCGGTTTACGCCCATTTATGAGTTTGTACAAACTATTTTTAATTTACAAAAACTAAGCAACCGAATCCGGAAAGATAAAAATACAGATGCAGAAATATTTTTGTATCATAATGTTGATTTAGAAAAAGTAATCAAGCATTCCTATTTTAAGTATTTAGTTCATAGCCCATTTGATGTAGAATTTCTATCCGAAAAAGCATTTTTTACCTTAGAAGAAATTTTACAAGCATTAAATTGTAAAGAAAACGAATGTATAGGTCAGATTTTTGATAAATGGAAAACTACCGAACAGCTATTCGATGCTTTGAATGTTTTGTTACTGCAATTATCTGTTGTAAAATTTTCAGGCTCTCCGTCGAGTGTAGAAACCGAATTTATAATCCATTTTACCAAACTCGTGCAAAGGCTCGAAAAAACACATGTACAATACCATGCTTTTGATAATCTGAATATTTTCTATCGAATCTTTAAGCAGTTGGCACAAACAACAAGCATTCCGTTTTATGGCGAACCTTTGGCTGGCTTGCAGATTATGGGATTGCTCGAAACACGGACTTTAGATTTTAAAAACGTGATTCTGCTTTCTGCCAACGAAGGAATTTTACCCTCTTCGAATCGATACAGTGCACATATTCCGCATGATGTAAAAAAGGACTTCGGGTTGCCTTTATTTAAAGAATACGATGCTGTTTTTGCGTATCATTTTTATCATTTGCTGCAACGTGCCCAAAATATTTATCTGTTGTATAATACCGATGCTTCAGGTTTGGGAAGTAGAGACAAAAGCCGTTTTATAAGCCAGCTTATGTACGAACTTCCTGCTTATAATCCGGATATACAGATTAAAGAATGTGTCGTAAATGTAAGTAGTGCGGATGAATTGCCGGATGATACTATCCGCATTCAAAAATCGAAAGAAATTATAGAAAGCCTTGCCGGATTGGCAGAAAGAGGATTTTCTCCCAGCTTGCTAAATCGGTACATCAATTGCAGCTTACAGTTTTATTTTTCCGCTATTGTCGGAATTCGAGAGCCGGAAGAAGCCGAATTACATATCGATGCACGGATTTTAGGCAACGTAATACATAAGGTTTTGGAAAAAATTTATGTACCCGAACTCAATAAACCTTTACAAAAAGAAATTTTGCAAAATGCTATCGAAAAAGCAGAAGAATTGATTACAGATGAGTTTCGTTTGCAATATCGTGCCAATACGATTGATGAAGGGAAAAATTTGTTTACCGTAAAACTGGCAGAAATGCTTTTGGTAAAATTCCTCAAGCAGGAAATAAGCTTGCTATCCGAATTATCTAAACAAAATCAAGAACTTACTATTCTGCAAACCGAACAACGGATAGAACATATTTTGCCTGTTGAATCGGGCGATAAAGTTTATCAGATTCTGCTTAAAGGCTACGCTGACCGCATAGACCAAATCGGGAATACGATACGGATTTTAGATTATAAAACAGGTTTTGTAGGCAGCAGCGATTTGAATGCTAAAGAATTGGAAGAAGTTTTTCAGAATCCGCAATATGCCAAAAGTTTACAACTGCTGGTTTACACTTATTTGTATCGAAAACAACATCCTGATTTAAGGCAAGTAGTAGAATCGGAATTGATTTCGTTCCGGAAAATGGAAACCTCATTTAAAGTTAAATATCTTCAGATTGATAATACAACCGAATCGGAATTTGAACAGCATTTAACCAATCTGCTAAGCGAAATCTACAATCCGCATTTACCCTTTGAGCAAACCGATGTTGTGGATAATTGCCGCAATTGCGAATATAAAGACATTTGCAGACGGTAGTGAATTGTGAAAAAGTTTTGGATATTAACTTTTATTGCATAGCTCTGTTTGTGTTTTTTAAACTAACTTTGTTGCCTAAAATTGTTTATACAAGAAATAAATATACTATGAAAAGAATATTTTTAATTTTGACAGGATTATTTTGTGTGTATATGATAAATGCACAGCCTGTAATACAATATAAAACGCATGCTCCTAGATTGGGAGACCATACAACCTTGTTAAAGGCAGATTATATTCTGCCCGGACCTGCAGGAGCTAATATGACCTGGGATTTCCGCCATTTGCAATGGACAGGAACTCAGGAAATCAATGATATGTCAGAAATGCCAGAAGCATTAAGCAGCGAAACAAAGGCAAATATGATTGCCCGCGTTACAGATAACTATGCATGTTATTTTAATGTGAA
>JAVBQU010000167.1:0-13177 GCA_031548675.1 Bacteroidales bacterium
AACCCAATCTCATTTACGAGCTTCAGTTTGTGCCTGCCATCATTCTGATGATCATTTGGGCTTCGATTTACAAGCGGTTATTCCTGATTTAGTTTTAGTCCCCAAACCTGTTTGTGAGGATTATATTGCAGTCTCCCAAACTTATTTTTCATTTAATCTTATCTTAGCACCTTCCTGCTTAGGCTTGCGTGCTCCTCCTTGTTGTTAGTTTTAAACATCATTTCACACTTCATTACGTAATTTTTTTGGCAAATCCTGTGAATACACATTGGGTATCTCACAAAGAAGCTAAGAATGTATTGAGTTAGTTTACTGCTACCTATATTAACCGTAGTCCTAAACACTCGCAATTTCGTATTGACAAACAAGGCATATTAAGGTCTTAAAAGGATAATACTGTGCTATAAGCATAATATTATCAAGAAATTAATTCATTTAAAACTAACAATAATGAAAAAGATATTTTTTGCAACTATAGTAGCTGCAGCCATGCTTGCCTCATGCGGAAGTAAGGCAACTCAAAATAATAAAACCAAAGAAGATACTCATCAACACCAAGAAGGGGATGGACACAACCATGATGAGCATAATCATGAAGGACACAATCACGATGAACATGAAGGAGATAACCACGAAGGGCATGATCATGAAGGGCATAGCCACGACGAAGACGGACATGACCATGATGCTCATTCGGAAAATACGGAAACTCCATCTTCGGCAGGAAGTGTAAACGGAATTACTTTTACACAAAAACAAGCACAGGCTATCGGTTTAAAAACCGTAACCATACAACCTAAAGCATTTAACCATGTTATTAAAACCGGCGGACAAATTGTTTCTGCTCAAGGCGATGAGGTAACTTTAGTGGCTACTGCTTCGGGCGTAGTTTCTTTCGGCAAATCGGGTATTATAGAAGGTAATGCTGTAAAAGCAGGAGGTTCTGTAGCATCTATCTCTTCCCGAAATATAGTGGATGGAGATCCGGTAATGAAAAATAAAGCGGCTTTCGATGCTGCTCAAAAAGCTTACAAAAGGGCAGAATCTTTAGCTAAAGATAAATTGATTTCGCAAAAAGAATTTGACCAAGCCCGTTTGGAATACGAAACAGCCAGAATTACCTATAATGCAACAGGTGGGAGCTATAACGGCAGAGGGGTAAGCGTGGCCTCTCCTATTTCGGGCTTTATCAAAAACCGCATGGTAAATGAAGGCGAATATGTAACCACAGGTCAGCCGATAGCTACCGTCTCTCAAAACAAAAAACTGCAATTGCGTGCTGATGTTTCTGAAAAGTATTACAGAAATCTTGCCGGCATCAATTCGGCTAACTTCAAAACGCCTTACAATAAAACGGTTTATAAGCTCTCCGACCTTAAAGGACGCTTATTATCTTATGGAAAAGCTGCCAATGCTTCTTCGTTTTACCTTCCTGTAACCTTCGAATTCGACAATGTAGGTCAAATGATTCCGGGTTCGTTTGTAGAAGTATATCTGCTTGCCGAGCCTGTTCCCAATGCCTTGAGTGTCCCTATCTCTGCTTTGGTAGAAGAACAGGGTATTAACTATGTTTTTATACAAAAAGACAAAGAAAATTACACCAAACAAGAGGTAACCTTAGGAGATGATAACGGGCAGGAAGTAAGAATTCTATCAGGTATTAAAGCTGGTGATAAAATTGTAAGCCAAGGAGCTATTCAAGTAAAATTGGCTGCCAATGCTTCTGTAATTCCCGAAGGGCATAGTCATTAATCTACAAGTAACGTTTTTAGGTACAAGTAAACTAGTAAACGAGATACAAGTTTAGGCAAGTGACAGAAGGTGTGTGACAAAGAACATATAATGCTTTTCACAATCCACTTTACAATGTTATAAACTTTATAACTTTAAATAGTCAAACAATTTAATGACTTAATAAAAACAGATACAAGAAAACTGTAAACTTGTAGCCCGTTAACTTCTAAACTAGAAAAACATCATGTTAAATAAAATAATTCAATTTTCATTACACAACCGTTTGGCGGTATTGATTGCATCCTTGCTTATTTTCATAACAGGTTTGTTTATAGCCCGAAATATAGAGGTAGATGTATTTCCCGACCTGAATGCTCCTACGGTGGTGGTAATGACCGAAGCCGGAGGCATGGCTCCCGAAGAGGTAGAACGCTTGGTTTCGTTTCCTATAGAAACGGCTGTAAACGGAGCTACTGATGTACGCCGTGTACGGTCTTCATCTGCTACCGGATTTTCGGTAGTGTGGGTCGAATTTGATTGGGGAACGGACATTTACCGTGCCCGTCAAATTGTATCTGAAAAACTATCTGCTATTACCGAAAGTTTACCCGATAATGTAGGTCAGCCTACCTTGGGTCCGCAATCGTCTATTTTAGGTGAAGTTATGATTATCGGTCTTACTTCCGATAGCACTTCTCTTCAAAATCTTCGTACACTTGCCGATTGGCAAATACGTCCCAAATTACTTTCTACCGGAGGTGTAGCCCAAGTTAGCGTACAAGGCGGCGAAATTAAAGAGTATCAAATTTTGCTCGACCTTACCCGTATGAAACATTACGGAATTACTTTAGATGAAGCTGTAGCAGCGGTTAAAAATATGAATCAGAATGCTTCGGGAGGCGTTTTATATGAATCCGGCAATGAATACATTGTAAGAGGCGTTTTATCCACTCATAAAACTGACGAGCTGGAAAAAGCCTTAGTGAAAACCATCAACGATATGCCGGTTTTATTGGAAAATATTGCCACTGTTCAAATAGGCAACAAAGCTCCTATGCTGGGTGTGGCTTCTGAAAAAGGAAAGGCAGCCGTTTTGCTGACTATTACCAAGCAGCCTAATGTAAGTACTTTGGAATTAACCCAAAAATTAGATGCCGGACTTGCCGAATTGCAAAGCAGCCTGCCTAAGGATGTTCATATTTCTTCTGATATTTTCCGTCAGTCGCGTTTTATTGAGAGCTCTATAAACAATGTACAAAAAGCTCTTTTCGAAGGGAGTATATTTGTTGTGGTCATTCTTTTTATCTTCTTGATGAATGCACGGACTACAGTAATTTCCCTTATTGCCATTCCTTTGTCTTTATTAGTTTCTATTATTGCCTTAAAAATTATGGGATTAACTCTTAACACCATGAGTTTGGGAGGTATGGCTATTGCCATAGGGTCGTTGGTTGATGATGCCATTGTGGATGTGGAAAATGTATATAAACGGCTCCGCGAAAACAGGCAGAGACCGCAAGAGGAGCAGCATAGTGTTATTCAGGTAGTTTTCGATGCATCGAAAGAGGTACGTATGCCAATCCTCAATTCTACACTTATTATTGTGGCAAGTTTCTTACCCCTGTTTTTCCTTACAGGCATGGAAGGTCGTATGCTGGCTCCGCTAGGCATTACCTTTATAGTGTCGCTGGCTGCTTCTACCATTGTGGCACTTACGCTCACTCCGGTATTATGCAGCTTTTTTCTGGGTAAAAAGAGTAAAAGAGAAAGGGAGCATGAGCCTTGGGTGGTTCGCAAGCTTCAATCTATTTACCGTAAAGCACTTGATTGGGCTTTGGCACGTAAAAAAATTGTATTAGGGACAACATTCATCTTGTTTGTTGCATCTCTTATCGGCTTATTTTCTTTGGGACGCAGCTTTTTGCCCCCATTCAACGAAGGATCGTTTACCATTAATGTAAGTACCTTGCCCGGTGTTTCTTTGGAAGAATCGGATAAGATAGGACGGCTCACGGAACAACTTTTATTATCGGTTCCCGAAATACAAACCGTTGCACGCAAAACCGGACGCGCCGAGCTAGATGAACATGCTTTAGGAGTAAATGTATCTGAAATAGAAGCTCCATTTACCCTAAACGGACGTTCGAAAGACGAAGTTATTAAGGATATACGTGAAAAACTCAAAATCCTGCCCGGAGCTAATATCGAAATAGGTCAGCCGATTTCGCACCGTATCGATGCCATGCTTTCGGGAACCAGAGCCAATATTGCTATTAAGCTTTTCGGTTCGGATTTGAATAAAATGTTTAGCCTTGGTAACGAAATCAAAGCTGCTGTTCAGGATGTAGAGGGTATTGCCGACCTGAATGTGGAACAACAGGTTGAACGCCCGCAATTGAAAATTGTACCTAAACGCGAAATGCTGGCAAAGTACGGTATTACTTTACCCGAATTTTCGGAATTTGTACAGGTAATGCTTGCCGGACAAATAGTTTCGCAGGTTTCGGAAGATGGAAAGGTGTTTGACCTAACCCTGAAAGTTAATCCTGAAGAACGTGACCGGGCTAATAAAATAGCAGAACTGATGATAGATGCCAACGGACAAAAGATTCCTTTGGAACAAATTGCGGATATTACCTCATCTGCAGGTCCTAATGCTATCAACCGCGAGAATGTACAACGTAAAATTGTGATTTCTGCCAATGTAGAAGGTCGCGATTTGCGGGGCGTGGTTAATGATATTCAAAAAAATATCAAGGGAAATATTACCCTTCCGGAAGGTTATCATATAGAGTACGGTGGTCAGTTCGAAAGCGAAGCAGCGGCTTCACGAACGCTTATGCTTACTTCCTGTTTGGCTATATTAGTTATATTCTTATTGCTTTTCAATCAGTTCCGCAGTACAACACAGGCTTTGGTTATCCTGCTCAATCTACCCTTAGCACTAATCGGCGGTATATTCTGCATTTGGTTTACTGCCGGAGAATTAAGTATTCCGGCTATTATCGGTTTTATTTCGCTGTTTGGAATTGCCACCCGAAACGGAATGCTGTTGATGTCGCGTTACAACGATTTGCAACTTACCGGAATTCCCTTGCACGATGTAATTATGCAGGGTTCGTTAGACCGTCTGAATCCGATTCTGATGACCGCCCTATGCTCGGCTTTAGCACTCATTCCTTTGGCATTAAGCGGAAGTCTGCCGGGTAACGAAATCCAAAGCCCGATGGCTAAGGTTATTTTAGGCGGATTGATTACCTCTACATTCCTCAATATGTTTGTAATACCGATAATGTATCATTTAATAAACAGAAAAAAATAAAAAACACCTCTCCCTAAATCTCTCTTCTGTAAAAAGTAATTTAGGGCGAGGTTAAATATTAAACCCTATGAGAAAAATCATCATTATATCTATCTTGTTTTGGGGAAGTTATCAAGGATTTTCACAAACAGGCTTTGAGCCGGTTCTCAAAGAGATAGAAAGCCATAATACCACTTTGCAAACCTTGAAAGCAAAAGCTGAAACACAGAAAGTGAGCAACCGTACAGGTATTTACCTATCGAACCCCGAAGCAGAAGTAAATTATCTATGGGGAAGTCCGGTAGATATCGAAAACCGTACTGATTTCAATATTAAGCAAAGTTTCGACTTCCCTACTGCATACCATTACAAATCGGCTATTGCTGATGGACGTAATACGCAGGCAGATATGGAATATCTGTGGCAACGTCAGAATATACTGCTCGAAGCCTCCAAAATCTGTGCCGATATTATTTATGCCAATGCTCTTAAAACGGAATGGGACAAACGCTTGCAACATGCACAAGCACTCGTAGAAGCTTATCAATCGCGTTTCGATAAAGGCGATGTAAATATTCTGGATCTCAACAAAGCGAAACTAAATCTGTTGAATGCCAGAAAAGCATCTGAAAGCAACAATATAGAGCGTAAGGCTCTGCAAACGGAATTGGTACGCTTAAACGGCGGACAACCCATCAGTTTGGAATATAGTGTTTACACCTCCCCTAACCTAGCTCCCGATTTTGCACAATGGTATCAGAATATTGTAAAGAACAATCTTGAGCTGCAGATTATTTCGAAAGATATAGAGCTAAGCAAACAGCAGCAAAAGCTCAACCGAGCCATGAGCCTGCCCAAATTCTCGGCAGGTTATATGAGCGAGCGAACTGCAAGCACCACTTTGCAGGGTTTATCGGTGGGCGTATCTATTCCGTTGTGGGAAAACAAAAATACGGTTAAGAGCGAGAAATTACAAACACAGGCTTTGGAAACCTCTGCACACGATGCTCAAATCAGTTTTTACAATACCTTACAAATGCAATACAATAAGGCATTGAGTCTGCAGAATCTGGTTAAGGATTATAAGGATATTCTCCAAACTGTAGACGACCGCGAATTGCTGAAAAAAGCCCTGGATCAAGGGCAGATTTCATTGATAGAATACCTTACGGAACTCTCTATTTACTACGAAACCATAACCAATGTACTTACCGCTGAACGCGATTTACAATATGTAACTTCGGAACTGAAACAATGGGAAAGGTAGAAATTTATAATTGAACAATTTGTTTCAGTAATTTATAGCCTGAGTTACTTGCTTTAAGTTGAATGTTGTTTTTGAGGTAAACACGATAGCTCTCTTTGTCATAAAGTTCTATTTTGGTTACCTCATCAACATTTACGATATAAGACCTGTGAATCCGTACAAATTGCTTCGGAGAAAGATGCTCTTCAAAGTATTTCATCGTTTTTTCTTTTAAAAACGAATCGGTTTTAGTGTGCAGTTTTACATAATCTCCGTCGGCTTCAATATAAACCAAGTTATCAATGGCAATTACATGTATTTGGTGGCGGTCTTTTACAGCAATACGCGTCAGAAATTCTGTAGGATTATAAGTCTGCTCCTGTAAATCGGAAAAATTTACAGGATTAGAATTGCCCGATTCCAAATGCTGCACGGCTTTATGTATAGCTGCATCAAAACGCTGTTGTGAAAAAGGTTTTAGCAGATAGTCGACCGCATGCTGTTCAAATGCTTTTAAGGCATATTGATCATAAGCCGTTGAAAAAATAACCAATGGCGGATTTTCTATCAATTCCAGCATTTCAAAACCGGTAAGCTTCGGCATTTGAATATCCAGAATAATAAGTTTAGGCTGTAACTCTTTAATCAGTTTAGCTGCATCAAAACCATTAGAAGCTTCTCCTGCAATGGTAAAATTCGGATAATTCTGCAAATATTGCCTGATTAAAACTCTTGCAGGTTCCTCGTCGTCTATTATAAGTACAGGTATGTCGGTCATAAATATATTTAATTAAAGCCCAGTAAAAAAGTTATTTTACTTCAGGCAGGCAAAAGTACAACATTTTTTGTTCACTAAAAAAGCAGCAGAATATGAACGTACAAGGATATAAACTACTGCATTTTATGGTTATTCATCAGTACTTGCTTATAAAATAATGCAAAAGCACTACCTTTGTAACAAAATACCCTTTCATATAAAGCAATGAATAACAAAAAAGATTTATTCTTAAGCGAATTAGTTCTTACTATTGAAAGCAAAGAACTAAGCAGGTTACTTTTATCCAATAAAAGAAATAAAGAATCTGATTTAAAGAACATTATTATAACAATTGTACATTTAAAAAAGGGATACTTTCTAAACTTCGTTTACCGGCACAACACCAAAGATATTACCAAAAATTATACAGAGGCAGAAGGAATAGAGTTAATCAAACAGGCTTTGGATAATGATTTTCTAAATGCCGATTTATACTCAAAAAAGCAGGATATAAGTTTAATTATCAATCCTAATGGTAAAACTTTGGTAAAAGTAAAAAATGCTGATTCAGGTTCATGCGAATCATTGAATTTCAGCCATGACAAAACCAAAGACCGACTGATTAAGACTGCCGACAATATTTATCTGCGAGAATTGGGAATTGTAAACGCCGATTGGGAGCTTCGCAGAGAAATGAGTGATAAGTATAAACAGATTAATAAATATATAGAACTGCTAAAACCCTACTTAACAGATCTTTTATTTGCAAAGGGATGCCATATTGCAGATATGGGTTCGGGTAAAGGATATTTGACATTTGCTTTGTATGATTACATTACAAATACGTTGAAGAAAGACGTAAAAATGACAGGTGTCGAATATAGAAAAGACTTGGTTGATACTTGCAATAGCATTGCTGAAAAATCTCATTTTGAGAACTTGCATTTTATTCAGGGCTCTATTGAGGCTGTTAAGCTTGACCATGTTGATATTTTAATAGCCTTACATGCTTGTGATACGGCAACAGATGACGCTATTTATAAAGGAATTATGTCCGGCTCGTCATTAATCGTTTGTGCTCCATGCTGCCATAAACAGATAAGAAAAGAGCTTAATCCGGAAAAACCGCTTAACCATATAACCCAATACGGCATATTAAAAGAAAGGCAGGCTGAAATGCTTACCGACACTTTACGTGCCATGCTTATGGAAGCTAATGGTTATAAAACCCATATTTTTGAGTTTATAGCTACCGAGCATACGCCCAAAAATGTAATGATAGTAGGCGAAAAAAGAACATCCGGTAATATTGACAAGCAACAGATATTAAATGATATTGCATCACTCAAGCAACTCTATGGCATCCAAAAGCATTATTTGGAAGTGCTGTTGGAAAAATAATCTAATATCCATTCAAAGCATGATTGAAAATCATACAAGAACTATACGATTTTGCAATAATCACTACATTTAGGGATTGTACAATAATAAATTTCGGCTGAAATTTGCATCATATTTAAAGGTAGCATAAAGGCTGTTTAAAAAGAACTAAGACTTTTTAAACAGCCTTTATAAAATAAAGATATTTACCATGACATACGAAACGCCTGATACTCTTAAATTATCAGACATTGCTATAGGAGATAGTGCCATTATAACCAAGGTACGCGGACGTGGAGCTTTCCATAAACGCCTGATGGAAATGGGATTTGTACGCGGGCAAAAAATAGAAGTTGTCAGAGTTGCTCCCTTGGGAGACCCTATAGAATACCGCCTGATGGGATATGAAATATCCCTTCGCCGCAACGAAGCTGAACTAATTGAAGTAGTTTCCATCCAAGAATTTTCCGAAAGCCAAGAGATAGCGGATTATAACGGGGTTATTGACGAAGAAACCCTTAAAACCTCTGCACAGGAAAAAGGAAAAATTATTGACATTGCTTTTGTAGGAAATCCCAATTCGGGGAAAACCTCCTTGTTTAATGCCGCTTCCGGAGCTAAGGAAAAAGTAGGCAACTACAGCGGCGTAACTGTAGATTCGAAAAAAGGGACTTTTAAGCAAAATGGTTATACATTTAATATTACCGACTTACCCGGAACTTACTCGCTTTCTGCTTACAGCTACGAAGAATTGTATATCCGCAAATTTATATTGGAAAACAAGCCCGATATTATTGTCAATGTAATAGATGCTTCGAATCTAGAGCGTAACCTGTACCTTACCACCCAGCTTATTGACATGGATGTGAAGACGGTTATTGCCCTAAACATGTATGATGAGCTGACAACCCGCGGCGATGATTTCAACTATCCGTATTTATCACAACTTATAGGGATTCCCATTATTCCAACCGTTGCCAACAAAGGTATAGGCATAAAAGATTTATTTGATAAAATCATTGATGTTTATGAGGACAAAGACCCTGTTGTACGCCATATCCACATCAATTACGGTGAAGCGATAGAAGATGCTATTTCTGTCTTACAAAAACGGATTAAAAGCAGCCAATCATTTGTAGAAACGGTTTCGGCTCGATATTATGTAACCAAGCTTTTAGAAAAAGATGCAGAAATTATCAAGCAGACCGAAAAGTGGGACGATCATAAGGATATGCATGAAGTTGCTGAAAAACAAATTGCAACTTTAGAGCAGACTTACAGCCTTCCGAGCGAAACCATCATATCAAATGCACGCTACGGGTTTATTTCCGGAGCTTTGAAAGAAACCTTTAAGAAGAAGAAAACAGATAAATCCATTAAGACCATTACGCAAAAAATAGATGCTGTTTTAACCCATAAATATTGGGGGTTTCCTATTTTCTTGGCATTCTTATATTTGATGTTTTTCTCCACCTTTACTTTAGGTAAATACCCCATGGGGTGGATAGAATCTGTTGTAGCATGGTTAGGTGACTTGGCAAAAGATTATATTTCCCTGCCTTTTGCCCGCGATCTCATAGCAGATGGAATTATCGGCGGAGTCGGCGGTGTTATTGTATTTCTGCCTAATATATTGATACTTTTCTTCTTTATTTCCATCATGGAAGATACGGGCTATATGGCTCGTGTGGCTTTTTTAATGGATAAGTTGATGCACAAAATAGGCTTGCACGGTAAATCGTTTATTCCGATGATTATAGGTTTCGGATGCAATGTGCCTGCTATTATGGCTACGCGGACTTTAGAGAATCGGGGCGACCGGATTTTAACCATGCTCACCATTCCATTTATGTCGTGTAGTGCCCGTATGCCTGTATATGTATTGTTTACAGCCATATTTTTCCCTCACCATGCGGCTTTGGTTATGTTTAGCTTATACATTGCTGGAATTATTTTAGCTATTATTTTTGCCTTGCTTTTCAAGCGGATTATTTTCAAAACCCAAGAAGTTCCCTTTGTAATGGAACTCCCCCCCTACCGTGTGCCTACAAGCCGTTCCGTTGTTCAAAACATCTGGCTCAAAGCCCGCCACTACCTCCAAAAAATGGGAGGCATTATTTTGCTGGCATCTATTATTATATGGGTTCTGACTTATTTTCCGAAAAACACATCAAGGGAAGCCTTTTATGAAAATGAAACCGTTAAAATAGAAACTACCTATGCTGCTGCCCCTGAGGTAAAAGATTCTCTGATTTCGAATCTGAACCATATTCAGGCAATGGAAGAAATGAAGAATTCGTATCTGGGTCGTATCGGCCAGTTTATCGAACCGGCTATCAGACCCTTGGGCTTCGAATGGAAAACCGGAGTAGGCCTGCTTTCGGGTATTGCAGCCAAAGAAGTATTGATTAGCACATTAGGGGTTATGTATCAGATTCAGGATGCAGATGAAGAAACCTCTGATCTCAAAACTAAAATTGCTGCTGATACTTATACAGAAGGCGATAAGGTGGGACAAAAAGTATTTACACCTTTAACAGCCGTCTCTCTTATGGTATTTGTTTTGGTATATTTTCCCTGCTTTGCGGTATTTGTAGCTGTGGGCAGAGAATCCGGAAAATGGAAATGGCCTGTTATTTTAGCTCTATATACAACCACTGTGGCATGGATGCTTTCGTTTGCCGTGTATCAGATTGGGTCGTTAATTATATAGATTCAATGATTTTGTTTACTTAAAGCGGTTTTCTAAAAAGGTAAGAATGTACGTCACTGCGAGTCAGAATGATGAAGCAGTCTATTAAGATTGCTTCCAGCTTCGTTCCTCGCTGTCGCAATTGACGCCATTAAAATTTATATTCCCCGAAGAAGTCTATTACATTCCCACTATAAAGCCTACTCTGATAACAGGATTGGTATAGGGAGAATTAGGCGTATCGTTCAGGTTATATAATATTTCTACAAAAGCCGACGATTTTCCGGCAAGAGGCGTAGCATAACCCCCTCCTACAAAAAAGCTATTAAATTGGTCTCGTATTTGAGGAGAGTTTCGTTCTGTAAATTTTTGTATAATCTGCAAATGTTCATATTCAACACGGGCATACAAACCTGCATAAATATTGGCTCTTAGAAACAAACTTCCTCCCCAGATATTACTGACCAGATCAACACCGGGAAAATAATCATAAAAGCGGCTGTATTTATAAGTAACACCAACCCCTCCCGAAAACCGTTCGTTCAATTTAACACCCATCATAGGAGATAAATCTAACATAAGCTGGTTTGCAGCAAAAGCAAAACCAATGCCGCCTCCCCAAAACAAACGGTCTTTAAAAGAAGCATAATTACTTTCATCATTGCTGCGGGGTTTACTGGTATTGTTTGCCGGAGGGACAGGATCTAATCTTTGAGAAAATCCGCATACGCTTCCCAACAAAAAAACAGCTAAGGCTATTGATTTTAAGCTTTTCATAATTTTGCAGTTAATTCCTACAGAGTTTTTTCAATTCTTCATATAAACGCTTAGTCGGCAATCCCATTACATTAAAATACGACCCTTCAACCCTTTCTATGCCGATATACCCTATCCATTCTTGAATGCCGTACGCTCCGGCTTTGTCGAAAGGCTTATAGGTATCTACATAATATATAATTTCTTCGAGTGTTAATTGGCGAAAATATACATTTGTTTTTACCGAAAACGAAGTCTTTTTACCCTTCCTTTGCAAGCAGACGCCCGATATTACTTCATGCTTGCATCCCGAAAGCTGTGACAGCATTTCTATAGCTTCTCTCCTGTCTTTAGGTTTTCCTAGAACTTTATTATGAAATAAAACGATGGTGTCTGCTGTAACAAGCACATAATTTTCAGGAAGTTCTTCGGGTTGAAATGCTTGAGATTTAAGTATTGCCAAACATTCAGCTACTTCGCCAGCAGCTAAAGATTCGGGATATATTTCTGGCACATTTTTTACCCTGACTTCAAAAGCAAAACCCATATCTGCCAGCAGCTGTTGGCGGCGTGGAGATTGTGATGCCAGAATAAGAGAATAGGGTTTTATGAAATCCATTGTGTAATTGTGTTATGGGTGGCTGCCACCATGGTAAATATACTTAAAAACATGCTCCATCTCAAAAAGTTAAACACAAATTTGTAATCTTCCACACTTCTTGCCTTTACCATTTTCGAGCAGGCAAAAAGCAAGGGAAGCTGTACCAGTATAACCATTACCCATGTTAAATATAAATTGCTACTCGAGAAAAATACAATAGGTAAAATTACCATCAGGGCAATAAGCACGGCTGATAAAGCTATAACCAGCATGCGGGTTTGTTTCTCGCCCAATACAACCGGAAATGTCTTAAAGAAGCATTCCTTATCCTGCTCTGTTTTGGTTAAATCCTTAGTCATCTTCAAGATAAATGCCATCAGAAATCCATATACCGTATATAGCAAGAGATAAGAATTGAGCACTTTAAACTGCGGAATTAAACTTGTAAATATTTCGGGCTGTTTATAAACCGCAAAGTATTCGAACAGCCAAACCATGCCTATAATTAAAACGGTTATAAACCCTATTGCCAGATTCCCCCAGAATAATAAACCTTGGTAACGTAAAGCATAGAAATATAAAACCGTTGAGGCAAGCATAAATATAAGTCCCAGATTAAACATCCCGATACCGTAGCCTACCGCAAAACCTAAAAGACTACCCACAGCCGACAACGCAATAAACGCGGTGTTTAATTTATCGTGCATGGG
>JAVBQU010000106.1:0-7698 GCA_031548675.1 Bacteroidales bacterium
CATGCTTTGCGATATATTCCATTGACTCCCTATTTTATCCTGTAGCTTGAGAATAGCTATGACAGAGTAATCTCTTTAGTAATGGATGAAAAAAACTCAGTGGTTCTCTGTGACTTTTCAGTGCAACTCTGTGTAGCGAAATAGAGGAAAGCAAAAGGTAAAAACCTTATTAACTTCTACAATAATGACGTATTATTTGGTTGATTTTTTTCTTAATTGTAGAAAGGATGAAGAACAATTTAAAAAATATATTCCTTAGGAGCTTCTAAAAATCAGAAACTAATTTGAAATATAGACAACTTCTTAGCTTTACTGCAAGGCTTCTATAAAGTCAGCCAGCGTATGGAATCTGTAATCAATAATTTTATAATGCAGGCTTGTTTTGGATAAGTCATCTGAAATGAATACAGTTTTCATCCCTAAGCGTTTGCCAAATTCCATATCGGAGATGGAATCGCCCACCATGATTGATTTTTTAAAGTTAATTTCAGGAAAGTCTTTTTTCGCTTGCAAGCCCATTCCCACTTGTGGTTTGCGTAAGAAACTATGAGCTTCTTTAAGAAAAGGACATGCATAGATTTGGTCAATTTTTCCCCCTGCATCTTCAATCTGACTCTGCATGTGCTTGTGGATAAGTTCTAAATCATGGGGAGTCATTAATCCTTTACCTATGCCTTGCTGATTGGTTACAACAAAAATACGTCCAAAAAGGCTGGAAGCTTTAGCAACAGCTTCTATCGTTCCATTTGTAAAAACAAAATTCTGGGGATTTTTTACATAATCGCCTACTATACGGACATTAATAACCCCGTCGCGATCCAAAAACAGCGACCAATCTTTGGTAATACTTAAATTCATCTAAAATAGTTCTTTACGTATTAACGAGGAAATAAAGCAGATTCAACCAGCTCGCATAAAATATGCCCAATTAAGATATGGGATTCTTGAATACGGGGCGTATCATTAGAAGGAACTTTAAAAATATAATTACAGCAATTAATCATTTTTCCTCCACTTTCGCCTGTTAAGCCGATGGTAATCATACCCCTGTTTTGAGCCGTTTCCATCGCTTTTAAGATATTTCCCGAATTTCCCGAAGTAGATAAACCTATCAAAATATCGCCTTTTTGTCCGGTTGCTTTTACCATGCGGGCATATACCTCGTCGTAAGAATAATCGTTTGCCACAGCAGTAAGATAAGAGGTATTTACATGCAGAGCTTCCGATGGGAGAGGGTCTCTGTCATAATAAAAACGACCCGAAAATTCAGCAGCCAAATGCTGGGCATCAGCGGCACTTCCGCCGTTTCCGCAAAACAATACTTTGTTTCCATTGCGGAAAGCTTTTGTAATAATATCTGCTGTTTGTTCAATTAATTGGATGGTATGTTCATCGGCCAATAGCTGTTGTTTAACAGCTATAGATTGTTGTATTACTTCTTTGATTCTCATGATAAAAATTTGTAAAGTTGTAGAGCTTAAAATGTAGTAACATTTATAAGGTCAATAAAGTTAAATGTTCTAGTTGTAAACTCGTAACCCCTAAATTCCCGACCCCTCTTGTGTTCTCCCCACAAGGGAGAAAAAGTGGATTTTCTGATTTATTGGGGGACTTAAAGTCAATAAAGTTAAATATTTTAATTGTAAACTTGTATCTGGGATCTTGTATCTATGAATTATTATTTACAATCCTATTTTGTGATGTATTAAATAACTGTTTCTTGTGGATGAATTTCTTCCGATAAGTTCCGCAATGTAACCGGCTAAAAAGAGCTGTACCCCTACAATCATGCAAACCAATGCAAAATAGAAATAAGGGCTGGTTGTAACCAAGGGTGCGGGAATATTACAAGTTATATGGTATATTTTTTCAATGCCTAGATAAGCAGCCGAAAAGAATCCCAAAATAAAAATGATAGTTCCGCCTAATCCAAAAAAGTGCATGGGGCGTTTGCCGAATTTAGAGATAAAAGTGATAGACATCAAATCCAGAAAACCATTGATAAAACGATTCCAGCCAAACTTACTGTATCCGTATTTTCTTTTCTGATGCTGCACTACCTTTTCCGTGATGTTCGAAAATCCTGCCCATTTAGCTAATACCGGAATGTAACGGTGCATTTCTCCATATACTTCTATCGATTTTACAACCTCATTCTTATAGGCTTTTAAACCGCAGTTCATATCATGCAGTTTTACGCCGGATATTTTACGGGTGGTTGCATTATATATTTTAGAAGGAATATTTTTGGTAACGGCATTATCAAAACGTTTCTTCTTCCAGCCCGATACGAGGTCGTATTCTCCTTCTGTAATCATTTTGTAAAGTTCCGGAATTTCATCAGGGCTATCTTGTAAATCGGCATCCATCGTAATTACAACATCGCCTTCGGCTGCTTCAAAAGCTACATTTAATGCGGCTGATTTACCATAATTCCGACGGAACTTGATACCTTTTATATTAGGGTTTCGCTCTGAAAGCTGGGTTATAATTTTCCATGACTTATCCTTGCTTCCATCATCAACAAATAAAATTTCATAAGTATAATGATTTTCATTCATTACCTTTTCTATCCATACTGTCAATTCAGGTAAAGACTCTTCCTCGTTCAGTAAAGGAATTACAACAGAGATATCCATAGTTTATGTATCATTTATCTTTAATGTGCAAAAGTACAGAAAATTATATTACTTGAAAAGTAATTACTAACAATTCCATAAGCTTGTATGTTCAATCGCGTGTGTAATATGCAGGCTGAGAATACGAAAAAGAACTGATGCCTAAGAGAGAATACCCTATATAAAGAGTGTCATTAATTTAATTTTAACTAAGCATTATCTACGTTTTTAATGTTCTAAATTTCAATATGTTTTACTGTAAAAACTTATTCTAATTATTTGGTTTTAATTTGATTAATATAGAGTAAAAAGTGAGTAAATGCATTTTATTGGCTCGTATATGCTTTTTTATTACCTTTGCATCTTGGAAAATTTTATTTAACTAAATATATAGACTATATGAGTTTAAAAATTGTAGTTTTAGCAAAACAAGTACCAGATACCCGCAATGTGGGTAAAGATGCGATGAAAGCAGACGGTACTGTGAATCGTGCGGCTTTGCCGGCTATTTTTAATCCGGAAGATTTGAATGCTTTAGAAATGGCTTTGCATGTAAAAGACCAAGTACCCGGAAGTACAGTTACCATTGTTACTATGGGACCTCCCAGAGCAGCAGAAATTATTCGTGAATCTATGTATCGCGGAGCCGATAACGGCTTTTTGATTACCGACCGCAAATTTGCAGGTTCTGATACTTTGGCAACCTCGTATGCAGTTTCATTAGCAGTAAAAAAAGTAGGAAAAGTAGATTTGGTTTTTGCCGGTCGTCAAGCTATCGATGGAGATACAGCCCAAGTAGGACCCCAAGCTGCCGAAAAGTTAAGCTATCCACAAATAACTTATGCTGAAGAAGTAGAAAAAGTAACTAAAAACAGTATTCAGATTAAACGTCGCTTAGAAAGAGGTATTGAAGTGGTAGAAGCACCTTATCCTTGCTTGATAACTGTTCACAGTTCTGCTCCCGAATGCCGTTCGCGTCATGCCAAATTGGTGATGAAATATAAAAAAGCATGTACTATTTCCGAACAACAAGAAGCCGGAAACGACTATACAGGCTTATGGAACGAAAAACCGTATTTAAAAATTGTAGAATGGTCTGCTGCCGACTTAGCCGCAGATGAAGCATGGTTGGGTTTAACAGGTTCGCCTACCAAAGTAAAACATATAGAAAATGTAGTATTAACTCAAAAAGAAAGCACTGTTTTGACTAATTCTGATGGCGAAATCAATGCTTTGATGAAAGACTTGATAGATACACATATTCTCGGATAATTTTAAATTTACGAATTAATACAGAAAATGAAAATGAATAATATATTTGTATATTGCGAAGTTACCGAAGAAGGTACAATTGCCGATGTAAGTTTGGAACTTTGCTCAAAAGCCAAAAAATTAGCAAACGAATTGAAGATTCAATTAGAAGCTGTTGTAATTGGGAATGAAGTAAAAGATATTGAAAAACAATTATATCCTTATGGAGTAGATGTTATTAATGTGGCTCAAGACAAACGTTTGTTTCCTTACCAAACCTTGCCTCATTTTTCAATTATTACCAAGCTTTTTAAAGAAAAACAACCCGAAATAGCTTTATTTGGCGCTACTTCCGTAGGCCGCGATTTAGCTCCGCGTGTAGCTTCTTTCTTACGTTGCGGACTTACTGCCGATTGTACAAGTTTGGAAATAGGAAATCATACCGAAAACAAAACCGGAACCGAATATAAAAACCTTTTATATCAAATCCGTCCCGCTTTCGGAGGTAATATTGTAGCTACCATTATCAATCCGCAAACACGCCCGCAAATGGCTACCGTTCGCGAAGGCGTAATGAAAAAAGAAGTTCACAATGCTTCACATGTGGGTAAACTTAACAAATTGGAAGTTGAAAAATATGTTGGCAGTGACGATTTTACTTTAAAAGTTTTACACCGCCATATCGAACAACAAAAAATCAATATCAAAAACTCTCAAATCATTGTATCGGGTGGATACGGAGTCGGAAGTAAAGAGAATTTTAAGCTGTTGAAAGAATTGGCAGATTTAATCGGAGGCGAAGTAGGAGCTACCCGTGCAGCTGTTGATGGCGGTTTTGCAGAACACGAACGCCAAGTAGGGCAAACCGGTGTTACCGTACGTCCGAAATTGTATATTGCCTGTGGTATTTCAGGAGCGGTACAGCATCGTGCAGGTATGGATCAATCTGCAAAAATTATTTCTATCAATACCGACCCTAAAGCACCTATCAACGCTATTGCCGACTATAGTATTATAGGCGATATCGCAGATATTTTACCTAAAATGATTAAGTACTATAAAGCAAACACCAAATAGATTTTAGTGTATAAACTACTTTTCTATATTGTATTTGTTCCTTTGTCGGTATTGCCGATGCATTTTTTATACCTGATTTCAGATGTATTATGCTGGGTATTAAAAGATGTAATAAAATACAGAAAAGAAGTTATTTACCATAATCTACAAAATGCTTTTCCTGACAAAAACGCGGAGGGAATAAAAAAAATAGCCGATGGTTTTTATAAGCATCTGGCAGATATTTTTATCGAAGGCTTTAAAATGCTGGGATTAACCCGCAAACAAGTTCTTAAAAGGTATAGGTGCGTAAATCCGGAAATGATTAACGAATACTTTGATAAAGGTAAATCGGTAATTCTTATTTCGGGGCATTACAACAATTGGGAATATATGGTTTTGTCGCTTGGTATGCAGTTTAAACATCATGGCATAGGAGTAGGCAAACCTTTAACCAACAAAGGATTTGGTAAAGTATTGAACGATTTCAGAACTCGTTTTGGTACGGAAGTGATTGATGCGGGTAATGTTCGGGAAAAATTTGCAAAATATGAGCAGGATCAAAAACTTTCAGTTTATATGATGCTCAACGACCAATCAACAGGAGACCCATTGAAAAGTTATTGGACTATGTTTCTCAATCAGGAATCCGGAGTTATATTTGGAGCCGAATATTATGCAAAGAAATACAATTATCCTGTATTCTTTTATCAGGTGAAAAAGGAAAAAAGAGGATGGTATTCGTTCGAGATTCAGAAAATAACAGATAATCCGTTATTAGAAGAAGATGGGTTTATTACCCGAAAAAGTGTTCAATTGCTGGAAAATGTGATAGTGCAAAATCCTTCTTTTTGGTTATGGTCGCATAAACGATGGAAACATAAGAGACCAAAGTCGATGGAAATGGATAAACTGTATAAGAAATAGCCGACATGGAAAACAACCAAAGACCATTAGCTTTGCTTTGCTGTTCAAGTGGCTGGGGAGGACTGGAAATGAATGTTCTTCGTTTGGCAGAATGGCTGACAGAGACTTTCTCCGTCACGTTGTTTTGTGCAAAAGGTACACCTTTGGCTAAGAATATAGAAAATAAATCGTTTCAAACAGTATTTGTAAAAAAACCGAGAAAATATTGTCCTTTATATTCTGCAAAAAGAATACAAAGGCATTTGAAGAAGAAGGATATAAAACATATTATGATTTTCGATAATCTTGATATGTCTTTGGGTTTTTGGATTAAAGTTTGGTCGGGATGTAAAGTAAAGTTTATTTATCAGCAGCATATGCAGCTGGGCATTTCTAAACGCGATATTATACATACGATTCGTTATAAGATGCTTGATGCATGGATTTCGCCCCTGCATTGTTTGGCTGAAGAAGTAAAGCAAAAAACAAAAATAGATAAAAATAAAATACAAATAATACCTTTGGGTGTTGACGTTCAAAAGCTTCAATCCTCAATTAAAACAAAAAAAGAATCGAAAGCCTATTTTGGAATAAATTCTGACCGATTGATTTTGGGTGTTTTAGGAAGGATTGACAGGTTAAAGAAACAGCATTTATTGCTTGATGCTGCTCTAAAACTGAAAGAAGAAAATTGTCCTATTGATATATTGATAGTGGGCGAACCAACAAAGAATACGACAGATACCTATTTTGAAGAAATAAAGAATTTTATTTTTCAGCATAATATGGAGAAACATGTATTTATTCGTTCTTTTACTGATGAAGTAGGTTACTTTTTTGGAGCTATCGATTTTTTGGTATTGACTACAGAAAAAGAAACTTATGGAATGGTAACGATAGAATCAATGCTGTATAATGTTCCTGTTTTGGCGAGTAATTCAGGCGGTACTGTAGAAATTTTAGAAGAAGGGGAGTTTGGAACCCTTTATCAAACAGGCGATAGTAAGGATTTAGCCGAAAAGATTAAATACGTTTTGACCCATAAAAACAAAATTACAGAAAAAACAGACAAAGCTTTCCTATTAGCAGAATCTTATTATAGTCACACATTAGAATGCAAACTTATTAATAATTTGATAAATCATTTATAAACATAAAAACATACAATCATGGAAAATTTTTATACGGACAACGATGCCCTGAAATTCCATTTGGAACATCCATTGATGGAAAAAATCGTAAGTTTGAAAGAAAATAATTATGCAGAAAAAGACCTGTATGCCGAAGCTCCGGTTGATTTCGAAGATGCGATTGACAGTTACGACAAAGTATTGGAAATTGTCGGCGAAATTTCCGGTAGTATTTTAGCCCCCAATGCCGAAAGTGTAGATCATGAAGGTCCTACAATTGTAGATAATGCCATCGTTTATGCATCAGGAACACAAAAAAACCACGAAGCTTTGCGTGATGCAGGTTTATATGGTATGTCGCTGCCTCGCGAATACGGCGGATTAAATTTTTCTTATGTTCCTTATGTAATGGCTGCCGAAATTGTATCGCGTGCCGATGCCGGTTTTGCTAACATCTGGGGTTTGCAAGATTGTGCCGAAACAATCCACGAATTTGCTTCAGAAGAAATTAAAAAAGAATTTTTGCCTCGCATCAACCAAGGCTTTACTTGGTCTATGGACTTGACCGCACCGGATGCAGGTTCTGATTTGCAAGCCGTACAATTGAAAGCAACTTGGGATGAAAAATCGAACTGCTGGCGTTTGAATGGCGTAAAACGTTTTATTACCAATGGCGATGCCGATATTAAATTGGTTTTAGCTCGTTCCGAAGAAGGAACTAATGATGGTCGTGGTTT
>JAVBQU010000201.1:0-16454 GCA_031548675.1 Bacteroidales bacterium
AAAATCAGTCGTATAAAAGCAGAAATTGAGAAATCCGTAACTTGTCCCGGTATGCCCTTGTTCGGCGGAATTTATAATTCCGTTGTTCCACGTAGCCGAACTCGAAATTTGATGAAAATAAAGAGCAGAAGTGCAACTTAGCGAAGCGGCCTCATGAACACCTTTGTATATAAAATAATTTGTGAATAAATTCTGCTCAACAAGGGACTTTATAGAATTTAATGACCGACAAACAAACAACAAATTAAACACAATTAAAAGAATAAAATTATGGCACAAATTAATCCCCACATCAACTTCAACGGAAATGCCGAAGAAGCATTCAATTTTTATAAATCGGTATTTGGTGGAGAGTTCTTGAAAATTATCCGTTTCAAAGACATAGCAAGTGATGAATTTCCTGTAGCAGAAAATGAAGCAAATAAAATAATGCATATTGCCTTAACCATTGGCAAAAATGTTTTAATGGCTAACGATGTTCCCGAAAGCATGGGACGGACAAATGAAAATGAAAACAGAAGTAAAATTTCAATAAGCGCCGAAAGCAAAGAAGAAGCCGACAAATTATTTAGCGGACTTTCTGCAGGTGGACAAATTGAAATGCCTATTTCCGACAGTCCTTGGGGTTCATATTTTGGAATGTTTAGAGACAAATATGGCATTGAGTGGATGGTGGAATTTAACCCCAATTATAAAGGGCAGATTTAACCGAAATAAAACAACGAACCGCTTAATAAGCGGTTCGTTGTTTTGGTTGCCGGACATTTTATCGGCAAAGTTGTGAAGACAAAAGGAAATAATATTGATAGGCATTTAGAGAATTTTTCTGTAATTTTACATCTTCTTTTTGAATATGATTTATGAGCGGATTTAGAAGCTATAAAATATAATCAATAGAAAAAATGAAATTCTTGTAGAATATGCAAATGTTGATATGACCCCAAATTTATTTGTATTCGAATATCAATTATATTTGCCAAACAAAAAAGAGCTTCAACAACGATTAAGTAATATATTAAATGAATAATAAAAATCAAAGTGTATGAATACAGATATTTTAAAACTCTACAGACAATTAGAGGACATGGAGCAAACTAAGGAAGTTCTTCAATTAAGAAATCAAATAAAGGAAACTTTATACCAAAATCTCAGAATGCACTTTCTTGAATTAACAAGTATTGGAAGGGTAATAGGTTATGATGAATTACAACATGAACTTCTGAAAGCCGTTGAATTAATAGAAATGCAAAAGAAGTAATATTTACAATAAGCAAAAGCCCAGCCACTACATGGATGATAATGCCATGTTTAGATAAAAATCTGGCAGGCAACATGCAGTTTGGTACAAGGTGTGTGTGGCAGTTGTAACTTGAAACTTTGTGCGTTGAAATTCCGCCCGGCGCCAAGCTGCCGGACGTTAGCGGTCATCCGGGGAAACGCGCAAAATGAAGTGAACTTAAATTTGACAATATTAAAAAAACATTTAAGGAAATGGAGAATAAACGAAAAAGACTAAGCAAACGTGCTATTATTTCAATAGGATTACTGATTTCTGTTGTCATGATGCCCATTACAGCAATTTTTATTCATGTAACGCACGGACTCTCAATCAGTCATTTTTGGTTACACCTTCATGTTCTTTTTGGAGTCATATTTTCGATATTTGGGGTAATTCACTTTGTTTATAATTGGCGAGTGTTGAAATCTTATATCGTTGGAAACAAAATCTCATCCACTCGGAACTGACAGCCCAACATATCAATATTATCTATGTAAGTGAAGCCGACATTCTCAATGTTGCTTTGTTTGGAATTTTCACTTGTTCGGCAGAATTTATAATTCCGTCATTCCATATAGCCAAACCTTTAGCTCGCCGAAGGCAATTTGAAATTCGATGAAAATAAAGAGCAGAATTGCAACTTAGCGAAGCGGCCTCATGAACACCTTTGTATATAAAATAATTTGTGAATAAATTCTGCTCAACAAAGGAAATTTTTAAATATAAACTTATGACAAACAGCATTAAATCGTTGGAAGAAATTATCAAAATCAGACGGTCGACACGGAATTTTTCGAAAGAAGTCCCGTCAGAAGAAATTTTGACAAAAATCATAGCATCCGCTGTTTATGCACCTTATGGCGGGGCGACAGGCATTCCGCTTGATGACTTACGAAAAGTTTTTGTTTTCAAGCAAAATACTGAAAATATGGAAAAAGCAAAGGAAATATTTCTTTTACAAATACGCCGAAATGCTAAAAAGCTAAATCGCCTGCTGACACTTTTGCCTTTTATGAAAAAGAAAATGCAAATCTTTGCCAATAAAGTAAACGGCTTAGCCAAAGGAGGCGTTCCTGCGCTGAGCAATGCCGCCTATTTTATTGTGTTAGCCGAAAAAAAAGGATTTCCATCTGTTGAAAAACAGTCAATGGCACACGCTTTTGAAAATATGTGGCTTATGGCAACGGACTTGGATTTAGGTTTTCAATTGGTTTCGGCAACCAATACATTGTCGAAAAACAAAGATTTCTTGAGACTGCTTAACCTCAAAAAAGGAGAATATGCTTTGGATGGTTGTGTTATAGGTTATCCGAAAAGCAATGCTGAAAAAACGAAAGAATTTAATGTTGAGAATTTTGTGACGATGATGTAATAATCATAACAGAAATTTGAACGAAGAAGTGTGCCAACTTTGAAAATAGTTAAAATACACAATACGAAAACCTGTAAGGGCAGATAAAGCTTCTTTTCGATACAGCGTGTTATTTAAACTTTAGAAGCTATAATTAAAGAGGTCTGTACTTTTAAAGTACAGACCTCTTCTTTAATATTTTAATATAAGTAGATGGAATATTGAGTAGTTACTTTATTTTTTCTACATCCCCTAATTTCCAAGTTTTCTCAAAGAATGATTGTTCCGGTCCGTAAAGGCGGAAAAGTATCTCAAATTGTCTTTTGGGGTCGGTCGGAATCCAATTGGATTCTTTGCCTGTGGGTGCTTTAGGTCCAAAGTAAATATCAACCGAACCATCAGCATTTTTTTGTACTTCAGACGAATTGGATGCACGGCTGGCTCGGGTCATATTTTTAACAAGCGCATGTGTTTGACGGTCATATACCGTTGCCGACCAATATTGTTTTGTAGGTACATTGGCAGGTACATGCAATTTATAAATTTCATTACCATTAAATGCTTGTCCATCTTTATCTTTTGCTGCAATAAGGTATATTTGTGCAGTACCTAAGCGTTTGATACCTATATAGCCAAGGGAATAGGTTAATCCACGGGCATCAATAGGGTAAATATCGGTTTCTGCATAAGCAGACGAACCGGCTTTAACTAATTCCGGCATAGCGGGAACCGCCCAACGGGCATCGGGAAAGAACGGAGGAAAACCTTTATCGTAAAGCGTTTCGATATAATCATGAGCGGCTTTTGCGGCTGCATTTAATATTTCTGTTGTCTTTGCATCCGGGTTAAATGATTTACCTTTTTCTATTCCGATACTTTTGAGCTTGTCAATCATTGCTTTGTCGCGTGCTAACCAAGGCTGGCTTTGTATAATTCTATCTAACGATTTGAAAAATTTTATATCAAAGGGAATGGTCGCATCATAGAGCACATCTTTTGCATCGGTGTATTTTGTTTCGCCCGGATTAGCGGCTTTAGACAATGGATATACTTTTAGATTTTTTCCGTATGCCAACGATTTAGCTATATCTGCATCGCTATGGCTTGGCAGGTTGGAACGAAATAGCGCAAAGCCTTCATAAGTATCGGCAGGGAGAACAATATATCCTGTCGGAACTTTTTCTTTGTAATCAGGAGGTAAGATTAGATATTTACCCCCCGCACCTTTATCCGCGCCATAAGGTCCGGCATCTTCGAGTGGCATTTGCCATATATTATCAATATTAGCAGCAAATGAACCTTTTTCGCTTGCTGCGGGTACATTGATTATCACAGGTCCTGCCTCTTTTGTATTAAAGAAAATCATAAAATACAAGGCATCGGGATTGGGTGTGAGCGTTTGGTTATGCCAATCGACAGGTTGCGACCAGTAAACAACTTCATTTTGTTTGGTAGATGTTTTGGTAAGTGCTTCTTGTAACATCAGGTCGTAATTTACCGCAGGCATACCCCAAATAACAGCTTCGATAGCGCGGTTGTAAATGATTTGTTCCTGCATGTTGGCAGGAGTGAATTTACCTGTTTGTTTCTTGTCGCAAGACTTATTATTGCAGTTGTTATTGCACGATGCCAACAAGGCAAACAATCCGGCAACTAAAAACAGTCGTTTAATTTTAATGTTTGATTTCATTTTTCTATTTTTAAATTAATTGATGATTAATAGTTCATCGGTATTTCTATTGCCAAAATATCAGCTTCAGAAAGGGCTTTGATATCGAAACTTTCTGCTTCGCTAATGCCGATAGCATCCCGTTTGTTCAATGTTTTTCCGTTCACTTCAATACTTCCTTCAATAACAAAAAGGTATACGCCGTTTCCTTTAAAATGGTTAGTGTAATTTATAATTTTATTAGCTTCCAAATCGGTGCGTGATAAAACGGCATCTTGATTAATCCATAGAGCTTTATCGTTTTCGAGCGGACTAACCAGTACCTGCCAAGTATTTTTCTTTAAAGTAATGTCAAAACTTCGTTGGTCGTAGCGGGGCTTGATATTTTTTTCTTTGGGAAAAATCCAGATTTGCAAAAAAGCCGTAGCTTCGTTGGGCGACCCATTGTATTCCGAATGGCGGAGCCCTGTTCCGGCACTCATAATCTGTACATCGCCGAGCCGAATATCTCCTGCTGATCCCGTAGAATCTTTATGTGATAAGATTCCTTTAAGCGGAATACTTACGATTTCCATATTGTCGTGTGGATGTGTACCAAAACCTTCTCCAATATCTACAATGTCGTCGTTCAGAACACGTAACGCTCCAAAATGTACTTTTTCTGGATTGTACCAATCGGCAAAACTAAATGAATGATGTGTGTCTAGCCAGCCATGGTTGGCATGTCCTCGGTCTTTAGCCGGATGAAAAATTGTTTTCATATTTTTTTATTTAAAAAATGAGATACGAACCAAATTTGGCAATTCGTATCTCATTCATTGGTTATATAAAATTTACGGAGTTACAATATTGAATAATAATTTAAAGTTGTCTTGCATTGCCATTAAATCTGTAAGCTTTGATTTATCGCCGCTCACATTGAGTTTTCCGGCTGCTATTTGGTTTTCTAATTTTACTTTTCCGCCAAATACTTCAAAAAATCCATCTTTATTTTTCATGGAAAGGGTAACATCTGCTTTGTCTGACAGTTTACCTCTTTTATAGATTAATACACTGTTTTCTAACGAAAGTGTATATTTTTCTTTGGTATCATTAATAATAAAATTAAACACGGCTTTCTTTCCATTAGCTTTATCTACATCCAAACGGATACCCATATAATCGAAAAGCATTTCCCAAGTAAGGGCTTTAATAGTTTCGTAGCCGGAAGTATTAAATATATCCATATTTGGAATTCCGTGGCGAAGTTCGGTTGCTCCCATCAGGTATTCGTTGCGCCATGGTCCCGATTCGGCTTGATAAGCTAATTGTTCGTACGTGTCGGCAAGTAAACTTTTAGCTTCTCTGTTGCTGGAATCGGCAAATACTACTTGATTCATTACTTGTGCTACCCAACGGTAATTGCCTTTTTTGAAATCTTCTTTCGCTTTTTTAATTACCGCATTAGCTCCGCCCATATATTCCACATATTTTTTAGCAGCATCTTCGGGTATCAGTTGGTGTAAGTCGGCAGGATTAGAACTATAAAATCCCAAATAACGTTGGTAAACGGCTTTGGCATTATGTACAATAGTTCCATAATAACCACGGTTGTAAAATTTCTTGTCCAAACTTTCGGGTAATTTTACCATATCGCCTACTTCATACATGGTGTACCCTTTGTTCATCAAATTCAGTGTATGGTCATTCAAATATTTATACATATCACGTTGGTCGGCAAGCATGGTGTTGATACGGTCGTTGCCCCAGATAGGCCAGTGGTGTGAGGCAAACATCACTTGAGCATCTTTACCGAATAAGTCGATAGTTTCATCCAAAGTTTTCCACCATTTGTTGGCATCGCGGACTTGTGCACCACGAGGAGTAAGTAAATTATGCAAAGAGTGTGTACAATCTTCAGATGCACAAAGAGCTTTAAATTGAGGGAAATAGAATAACATTTCGGCAGGAGCTTCGGTTCCCGGAGCCATTTGGAAAACGATTTTTACGCCGTCAACCGTTAATACATCGCCTGTTTTCTTTACAATCGTATTCGGAGCAATCAAACCTGTAGTTCCAGATGAACCAACCTTACCTAAGCCAATATCTACCAAGCCTTTATCGTTGCGTTGAAGAAAGCCTCCTGCTTGATATAAAGCACGGCGGTTCATGGCAGTTCCGGCATATACATTTTCGCTGATAGCTTCTTCCAAAAATCCTTCAGGAGCAATTACTTTTACTTTGCCCGATTTAGCATCTTCTTCACTAATTACCCCGCGGACACCACCGTAATGGTCGATATGGCTATGGGTATAAATTACAGCTACTATCGGTTTTTTAGGATATTTCGTAAAATATAAATCCAAAGCGGCTTTCGCAGTTTCGCTTGAAGTTAAAGGGTCTATTAAAATGATGCCTTTATTTCCCTGAATAATGGTCATATTTGCCAAATCCATGTTGCGGGCTTGAAATATACGATCCGTAACTTGGAAAATTCCGGCAGGTTTGTTTAATTGTGCCTGACGCCAAAGACTTGGATTAACCGATGCAGGAGCTTCTGAATGCATTTTGATAAAATTAAATTCGTCTAAACCTGCCACATCACGTCCTGAGGCATCTTTAATGGGACCCGAAAATGGAATTACCAATCCCTTCATTACATCTTCGTAATCTTGTTTGTCGTTAAGATTGAGGTAAGAAGCAATCTTTTTATTTTCCTCGATAGTAAACGAAGTTGCTTGTTTAGAATTTTTATTTCCTTCGTCTGTTTTTTTGTTACAGCTTGCTATAGCAAAAGTTATTGCAGCCAGCATGAATAATTTTTTCATAATTGTTTTTTGAAATTGATAAATTGATTTATGTCTCTTTTTAATTGTATTTATGTTATGAGTTAGAATTGTGTATTAAACCCTGCAAAAACTTGGAAACGGGTTTGTCCTTCGCCTTTGGCATACACCGAAAATTGAGGTTCAGCAAAGATATTAAATACTACATTATTTACCTTAATTACCTTACCGACTCCTAACCCGATAGGAATGTTGTAATTATTACCTTCGAGGTCGAATGACCAAATACCCGTACTGCGTAAATACGTTCCGCCGCCCAATTGCCACATGCCGAATAATTGGGCAGTAAGCAGGTTTACATCTTTAGCATTATCCGAAGTTTCTGCAAAATCGGTTTGCCATTGCAGCAAGGTTCCTGCTTGAAAAATGTGGTTTTTAGCAAAAAAAGCTAAAGCTGCCACACCCGCTTGCCATTTGTCTTGGCTGAAATTATTGGTTCCTGTAGGCATGGTTATCAAAGGTCCTATACCGAATTTATTTCCACCAAATTCCTCAGAATAAATAGCAAACAGGTTAAAATCTCCCAAGCCCGATTCAGGATTTATTCCGGGTGTTGTAGAAGTAAGTATAGGTAAAGTTCCTCGCAAAAGGAATTTACCAATGGGTTGTGCATATCGAAACAGTAATTGGTTTGCCCCAATATCAGGAGCTCCATAAATATTAGTTATAACATAATCATGTACATTAAACGCTTTGGTATGTGCCATGGGGTCGTTAGCTTTTTTAAGAGTTTCAGCATCTAAACCGCCTTGCGGTGTTTGCTCTTGAGCTTGTAGACTTAGATTTCCTATTGTAAAGAGCAAAATCCATAGGATGCCTTTTATCTGTATTGATTTCATAATGATAAATATGTCAAATTGATTTAATTTATACTACAACATAATTTTTATAAAAATGTTTAGGAATACGAACAAGTGAGGAGTAAATGATGTTTATGTACCCTAGTACGGGCTTTTTATTATATTGTATCTTTTTCAAAAATATACGACCTTTGTACTATGATTTTAGTTGACACACATGCTCATTTATATTTAGAAGAATTTGCTGATGATATAAAAAAAGTCATTCATTCGGCATGGAATAATCATGTGAAATATATGCTGCTACCCAATATTGATCTTTCTTCTGTGGAACCTATGTTGCAGCTTTGTAATCAATATCCTGAAAGCCTTTATCCCATGATAGGACTGCATCCGACTTCTGTTGATGCTGATTTTCGCGGAAATTTGGAAAAGATGTATGGGTATTTACAAAACAGACCTATACATTTTTTTGGAGTAGGAGAGATAGGCATTGATTTTTATTGGGATAAAACCTTTGCTAAAGAACAAGAGACAGCTTTACGAATCCAGTTGCAATGGGCTAAAGAATTTGCGCTGCCTGTTGTGCTGCACACCCGGAATTCTTTCAGAGAAACTATGAATGTTTTGAAATCGGAAAATATACAGGGCTTGCAGGGTGTATTCCACTGTTTTGGAGGAACGCATGCAGAAGCAGAAGAAATTATAGAATTGGGGTTTAAAATAGGAATAGGAGGGGTGTGTACTTTTAAAAATTCAGGATTAGCGGAATTGATACGTTTGATTGACCTTAAAAATATTATTTTGGAAACAGATTCCCCGTATCTATCACCTGTACCCTACAGAGGAATGCGGAACGAAAGCGCGAATATCCTATTGATAGCCCAAAAAGTTGCAGAAATTCAGCAAATAAGCCTTAGCGAAGTTGCGGAAACCACAACCAGAAATGCATTAGATTTGTTTGGGTTCAGTAATTGAAATTCTTTTGATATACATTATTTAAAATAGACCTTTTATATTCTTTTTATGAAATTAATAAACACTACTCCTAATTTGATATTTAAATACATACTGGGCATTTTAGTATTATTTGCCTCTTTTATAATGGCAATGAGCTTTCCCAAATACAGCTCGATGCCGTATATGCTTATTGTTGTATATTTCGTAGAATTTTATACATGCTACATTTTATCGCAGATGTCGGAGAAAGCAGGCTTGTGCCGTAAAGTTATTCGAGTAATACTAAGTATGGGAGCTTCATTTTTTGTTGTCATTTCAGCAGCAGTTCTTTGTTTTTATTCCTATGTTTATTGGAGTCCCCTTATGCAATCTATTTTTGTTGCAATTCTTATCGTGTTGATTATTCCTAAAATGTTATTAGGGATATTTCTTTTAATCAACGATTCAATATATTTTCTTTCGCGGAAGCGTATCAAACGCATTAATGTATGGACTAAAATTTCTTTGGGATTATCTGCCATGGCTTTATTTATATTACTGTATGGTATTTTCTTTACCCGTCATCATATAGAAGCAGCCCATAAAGAAATATATGTTCCAAACCTACCCAAAGAATTTGATAAATTAAAAATTGTACAGTTTTCAGATTTGCATTTAGGAGGTTGGTATAGCGAAGCAACAGTGCAGAAAACGGTAGCACTTATAAATGCTCAAAATCCTGATATAGTATTTTTTACAGGAGATTTGGTTACGTTGTCAACCAAAGAAACAGAAGGATATGATACCATACTCTCTAAAATTAAATCTAAATTTGGAGTTTATTCTGTTTTAGGGAATCACGATTATGGGGGTTATATACAGTGGGCATCCCATTCGGCAAGAGACATGAATCTGCATGAACTTATGGGATTCCAAGAACGAATCGGTTGGAAATTATTAATGAATCAATCGGTCGAAATTAAGATTGATACATCTCGTATTATCATTAGCGGAGTAGAAAATTGGGGAGATGCATCCCGTTTTCCTAAATTAGCCGATATAAACAAGGCTTTATCCAAAATGGATGTAAACGGCACTATTGTTCTTTTGCTTTCGCATGATCCTACTTATTGGAATTATGCAATCAGGGATAAGCATCCTGAAATTCCTGTAACTTTTTCGGGACATACACATGGAATGCAGGTAGGCATTCGTTTCAGCAAAAATGGAGAGAATATTTTAAAGAATTGCTTTCCGTATTTAGAAGGTTTGTATCAAAATAGAAAGAAAACGCAGCAGCTTTTTATCAATCGGGGAATAGGTTCTGTAGGATACCCCGGTCGATTAGGTTTGGGACCCGAAATCAGTGTAATTACACTGCATGTGAATCCATAATTTTTTGAAAATAAATGAATTGTTTAAATAGAATAAAAACTGTAAATTTGCAAATAAAATAAAACTTATTTCTAAATACATATTCATTCTCCAAATATTGTATTTATATGAAAAAACAAGTACCCCAAAATAAGAAAGAAAAGCAAGGTAAAAAAGATTGGATTGATACCAATCCGATTAAAGAAGAATATTTGAGATGGCTTTTTGTCATCATTTCTACCATTGCTTGTTTTAGCATTATCGGATGGGTGATAACCAAAATATATAATCCCGATATTGCCGCAATTATTGCCGCAACAGAAAAGGTTGCGCTCGGAGTAGGGGGAATACATCCGGAGCCACATGAATCTTTGCTTTATAAAATAGGATTACTGTTCATTCCTTTTATGCTGCTTGGATTTTACTGGTTGAGCAAAAAAGATTTCTTGGCAAAATATTTTAAGCAGCCCAAGTCTGTTAATGTGCTTACCATTGTAATTTCAGTTGCACTGCTTCTGGGTATTTATTTGATGTTTTCAGCAGCCAATCCAAATTATGTAGGAGCCAATGCAGTGGGAGCTAATGAGCACGATTCGATTGCAAAAACAAACTTTGAATTTTACTTTCTTAATTTATTTATCGATAGTCAATTCTATGTTTATCTGTTTATTTTCTTTCCTTTAATCTTAACTGCATTCTTTTTAATCTTCAGGCAGCAGAATTTTGATAAACAGAAATTAATACATAAAATATTCAGTATTTCCACATGGATTATATTCGGACTATTAATGCTTATTATCATATCGATAAGCTGTTTTGAGTTCCCTTATACATGGCAGAATAAGCTGGATTTTGATGCCATTTATTACTCTGTAACGCAGGTATATGCCGGAAATGGTATGCTGATTGACGGATTAACCAATACATACGGACTTTATCCCAGCCTGCTTAATCCGATATTTAAAGTTATAGGTCTTTCTATTTACAAGTTTACTCTTGTAATGACCATTTGCATAGTGCTAAGCTATTTCTTCCAAGCATTTTTTATAAATAAATACCTGAAAAATAAATTTTTGTTTCTGCTTGGTGTTTTATTAATGCTTTTCATGTCTTATTTTGATAATAAGCTGCATGCGGCGTTTGACCCGTTTTTCTCGGTAGCCGCTATTCGTTCATTAACATTTAGTGCGTTATTATTTGGCAGTGTCTTTTATATAAAACGTAAAAGCAATGCCCTTTTTTATACTATTTCGATTATTCAGGCTGTACTAACGCTATGGAATCCCGAAATCGGGCTGGTATCATTTGTAGCTTGGATTGCATTGTTGATATATGTACATTTTTACACAGAAGCCGGTAAAATCAACTACAAAGGGATATTAAAAAGAGTAGCTATTTCTATTGTATTGTTAATCCTGACATACATTGCCTATATATTCATAATTAAGATTATATACGGACAATATCCCGATATTCTCGGATTGTTTAATGTTGCCTATGCATTTGCAAGCCTGAGTGTATATCTTATCCCGATGACGCTGATTCATCCATGGTTATTATTTGTATTAATTAATATTATCGGATTATTGTATTCAATAGTTCAGCTTTACAATAAAAATATAACATCCAAATCAAGTGCCATATTTTTGTTATCCATATTAGCAGCAGGATTGTTCTCGTACTATTCAGGAAGAAGCCACAATTGGACATTATTATCTTTTTCAGCTATAACCATTATGCTGTTAACCTTGTTGGTCGATGAATTATGGATTCAGGTTCAACAAAGTAAATTGCTTGCATTCAAAATTATATTTTCAATTAGTATTTTTATACTTGCCATTGGGTTGGTAGAAACCGTAGGCGATAATACAAAACTTACCCAGCTTGTAAAAAACACCAAGAAAGATAAAAGTATACAATTAGAAGAAGAATTGCGGATAAAGGAAAATCAAAAGTTTATTGTAAATAATACCCGTAAGGGAGAAACGATATTCTTATTGACAAGTATAAAATATCAGGTTTTGCTGTTGGATGCCAATAAAAACCGTTCAGGAGCACACCCCGGTTTCTTTGAAATGACTTTAAAATCGCAAGTTGCAGAATATGCAAAAACGATACGGGATTCATCGTTCAAGATGTTTATAGAACCCGGTTATTTTTATTATCCGCAATATGCACCCTTATGTGCCAGCATGGCTTCATCCTATCAATTTGCAAGTACAAGCAATACCATTTGCTTACTAAAGAAACGACCCCTAAAACCTGCATATAAAAGCATTATTCTAGAAACAAACAGCAGCGATTCAAAAGTGGCTCATGAAGTTTTTCAAGATAACAAAGAAGGTTTGGCTAAACGAGCCGATTGGGCTTTAGGAAAAAATCCGGTTAAATTAGGCAAGGTATTTACAGCAGAAGTTGTATTCGAACCTGCTACCCAGATTTATAACTATCCTGCCATTATGGGAAATCAAAAAGATAGTGCCGGATTTGGTATTATCTATTCCAACCAGCCTAATTTATACTACTTTTCTATTGCCGGACAGAATGTGCCTATAACCGTAGCACCTGCCAAAATGTATTATATAGCAGCAGTTGTTAATGAAAAAAATCTGAAGATATTTGTAAATGGAAATCAGGTAGCTTTTTATACAATGCCTAAAGATTATATAGAATCCGGCATGCCGTTGTACATCGGAAATCTGGAAAACCTACGCTATTACTTAGGATACATAGGAGAAGCATCAATTACTAAACAAGAGGTTTCCGCAGAAGAAATATCAAAACGGTGGATGTCATTACAATCGTTTAATTAAATAGAGTCTAATAGATGAATTACAAGTTCAAAGCAGCTGTCAGCAAGATTGAGAAAATAGGAAATGATACTTTTTATGTTACATTTTCTACTTTGCCACGTTATACCCGTTTCAAAGCCGGACAGTTTTTGCATTTGACTTTAGACGAATTTGATCCGACTACAGGTTTTTGGCCTGAATCGAGGGTTTTTTCCATTGCCAGCGAACCTAATATATCCGAACTAGCTATTGTTTACAGCGTAAAAGGAAAATATACCCAACGCATGAAGCAAGAGCTAAATGTGGGCAAAGAAATTTGGCTCAAATTGCCTTTTGGCGATTTTATTATAGAAAATCAAATAAAAGAAAACAATACTGTAGTTTTAATAGCGGGCGGCACAGGAGTTGCCCCTTATTTACCTTTTTTGAAAAAAACAATACAAAATCCCATTCCTAATCCTATTATGCTTTTTTACGGGGTGCGTACCGAGAACCAATTGTTTGGCTTGGATGTTATGAAAGAAATATCTTCAAATTCCGGTTTTATCAGTAAAATATGGATAGAAGAAAACAAAAGTACACAGTATGAAACAGGAAGATTAGATATTAATAATATACTAAAACATATTTCAGACAAAGAAAATGCAGTTTTTTTCCTTTCGGGACCTCCTGCCATGATTAAGCAGTTTAAATCCGATTTACTGCAAAATAAGGTGGCACTTGAAAGTATTAAGATTGACGAGTGGGAGTAAAATGTATATTAAAAAAATAGATTTATAAAATGAACGAACAAGAATTACGCAGTCAGATTGCCGGTTTAGTAAAAGAATATTACAATACAAAATTCACTACAGCAAAGTTTGAAGCAGGTAAAACACCTGTACGTTACGCCGGACGTGTTTTTGACGAAAAAGAAATACAAAGCCTGATAGATGCATCTTTAGATTTTTGGCTTACAGAAGGTCGCTTCTCCGAAGAATTCCAATTTCAATTTGCCGATTATGTAGGCGTAGATTATGCTTTACTGACTAATTCAGGCTCGTCGGCTAATTTATTGGCTTTTACATCCCTTACCAGCGAATTGCTGGGAGAGCGGAGACTGAAAGCCGGAGATGAGGTTATCAGTGTAGCCGCCGGATTTCCTACAACGGTCAATCCGATTATCCAAAACGGAATGATTCCTGTATTTGTAGATATTGAATTAGGAACTTACAATGCCGTAGTAGAAGAAATAGAAAAAGCCATTTCGCCTAAAACAAAAGCTATCTTTTTGGCTCATACTTTGGGTAATCCCTATGATTTGGATGCGATTATGAAAATCGTCCAAAAACATAATTTGTGGCTGATAGAAGACTGTTGCGATGCCTTAGGTTCTACCTATAACGGAAAAATAGTGGGAACATTCGGGCATGTAGCTACCTGTTCGTTTTATCCTGCCCACCATATTACCATTGGCGAAGGAGGGATGATTTTTACCAACGACGAAACCATAGCCAGAGCTGTTACTTCGTTCCGCGATTGGGGACGCGACTGCTATTGCAAAGGAGGCGAAAACAATACTTGCGGCAAACGCTTTTCAGGAAAATACGGAGAACTACCTGAAGGTTACGATCATAAATATGTATATTCGCACATAGGTTATAATCTGAAAGTTACCGATATGCAGGCAGCCATAGGCGTAGAGCAGATGAAAAAGCTACCTGCTTTTGTGCAAGCCCGTAAAGATAATTTTAAACGTTGGGAAAAAGGATTTACCCAATGGGAGAAATATTTTATTCTGCCCAAAGCAACTCCCAAATCAGATCCATCGTGGTTTGCATACCCTGTTACCGTAAAATCCGATGCTCCATTTACCCGTACAGAATTGACCAACTATTTGGCAAATAATTTAGTAGAAACCCGTAACCTTTTTGCAGGGAATTTGATTAAACAGCCCGCTTATCTCCATATTGAAAAACGTGTTTACGGCGATTTGAAAAATACCGATATTGCCATGAATAATACATTCTTCTTAGGTACTTTTCCGGGTTTGGATGAAGATAAAATTAATTATACGCTTGCAGTTATTCAAGAATTTATAAAAACCAAATAATATGAAAGTAGTTATACTTGCCGGAGGCATGGGAACCCGTTTATCCGAAGAAACAGATATTCGTCCGAAACCTATGGTAGAAATAGGCGGAAAGCCTATTTTGTGGCATATTATGAAAATATACTCCTCTTACGGATACAATGATTTTGTAATTTGCTGCGGTTACAAAGCCTACATGATAAAAGAATACTTCGCTAATTATTTTCTGCATCAGGCAGATGTTACCATCGATTTGCAAAAAAATTCATTAGAAGTACACCAAGCCAATGTAGAGCCTTGGAAAATTACCTTGATTGACACCGGTTTGCAAACCATGACAGGAGGAAGAATAAAACGGATTAAAGAGTATGTGAACAACGAAACTTTTATGCTTACCTATGGCGATGGAGTAGGGAGCATAAATATAAAAGAATTGGTCGATTTTCATAAACAGCAAAAAAAATTAGCAACCGTTACCACAGTTCAACCCTTGGGGCGTTTCGGAGCCATTCAGTTTGATGAAAAAAATCCGGCTGTAGTTTCGGCATTTCAAGAAAAACCCAAAGGCGATGGCACTTGGATTAATGGTGGTTTTTTTGTACTCGAACCTAAAGTATTCGATTATATAGAAAATGATGCTACTATTTGGGAAAGAGCACCTTTAGAAAATTTAGCCATAGATGAACAATTGGTAGCATTCCGCCATAGCGGATTTTGGAAACCTATGGATACTTTACGCGACAAAATTGAACTGGAAGAACTTTGGGGCAAAGGCATTGCTGAATGGAAAACTTGGTAGTATTTTCGTTGATTAAACCTAATAATGACTATGCATTCATTGCAAGATACATATAAAAATAAACGTGTTTTGGTTACCGGACATACCGGATTCAAAGGCGGATGGCTGGTAGAAATACTTTCGCAGTTGGGGGCAGCCGTAAAAGGCTATGCACTTGCTCCCGAAGGCGAACATAATCTATATACCGCTTTAAGCATCCACAAAAAATGCGAATCTGTAATTGCCGATATATGCGATAAAGAACGGTTGCAAAAAGAAATTCTGGATTTTCAGCCCGATTTCATATTTCATTTAGCCGCACAGCCTTTGGTACGCCTTTCTTATGAAATGCCTACGGAAACTTTCAATGTCAATGTAATGGGAACAGCCCATGTTTTGGATGCCGTGCGTTTTTTAGAAAAACCATGTCAGGTAATCTTAATAACGACAGATAAAGTCTATCACAATCAAGAATGGCAATATCCCTATCGTGAAAATGATCGGTTAGGAGGCTACGACCCTTATAGTGCCAGTAAAGCCTGTGCCGAATTGGTAATAGATTCTTACCGGAATTCT
>JAVBQU010000233.1:0-19667 GCA_031548675.1 Bacteroidales bacterium
CCCATACTGATAGCATAAAGCTGAACCTGCCGGATGATGCTGCCATGTACAATATCGAGCTCAATGATTCTACCTTAACAGGAAGCACACCAACCGGAAATATTACAGCAAAATACAAACTCTATTTTGATAAAAGACTGCGGATGGATTTAGTAGGCGGAGCAGAAATAAATGAAACGCCCTACATAAATGCTTTACAAGCCCTAAAACAAGCCCGTAAATACGAGGTAAGCAATGAGGCTCTAAAAATCTTTTATTCCGATAAAGAGTATTTGCTGTTTGTGGAAAAGAATGAGATATATCCCAAAGAAATTAAGGGAATTAGTTTCTTTCATTACATGCCATTTCATTTAAATGTGGGTGATAAATTAATTTTTAATACAAAATCGAAGCTGCTTGAATATTGCAAAGACGTTCCCCCTTATACACCCTATCAGTGGGCAATGTCGTCTTGTTATTCTTTTAAATTGGACAGTATAGATTTTGCAAAATCTTCTGTTGTTGTGGGCTGTTGCTCAACAGATAGAGGTCATGTGGGGAATAATCAAAAAATTATTCAATTGGGAGAAAATACATATATGTATTTAGCTAATTTAGACGTGGCATATAATGATAACGGCATCCGAAAACTATACTATGGCATAGTTTTAGATAACCGGAAAATAATGGACAATGCCACTATAATACATAATATTAACATTGATCATAGGTATTGTAAATAAGTAAGTAAGTAACTGTTTGAATTTTATTTATTAGTATAATAATCAAATATATAAAGTTTAGTAAAGATTGCTTCCCGCTTCGTACCTCGCGGTCTCAATGACGTGCTATATACGTCATTACGAGGATGAGGGACGAAGACGAAGTAATCTATATTTATTTTTGAGTTCTATTTTTAAACAGTTTGTAAGAATTATCAAATTTAAAACCTGCAAATTATGAAGCATTTTTACAATTTTTTAATTTTGATATTATGCGTCATAATATCAATTAGTGCAAATGCACAACAAAACGAATATTTCTATTATTCCCCAAAGGGGAAAATGCCTTTGGAATTAAATGTTCAGTCTGCTATATTACTTTTTAAGGAGCAGCCTTCGGAATCCGAATTACAAAACTTAGGGATTAGTCAAATACCCGAAAAAATTCCACAAGGATATATAGATAAATTATGGCAAGAAAAACTGGGGTATGCAGCCGATTTATATGCGGTTGAGGTATTTTTGCCGTATGTACAGTCTGAGGCGGAATATGAAACCATTTACAACCAATGGCTGCAATCGGATAAACTGCTAGTAGCGATGCCCTGCTTTAAAGTTGAGCGTTTTGAGAAAGTACGGCTGGGCAGCATATTTTATGTAAAACTGAAATCGGAGCAGGATATTGAGCTGTTGCAAAATCAAGCCGAATATACCGGAGCTGTAATTTTAGAACAAAACCGCTTTATGCCGCTTTGGTTTACGTTGGCAAATCCTACAAACAATGGATTTCTCACGCTCGAAATCGCTAATAATTTGCATGAAAGTAATTTGTTTGACTATGTGGAAGCCGATTTAATGCCTGTGGATAAAATGCCGGAGGGGACAATGGAAGCCATGGAGGAAACACAAAATACAAAAAAAACCACACCCTGTGTTAACGATTCCGAGTATAAATATCAGTGGGCATTAGAAAACACGGGCTATTACTATGGCAATAATACACAATCGGGTATTGATATCAAAGCTTGCCCTGCCTGGGAATATTCTAAAGGGAGCAATGTGAAAGTAGCCATATTTTCATCTGATTTTCCCAATGATGATTATCCTGATTTTATAGGGAGAATATGTAATTCGGGGTATGATGCATTTACAGGTACCAGCCCTAGTATAAAGTGGCTTCTTGGTTTGGATTGTGGTGCCGGAGCTGCAGGTGTTATCGGAGCAGAACAAAATAACAATTTTTACATAACAGGAATTGCCCCTGAATGTCAATTAATGCACATCAGTTCGTTAACAAATTATCCGTACGCTAATTATTTGCAAAATGCGGCAGATGGAATTAATTGGGCATGGAAAATCGGGCAAGCAGATATAATTAACCTTTTAAATCATGCTACAAAGTTGCTGCCTTCTCAAATGCTGACAGAAGCATTTAACAATGCAACCACTTATGGAAGATCCGGCAAGGGATGTATTATAGTTGCACCAAGCGGCACAGCCTTCTCTCTGGATGTGGCTTATCCTGCAAATTTGGAAAACATCTTAGCGGTGGGAGCAATTGATTGGAATGGCTTAAGAGTTTCATATGGCGCTTACGGTTCCGAATTAGATGTTGTAGCTCCATCTTTTGAAATAGTTTCCTATGGTTATTGGAATGGTGCTTTAGGGTATGTAAATTACGATGGACTTGATATGGGTCCCGCTCATGTAGCAGGAATAGCTGCCTTAGTGTTAGCCATAAATCCCGATTTGCCATGGCAAAGGGTACACAACATAATTACCTCTACTGCCCAAAAAATACGGCAAGATGTATATAGCTACGACCAAAATAAACCCCAAGGAACATGGAATGAAGAATTGGGTTATGGCTTGGTGAGTGCTCATGAAGCTGTATATAAAGCATCTTGTTCAGGTAATGCTGTAAGTCCAAGCTATACAACCGGACC
This sequence comes from Bacteroidales bacterium, assembly GCA_031548675.1. GTDB lineage: Bacteria > Bacteroidota > Bacteroidia > Bacteroidales > P3 > JAVBQU01. Next base: position 2,648 of record JAVBQU010000233.1, read on the forward strand.
ATTTACCCTTTGGGATACAGAACAATTACTTGATGGAACTTTTGAAGTACAAAGCGGACATACGCTGGTAATTACCTCTCATGTGTCTTGCAAAGAAAATGCTAAAATTTTTGTACATAAAGGAGGTACATTAATTATGGATGGCGGGGTGCTCTCTGCCTGCAGGAATACCTGGCAAGGCATCGAACTGGAGGGAGATTATTGTTTTATGACAGGTTCGGAAAACCCTGCCCGGTTATATATGAAAAACAAAGCCCGGATAGAAAATGCCGTTATCGGTATCTATACGGCAAATACGCAGGGAAACCCTTCCGGATTATTATTTTCTGCCGGAATAATTTATGCAGATGGTACCGTTTTCAGCAATTGCCAAACAGCTGTAGCTATCGATGCTTTTTCCAATAACCCCAATGCCACAGCCCCGATGGAAATCAATTTTATGGAATGTACTTTTGAAGTTACACATGCATTTCCATTTCCACTAAACCATGAATCGCTGGTAAAATTGGTTTATACTAACGAGGTAACCTTTTCCGGCTGTACTTTCAGCAACACACGGGATGATGGAGCATACTATTATACTGACGGCATCACTTCCATCGGATCGAGGTATAAAGTAACAAGTTGGGGGGATGTCCGCTCCCAATTTTATAACCTGAGGAATGGAATCTATGCTTATGACGACAATCAGGTAAATAACGCAATTACCATAGCCCGCTCGGATTTCAACATTACCAAGGGCTATGGCACGGGAGTCTTTTTATTTGGATGTGCCGGAGCCAAAGTAGTTTCGAACAATTTCAATGTATCAGAATTAACAACAGGCTTGGATATGTGGTCGTGTGAGAACTACCAGGTAGAAGGAAATTATTTTAATGGAACTACCAGCGGTTCTGAAAGTGCTTCCCAAGCCATTTTTGTAATGAATGCACATGGTAAAAACGAAGTTATTTATCGAAATGAAATTTCAAACTTCACTTGTGGAATCTATGCTTGTTACAATAGAAATAATAACAATCCTTCGGAAGGTTTGCAAATACAATGCAACAACTTTAATTCCAACAGCACGCATATTTCTTCATACGATATGGATGGTCTTGCCAATGTTCAGGGTTCCTATTGGAATCCGGCAGGCAATGAATTCCATAATACAGGATGGATGGATTTTGTGAATATGGGATATGCGATAACTTATTATCATGGTAATGATTATAAACAAATTCCGTGTAATTATATTAACTTATCCCTGCAGCAAACTCCCTATGATAATACTTGTCCTAGTAATATTGATTATTATTCTACCCTGCAATCGGTTAACCTCCAACCCTTACAGAAAGTCCAACAACAATATCAAGCCCAAACCGATGGCGGCAATACGGTTGCTATGCTTGCCGAAACCGAAGTAACTACCAATAAGATAAGCGGAATGAAAACCCAGGAAAAGCTGCAAAAAAGCAAAGGATTTTTATCGAACAAGATACTGTTGGCAGTAGCCAGAAACGAAAATGGCTTTACGCCCGAAATGGTACGCGATATTATGGCAGCCAATCCCCAGTGTACCCGAAATAAAGAGGTAATGAAAGCTCTTAAAGAGCGCATCAAGCCCTTAGATGCTAAAATGATGAAAGAAATTTTGGCCGGAGAAAAAGTGATTTCTCCACGCGAAAAACTCGAAATGAAAATCGCCGATGAAGGACGCAAAATCACCAACGCTATTGACGATAATCTGCGGCTTTTGACTGCCGACAGCCTCGACCATACGAAAGAAATTGTAGACCAGCTTAACTATTTCGATATTCCGGAATACCAGTACCAGCTGGCACAGCTCTATTTCGATAAAAACGAAGACAAAAATTACAAAGCTGCACTGACTCATTTAGACAAGCTCATTACTTACGATGAGGATAAGCAATATTTCCACCGCTGGTGCAAGCTCAACGACGACATTACCCACTGGACGAAAAACGACAAATACCGCCTTGATTCCCTGCCGGAAAATATCCTGCAGCATCTGATTGACATGTTTTGGGTAGAGGAAGGACGTTTGCAAGCCAAAGCGGCTTCTATCTTGGCATTAAATGGTATCTTTATCACTCCTGAACGCAAACGCGGCGAAATGCCTTATGATGATAAGAAAATCATACCGGAACCGATGGAAATGCAGGTTTCGGATGCTGCGTTTACAGTACAGCCTAATCCGGCTAAGGAAAGCGTAACATTCAGCTATCAAATGGATGAAGATGCTGCACAGGCTGTGGTGTATATCTACCACAGTTCGGGAAGCCTTGTTGAAACCATACATTTAGATAGCGGAAGCAGTTCTAAAACCATTAATACGGTAAATCTTAACAATGGTGTTTACTATTGCCGCTACATTGTAAACGGACAAACGATAAAAACCGTAAAACTGATGATAGCTAAATAGTGACAGGTGACGAGTAACGAGTGACAAGTATATTCTGCGAGTTCTGCAGAATGCTTTTAAATTATGAAACGGATTATACAGTAAATTCTGTATAATCCGTTTTTATTTTGTCTTTAGCCAAGCTTGCTACTTTTAGGGGAGTTGAAAGTTCTTATCATTATTCTTTTACCCCCAGCCCCTAAAGGGGAGTTGACACCTTAAAAACACCGTCATTCCGAGCGAAATGAACGAGGGACGAGTAAGTGCAGTCGAGGAATCTCCTTGCAAAGACGCTCTGACCTTTGCTTTCACTATTTTCCGAAGAGGTCTATTGACTTTGTCGAGCATCGCCTCGCTTGCCAAACGATATGGCTTTAGGATTATGCTTTCCCCCGAAATGGTCTAATGCCGAAAGTAAGAACAATTGCTTGCATGCTTATATAAATAAAGCGGCAAGCCGGATATCGGCTTGCCGCTTTATAATAAATTATATTCCTACAATTTTAGAAATGAAACATAACAAATATGCTTCCTGTAGGCAATGTTTGGAAATGAAAACCTCCGGTAGTTCCATCGAGTGAACGTACAGTATTTTCTTTTCTTTGTCCTTCTGTTGTACTCCAGTATTCGTAAGTTGTTTCATCTTGCCATCTGTTCCAGCCATTAAAAGATAATCCAAGCTCACCTCCTATAGATAATTTAGACGCAACAAAATACTCTACTCCTACAAACCCATTCAACATTAAGCCGAAAGAGTTTCCATAATTTACCTCTGTAGTCCTTGCTACAGCAGCAATAGAACCACCGTTAAAATCAGATGTAGTAGGTGTTTGGTTAGCAGAGGTTATAGCATTTGCATAAGTATAAGCATCTTTTCCTCCTGAACTAAAAGCAAGACCAAATTCACCACCATAAAAACCTTGTAAGCGGCGGTATCCGCGGCGAAACTCATAACCGGCACTTAAAGCCACTCCAGTAGATGATGCTTTCCATACATCTATTCCGGTTTGTCCATTATATCCGGGTTGGGTAGCAGCATAATCATCTATTACTGTTCCTTTGTGAACATCATAGCCGCTATTTACTGTTAAACGTGCACGAACAGCTCTATCGTTTTCTAAAAAATATTTTCCGTAAATAGTTATCTTGTCAAGCAAAGGACTTCTGGCTCCATCAAAAGAAGGAGAATTTTGATCCAATGTACCATTAAACATGTTGCCCACAAATTTTAAGAATGGACTTGCATCAATTCCAAGAGCAAAATCCCCTTTTTCAGGAAGAATTTTAAACCCTTTTTGAGTAAGGGGCACACTTTGCACTACTTCTGTAGTAGGTGTAGTTTGAGCAAATATGACCAAACTTACACAAAGCATTATGGTTGTAATAAAAAATCTTTTCATTTGTATATCTCGTATTTAGGTCATAAATCCAATAGAAAAACGGATGTTTTAGCCTATTGTATTTATGAATATCTTATTATTAATAATTATTGTTTATCTCCGCTATTGGTAACTTCAACAAATGATAAATGCCAAGGGTTTAAGTTAGTTGACATTACTTTATTTTCTTTAGGAAAAACCTTATCACCGGTTTTGTTTCCACCCATCCAATAACCGTTTTTAACGGTAATGAATTGATCTCCGCTAGGTTTTCTTTCCCATTTAGTTGCATGATTCATAAGAGGGCTGTCGCTTAAGATAAATTCAGGAGTAGCACCGGCTTCGCCAACAGGAATAGTGATTGAAAATTTACCATCGGTAATGTTAGCAACACCTTGCCAATAGTCGTCTTTTGATTCATAATCAGAATTAATTTCGCTGTATTTAACTCTTACTATAATTTGTTGTTGAGGAGCACCTACATAAGTTTTATTAACATATGTAGCAGAATCTGTTACCTCTGAATCAACAAGGATAGTTCCTGATACAACCGCAGTTTTTTCCATTACATTAATTTCTACTGCTTTTGCAGGGTCTTCTTTTTTACAAGATGTCAAGCTTACAGCTCCTACTAACGCAGTCAAAGCCATCAATTTAAAAATACTCTTTTTCATTTTTGTTTGTTTTGTTTATTACGATTTATTTGAGTTAAAAATTTCGTGCAAAGGTATAGTTTTTTTTAAAAGTTTTACGCTATGAAAATTTATAATTTTTCTAAACATAAGAAACGGGGTGGTTATCCTTGAGATAACCACCCCGTTTTTATACTATATTTTTTAAGCTTCTACTTATTTTCTAACAGCAATAAGCAAATCCAAAATTTTAATAGCACATTCGCTGATTACCGAACCGGGACCGAACACGGCTGCAGCTCCGGCTTTGAAAAGGAAATCATAATCCTGCGGAGGGATTACCCCTCCTACTATAACCATAATATCCTCGCGCCCCAATTTTTTCAATTCTTCAATTACTTGAGGAACCAAGGTTTTATGTCCGGCAGCTAAAGAAGAAACTCCTAATATATGAACATCGTTTTCTACCGCTTGTTTAGCAGCTTCTGCAGGAGTTTGGAACAAAGGTCCCATATCCACATCAAAACCCATATCGGCATAACCCGTAGCTACTACTTTTGCTCCGCGGTCATGACCGTCTTGTCCCATTTTAGCAATCATAATACGTGGACGACGACCTTCCAAAGCAGCAAATTGGTCTGCCATAGCCATCGCTTTTTTAAAGCTTTCGTTTGATTTGGTTTCTGAACTATACACGCCTGAAATAAGATTAATATTTGCTTTATAACGTCCGTAAATTTTTTCCAATGCAAAAGAGATTTCTCCCAATGATGCACGTTTACGGGCAGCATCGATAGCTAATTCTAATAAATTACCTTTGCCTGTTTCAGCAGCTTGGGTTAATGCTGTCAAAGCAGCGTCTACATCCGCTTGGTTTCTGTCGGTCTTCAATTTTGCCAAACGTTTCAATTGCGATTCGCGAACGGCTGTATTATCTACTTCCAAAGTTTCAATTGGGTCTTCTTTTTCCAAACGATATTTATTAACCCCTACAATGGTATCGTTTCCAGAATCGATACGGGCTTGCTTGCGGGCAGCGGCTTCTTCTATACGCATTTTAGGCAATCCGCTTTCAATAGCTTTTGCCATGCCGCCCAAGGCTTCGATTTCCTGAATATGAGCCCATGCACGGTGGGCTATTTCGTGGGTAAGCGATTCTACATAATAAGAACCTGCCCATGGGTCAACTACGCGACAAACATTGGTTTCTTCTTGAATATATATCTGCGTATTACGGGCAATACGAGCCGAGAAATCGGTAGGCAGTGCAATAGCTTCATCCAAAGCATTGGTATGTAGCGATTGGGTATGTCCCAAAGCAGCAGCCATTGCCTCGATACAAGTACGGGCTACATTGTTAAACGGATCTTGCTCTGTAAGCGACCAGCCCGAAGTTTGAGAGTGTGTACGCAATGCCAATGATTTTGGATTTTTAGGATTAAACTGGTTAACCAATTTAGCCCAAAGCATACGGGCAGCACGCATTTTGGCTATTTCCATAAAATGGTTCATGCCGATAGCCCAGAAAAATGACAAACGTGGTGCAAATTCATCTACCGACATTCCTGCATTAATACCTGCACGCAGATATTCCAAACCATCAGCCAAAGTGTAAGCCAATTCTATATCGCAGGTAGCACCGGCTTCTTGCATGTGGTAGCCCGAAATAGAGATAGAATTGAATTTAGGCATGTTTTTAGCTGTAAATTCAAAAATATCGGCAATAATTTTCATAGAAGGAAGCGGTGGGTAAATATAGGTATTACGCACCATAAACTCTTTCAAAATATCATTTTGGATAGTTCCGCTCAATTTTTCCATCGAAACGCCTTGCTCCTCAGCAGCAATGATATAAAATGCCAAAACAGGAAGCACAGCCCCGTTCATAGTCATAGAAACCGACATTTTATCCAAAGGTATTTGGTCGAATAAAATCTTCATATCCAAAATCGAATCGACAGCTACACCGGCTTTACCTACATCGCCAACAACTCTTTCGTGGTCAGAATCATATCCGCGGTGAGTTGCCAAATCGAATGCCACAGACAAACCTTTTTGCCCTGCAGCAATATTACGGCGGTAAAAAGCATTAGACTCTTCGGCTGTAGAGAATCCTGCATATTGGCGGATTGTCCACGGCTTCATTACATACATGGTAGAATAAGGTCCTCTTAAATAAGGAGGAATACCGGCAGCATAGTTCAAATGTTCCATGCCTAATAAATCACGATCGCCATATACAGGTTTTACCGCAATTTGTTCGGGGGTCATCCAATTCTTGGAATTTCCGGCTTCTTTTTCCCATTGTTCAAACGAGGTTTGACCTTCAACGGGCGTATTAAAATTTACATTTGTAAAATCGGGTCTCATTGAGCAAATATTTTTAGTGATTTTTTAATGTTTTACTAAATACATAGATGCAAAGGTACAGATTTTATGTGAAACATAAACAGTATATCTATGAATAGTAAATGCAAAACCTAAAAAGAATTGATAATCTGAACTTTATAACAGCTAATTTCAGATTAACAAATATCCGTATTTATACCATATTTTTTTGATAAACAGCCAATTCATACAAAATATAGAAAGTATACGCATTATTTTTTTGGCAGTTACAATCGAATATTGTAATTTTGCAACCTAAATAAAAAGACACCATGCCCAGGTGGCGGAATTGGTAGACGCGTCGGTCTCAAAAACCGATGAGGTAACACTCGTGCCGGTTCGATCCCGGCCCCGGGTACAAAGTCAAAAAGCCTGTTAAATAACCATGTTAACAGGCTTTTCTTTTTTTCAATTCTTATCTCAAAAATAGTATTTATTTATTACCTTTGCACTTCAAAAATTCATTCAAGAAAAAATAAAAATAAGCAATACTATGTATAAAATCGTTAGTGCAGCCGAAGCTGTAAAAGTAATAAAATCGGGCGATCATATCCACATCAGTAGTGTGGCTTCAACCCCCCATGTGCTTATCAATGCCATGATAGCACGAGCCGATGCAGGCGAATTCCGCAATGTTTATATTCATCATTTGCACACAGAAGGTCCTGCTCCTTATGCTGATGCTAAATATGAAGGTATTTTCCAATTGGACTCATTCTTTGTAGGCGGCAATTGCCGTAAAGAAACCCAATCCGGATATGCTGATTATATTCCTTGTTTTTTGAGCGAAACTCAAAACTTATACCGCAGCGGAACCATTAAACCTAACGTGGTATTTTTGCAAGTAAGCCCTCCTGACAAGCACGGCTGGGTTTCTATGGGAACTTCTGTAGACGCTACATTAGGTGCTATCGAAAATGCAGATACCGTTATTGCTGTTATCAACCGTTTTATGCCGCGGGCTTGGGGCGATGCCATGATTCCGATGAGCATGATAAATTTATTTGTAGAACATGACGAACATCTGCATCCTGCACACTTTAGCGAACCCGATCCGATAGAAGCAGCTATTGGAGCTCATGTAGCAGAATTGATTGAAGACGGCTCTACCTTACAAATGGGTATTGGAGCTATTCCCAATGCAGTTTTAAGCAAATTAGGAAACCACAAAAACTTAGGAGTTCATACCGAAATGTTTGCCGACGGTATTCTGCCTTTGGTTGAAAAAGGCGTTGTAAACGGAGCCAATAAAGCTATCGACAAAGGCAAAATGGTTTCTACTTTCCTGATGGGTTCAAAAACCCTATATGATTTTATTGACGACAACCCTATGGTTGCCATGATGGATGTGGCTTATACCAACAATCCTTGCGTAATAGCCAGAAATCCAAAGGTACATGCCATCAATTCGGCATTACAAATTGATATTACCGGACAAGTTTGTGCCGATTCTTTAGGTACTACTTTCTATTCAGGCGTTGGCGGACAGGTTGATTTTATCTACGGAGCATCTCAATCTGTAGGAGGTAAACCCATCATTGCTTTGCCCTCTGTAACCAATAAAGGCATCAGCAAAATAGCTCCGGTATTGAATCTGGGAGCTGGTGTTGTAACCTCAAGAGCTCATGTACATTGGGTTGCTACCGAACACGGAACAGTGAATCTTTACGGAAAATCTTTACAAGAAAGAGCCAAATTGCTTATCAGCATTGCTCATCCCGATCATAGAGAAGAGCTAGACCGTGCCGCTTTCGAGCGTTTTGGTCCGCATTTCCATTTTGTACAAAAATAAGAATATACAAAGGGGCTCTGTAGTTCAACGGATAGAACGGAAGTTTCCTAAACTTTAAATAGGGGTTCGATTCCCCTCGGAGCTACTAAAGTCATAGATGCACGAAACATAGATAAAGGGATTGCAGAATATTGTAATCTCTTTATTTTTTAATAATCTTTTACCTAGAAGGTTTCTACTCAAAATCATTTTTTCTATTAGCACCTAAATTTCCATGTCTCGCAACGGTAAAATCCTTTTAGCCATGAGCGGCGGTATCGATAGTTCGGTATCAGCCCTATTATTACAGCAAAGTGGATATGAGGTTATCGGATTAACCCTTTACAATTGGGATTATAACTTAAAAGGTGTTCATGCTGCCCATGCCAAAGCCCATCCCGAAGAAGCTATTGCTGATGCTCAGGAGCTGGCAAAAAAATTAAATATCAAGCATATTGTTGCGGATACACGCACCGTTTTTGAAGATTCGGTAGTAAGTCATTTTACAAATGAGTACTTTTCCGGTCATACGCCTAATCCTTGTGTGTTTTGCAACAAACATGTAAAATGGAAAACTTTTTTACAATATGCAGATGAATTGGGATGCGAATTTATTGCTACCGGACATTATGCCAAAATCCGAAAGGAAAACAACAGATTTATTATTTCGCGGGGCAGCGATGCATGGAAAGACCAAAGCTTTGTTTTATGGCAATTACCGCAAGCATATTTAAGCAGAACCCTCTTCCCTATCGGACACTTAACTAAAGAAGAAATTAAAGCTATTGCCAAAGAAAACGGATGGAGCCAATTACTTCAAAAAAGAGAAAGCTATAACATTTGCTTTATTCCCGACGATGATTATCGTTCTTTTCTCAAAGAACGGAAACCTGAACTTGCCCAAAATTTAGAAAACGGGAATATTGTTGATGAAAATGGAAATATACTTGGACTGCATGATGGCTTTCCTTTTTATACAATCGGACAGAAAAAAGGATTATCCATATCTCCTGAAAAAAAACTATATGTAAAAGACATCAACGCAGAAAAAAATGAGCTTAGGGTTGCTCCTAAGCATGAGCTTTTTGTGAATGATTTCATATTGCATAATCTCAATTTTGTAAAATACCCTGCAATAGAAAAAGCAATGGATTTAACAATCTGCATTCGGGGGAAAGATGCCGGAACCTCCGGTAGTATATCTTTACATGATGATGAATTACACATCCATTGCAAAGAAAAAGTTTTTGCTATCATGCCCGGACAATCTGCCGTTTGTTATGAAAACAATGATTTGGTAATAGGCGGGATTGTAAAATAAAAGCCCCATGAAAACATGGAGCTTTTATTTAGTTTTGAAATTCTCTAAGATTATCCATCAATTTTCTTCGGCACATATAGATACGAGTTTTTATTGTACCGATTGAGGTATCTAGTTTTTCTGCTATTTCTTGATATTTATATCCTTCGTTATACATTTGAAAAGGGACTCTTTGATCTTCTTCTATTTGCTGAATGCCTTTTTCTAATTCTTGTTCAAAGATTTCACTTTCGGGCAGCAATTTACTATCATCAGCAACATTAAGTACTCGTAAATCGTTGGCTTGAGTTGCAGTAAAAGGTGCATGTCTTTGTTTTTGGTAATTACTATAGAAAGTATTTTTCATAATAGTAAAAGTCCATGCAGACAGGTTGGTTCCATCTTCAAACTTATCTTTGTTCGACAAAGCTTTTACAAATGTTTCCTGCAATAAATCTTTTGCATCATCTTGGTTATATACCAAAGAATAGGCATAGCGGTATAAGCTATCCTCAATGGCTAATAAACTTTGATCAAATTTTTCCTTTTGCATAGGACTAAATTCTTTTGAATGCTAAAAATAAGAAACTTACAAATATTCTGTCTTTTAAAACAAGACAAACCTTATAAATGGAAATGCAAAGATACATCCAAATTTAAGGGATTTTACATCAGACAATAAAGATTTATGAATATTTAAATTAACCTATAGATTTTCCCCGGTAAAGTCCGCAAAATACCGGCAAATTCCATATTAAGCAAAGCCTCTGCTGCTTTAGAAATAGATAAGTTTGAAGATATACAAATTTCATCAATTCCGCATCCGTCTTTTTCGGACAAAATATCGTAAATAGTCTTTTCGTTAGCCGACAATTCAACAAACAAAGATTTTTGAATACTTTGAGGCTGCTTCAAATTCCTATCTGTCTGCATCCAATTCATAAAATAGCGGATATCGCCTGCACCTTGTACCAGAGCTGCTTTATTTTGCCTTATCAGGTTATTACATCCTATTGAATACAAATCTGTTGTCCGACCGGGTACAGCAAATACATCGCGGTTATAGGAATTGGCTATTTCGGCAGTTATCAAAGCCCCGCCTTTTTCTGCAGCTTCTATTACCAAAACAGCATCTGCCAAGCCTGCAATAATGCGATTACGGCTCGGGAAATTTTCGCGGTCGGGATTTGTGCCGCTTTTGTAATCGGAAACCCAACCCCCATTTTCAAGCATTTTCTTTGCTAAGGCTGCATTTTGAGCCGGATAAATCCGGTCTAAGCCATGAGCCAAAACCCCTGCTGTTGGAATTTTTGCATCCACAGCCGCTTTGTGTGCGGCAGAATCTACCCCATAAGCCAGCCCGCTTACAATCAGGACTTGGTTATCGCCTGCAAATTCTTTGACTATTTTTTCTGTAATTTCTTTTCCGTAATCGGTAATACGGCGGGTTCCTACCACTGCTAAAATCCTTTCTGCATTCAGGTTTAAATTCCCTTTTGTATAAAGCAAAATCGGATTATCTACACATTGTTTCAACCGCCAAGGATAAGCTTTGTCTAAATAGAAAAGAGGAGTAATTTGATGCTTTTCGATAAAGGCTATTTCAGCCTCAGCAATACGGAATACATTTTGATTAACAATACCATCTACAATTTTTGAGCCAATGCCGGGAATTTTGAGCAGATTGGTTTTCTTTTCTTTAAAAATTGCCTCTACACCTCCGCAATACGATACCAATTTTTTGCCTATAACATCTCCTATATTGGGCAATAAAGTCAATGAAATTTGATAAAGTAAATCGTTAGACATAGATACTTCTGTTTTATACTATTATTTCTTTCTCCTATAATGTACCTTCATGAAACTTTTTGGCAGTTACTTATTATTTTTTTGCTACATCGTCATTTTATCGTGGTACATTGCCATTTTTCAATGGTACATTACCATTTTTTCATGGTACATCACCATTTTTTAGTGGTACATTGCCATTTTTTCATGGTACATTACGATTTTTTCGTGGTACATCACCATTTTTTCGTGGTACATTGCCATTTTTCAATGGTACATCACCATTTTTTCGTGGTACATTGCCATTTTTTCATGGTACATTGCCATTTTTCAATGGTACATTGCGATTTTTTCGTGGTACATCACCATTTTTCAATGGTACATTGCCATTTTTCAAACAATTATCAGAGTTGTATTAATCAGTTGGTCTTATATTCAATTTAATGCCTAGCATACGGCACAGCATCCAAAGGGGCAAAATCGTTTTTGAGGTATTTGAAATACCCTGCAATACCTACCATAGCCGCATTATCGGTACAGAATTCAAATTTGGGAATAAAGGTTCTCCATTTATATTTATCTCCAGCATCCAACAGGGCTTGCCGCAAAGCCGAATTGGCAGATACACCGCCCGCAATGGCTACATCGCGTATGCCTGTATCTTTAGCTGCTTTTATCAATTTTTTCATCAAAATAGAAACTATCCGTTCCTGTATCGAAGCACATAAATCGTTTTTATTGTCTTCAATAAAATTCGGATTTACCTTCAATTGGTCGCGTAAGAAATACAGGATAGAAGTTTTCAAGCCGCTGAAGCTGAAATCGTAATTAGGAATAGAAGGCTCTGCAAAAGCAAAGGCATGTTTATTGCCCTCTTTAGCCAAACGGTCGATAACGGGACCGCCCGGATAACCCAAATCCATTATTTTAGCTGCTTTATCGATGGCTTCGCCCACAGCATCATCGATAGTCTGCCCGATAATTTCCATCGTAAAATGGTCTTTCATGACAATAATCTGTGTATGTCCGCCCGAAACCAATAAACATAAAAATGGAAAGGAAGGCGTTTGACTTTCGTCATTTTCCTTGATAAAGTGTGATAAAATATGAGCTTCCAGATGGTCGACACCTAACAAAGGGAGATTGAGAGCAGATGCAAACGATTTTGCAAAAGAGATACCTACCAACAATGAGCCTAATAAACCCGGTCCGCGTGTAAAGGCTACTGCGTTTAATTGACTTTTATCTATTTCGGCTTTCTTGAGGGCGGCATCTACCACCGGAATAATATTTTGCTGGTGTGCCCGCGAAGCCAGCTCCGGAACTACACCGCCATAGAGCGTATGTACATTCTGGCTTGCAATCACATTCGACAAAATGCGGTCGTTTGCCAAAACGGCTGCCGAAGTATCATCACAAGAGCTTTCGATGGCTAAGATATAGGTTGGGATCATGTTCTGAGTTCAGTCGTTTAGTTATTTATACAAAGGTAATCTGTACTTAAATCAAATTCAAGAAATATATGACAAACACAGCAAACATACTTACCACTATTGTAATAAGACTTCCTATACCTGCTTGCGATATTTTATTCCGCATATAGTACCACATCAATAGTATGGATGGGATAAATGCTAAAAAATAATGCTTCCGCAAAAATAATTCAGGAATAGCCCGCGATATGGCATAAGCAATGCCTAAACTGATTATTACTAAGACAAGGGTTATTGCTGCTCCAATGGAAAGTTTATCTTTTTTAAGCATAAAGTACGCGGTTTTTTAAAAGTTGTAAACTGGGATAAGATGTAAAATCATGTTGAACAGGAACAATAGAAATATAATTATTTTCCAAAGCCCAAGTATCGGTATCGGTTTCCGTATCCTGATTATGGAAAAATCCCTCTATCCAAAAATAGTCCCTGCCATAAGGGTCTTCGCGGAAATGGGCTTTTTCTGTCCAGTAGGCTTTCCCTTGACGGCAAACTTTCATTCCTTTAATATCTGCCTTAGCTGCTGCCGGAATATTTACATTCAGACATACATTTTGAGGCAAGCCGTTTTGCAAAACATCCTGAATAATCTGCCTGATAAATTCTTCGCCTTGCGAAAAATCAGCATCAGCATCGAAATCCGTCAAAGAAAATCCGATAGAATTAATTCCTAAAATAGAACCTTCGATAGCTGCTGCCATAGTACCGGAATAAATGGTATTGATAGAAGCATTTACCCCGTGGTTTATCCCCGATAATATCAAATCGGGCTGCCGGTTTTGCAATATACTTGCCATCGCTACTTTCACACAATCTACCGGTGTGCCATCAATATGGCATTCCCAATAATTCTCTTCTTTTTGTAAGGTTTTAATGCGGAAAGGTGCATCGGTAGTAATAGCATGGCTTTTGCTCGACATCGGCTTTTTGGGAGCCATAACTACTATTTCGCCTAAAGGTTTGGCTATTTCTATTAATGAACGGATGCCTTTGGCATGTATTCCGTCATCGTTGGTTATCAAAATTAAAGGAAGCATATTTGAGTTGAATTATGAATGATGAATTATAAACTTTTACATTTGAAATAGAAACAATCCCTAACAATATTTCAACAAATCCTGTCCAATATCCCGCCTGTAATATTTTCCTTCATAGTCAATGACTTCTGCATTTTTATAGGATAAGGCAAGGGCTTCTTCAATCGTATTGCCAAAAGAGGTAACAGCCAGCACACGTCCGCCATTAGTCAAAACCTGTCCGGATTCACTAAATTTAGTTCCTGCATGAAAAACCATGCTGTCTTTCACTTGCTCTAAATTGCTGATCACTTTTCCTTTTGCATAACTTTCGGGATAACCTTCTGAAACCAGCATCACACAAGCCGCGTAACGATTATCAGCCGTAAATTCTTTGGTATCTAAATTTCCTTTTGCCACGCCTTCTAATAAATCAATCATATCGGATGTAATGCGCGGAAAGACACTTTCTGTTTCAGGGTCTCCCATCCGGCAATTGTATTCTATTACAGAAGCATTTCCATTATCATTCATCAATCCTATAAATATAAACCCTTTGTATAAAATCCCCTCTGCTTTCAATCCTGCAATGGTAGGTTTTACTATTTTATTTTCAATATTCCGCATCAGATTTTCATCTGCAAATGGCACATGAGACACCGAACCCATTCCTCCGGTATTAGGTCCTGTATCTCCCTCCCCTATCCGCTTGTAATCTTTAGCCACTGGCAATATTTTATAAGAATTTCCATCTGTTAGTACAAAAACAGAAAGTTCTATACCATGCAGATATTCTTCAATCACTACTTTAGCAGAGGCTTCTCCAAATTTTTGATTATCCAGCATTGCGGTAAGTTCTTCACCAGCTTCTTGCAAGGTATTGCAGATAACCACGCCTTTTCCGGCAGCCAAACCATCTGCTTTTAGCACATAAGGTGGTTTAAGGCTCTGCATAAATTGTACTCCTTTTTGTACCTCTCCTTGCTTAAAAGTTTGATAGGCTGCTGTAGGAATGCCGTATTTCTGCATAAATGCTTTAGAGAAATCTTTACTTCCTTCCAATATAGCCCCATTTTTTTGAGGTCCTATAACCGGAATATGCTTTAACTGCTCGTCTTGTAAAAAGAAATCGTGAATACCTAAAACTAAAGGAATTTCAGGTCCTACAACCACCATATCTACTTTATTCTCTAAAACAAAAGATTTTATTTTTTCAAAATCTGCTACCTCTATGGCAACATTGGTCCCGCAATTTTGAGTTCCGGCATTACCCGGTGCAATAAAAAGTTGGGTTAAGCGAGAACTTTGGGCTATTTTCCATGCCATGGCATGTTCTCTTCCTCCGGAACCTAAAAGTAGTATTTTCATTTTTTTGTTGATTCGTTGATTCGTTGATTGGGTTATTTGTGAATTAACTTCGTTGAACTTGTAAGTTCGGTTGTGAGATGAAAGTAATCTGCAAAAAACAAAAACAAACAGCCGCTTTTGCAACTGTTTGTTTTCGGAAATCAAAATTACTATATTTTGGGTAAAATACAAAAAACAGATTATCTCATTACTACAAAAGAGCCTTGCTTTACAGTAGTTTTTCCATCTTTCTGCACTTGAAGTGTATAGAAATAAGTTCCTTGTTCTAAATCATCACAATACCAATCATTATTATAATTGGTACGATCATAAATTTTGCTGCCATTTCTATTAAAAACCATCAAGCGATTGCCATCGTAATTAGCCAGATTTTTTACTTCAAAGAAATCATTATGCCCATCTCTGTTAGGTGTAACAAAGGTGGCTGCTATCAACTCCAAATCTTTATTTACAGTTTCTTTTACAGTCTCTTTCACTGTATTTTTAACCGTATTATCTACTACATTTTCTACTTTTTGTGATTCTGCATTGCGGTCTTTAGCTGTTTTTATCGAATCTATCGGAATAGATTTTATTGGATTTTGAACCACTGTAGATTGCTGAGGTGTTGTTGCAGGAATCTGTGCTGAGTTAGATGTGGATTGAGAAACGCCATGGGGAACAATTGTATTGGCTGCAGCAACATCTTTTGCTGTATAATCGGAATGAATGTAAGGTTTATTTTTAGGTGTTAGTGCTGATTTATCGGGCTTATGGTTACCTTTTGTATTTTCCTGTGTTTCGTTTTGAGCCATCTCCTCTTGGTTCATATTTTCCAATGGAGTTGTTGTTCTGGCTATAGAATCTGATGGGACAGCAGATTGTTCGGTTTTATCGGTTTCTTTTTCGGCAACATTTGAATCTTTTGTATCTGTATTATACCATAAAATGCCTGCCATAGTAACCACTACAGCGGCAGAAGCTGCCACAGTTGCCACAGTGTACCATGGTTTCCATTTCACTTGCTTAGCTTTAGGTACTACCGTTTCAGCATTCATTTGCTGTTCCAAACGCTGCCACAATGCGCCATTGTCTTCCGGCTGGTAGTTTTCAAGCTGTTTTTTAAATATGTCTCCTATATCGTTCATGGCATAAAATCAAACCAATGTTTCCTATTAATTTAAAGATGTTCTTTCAAGTAACTTTTTTCGCAATATTTTTTTTGCATGAAATAATTGTGTTTTCGATGTACTTTCGGTTATTCCCAATATTTCGGCTATTTCTTTATGCGCATAATTTTCTATCTCAAACATATTGAAAATAACCCTGCATCCTTCGGGCAATTCTTGTATCAGTTTTAATAAATATTCCGCGTCATATTCTTTTTGATAGATATCCTTATCGGTATCTTCTATCGCGGATTGTACTTCGGAATAATCCACCTGATTTGCGGGTTTCAAATTACTTCTGTAATAATTGATGGCGGTATGATTGACCGTGCTGCG
>JAVBQU010000177.1:0-18018 GCA_031548675.1 Bacteroidales bacterium
AATGTATTTTGCTGAAAGGAGCAAGGGTTTTCGAATTTGAGAAAATTGATAAGCTGTTGCAGCAGAAAACCCACGAGACTATTATGGAAATCAATTTGGACGGAATTATCCATAATCTCAATTATTTTAAATCGCAGCTCCGACCCAATGTTAAGTTGATGGCGATGGTGAAAGCTTTTTCGTATGGCAGCGGAAGTTACGAAATCGGCAATGTGTTGCAGTTTCACAATGTGGATTATCTTACAGTTGCTTATACCGATGAAGGAATTGCCTTGCGAAAAGCAGGAATTGTTTTGCCGATTGTAATTATGAATCCCGAATTGGGAAATTTTTCCCATATCATATCCCATAACTTGGAAGCTGAAATATACAGTTTCAGAATTTTGCATAATCTTATTCAGGAAATTCCAAATTTCGATACCCAACAAGAAATACCTATCCATATTAAAATAGATAGCGGAATGCACCGGCTTGGATTTTTAGAACATGAACTACCTGAATTAACAGCTTTGCTAAAAAAATATCCGCAAATCAAAGTCAAATCTATCTTTTCGCATTTGGCAGGCAGCGATAATACCGAGTTAGATTATTTTACCAAAGAACAGGCTGCCCGTTTCGAAAAAATGAGTGCAAGCATACAAGAGGCTGTAGGTTATAAACCCCTTCTTCATATTTTAAATTCGGCAGGAATTTCTCGTTTTCCGCAATATCAGTTTGATATGGTTCGTTTGGGTTTAGGCTTGTACGGCGTAGGCTGGAGTGAACAAGAACAGCAGAAATTGAAAAATGTGAATACACTCAAAACCGTAATTTCGCAGATAAAAACAATTCCGAAAGGTGAATCTGTGGGCTATAACCGTAATTTTATGGCGGTTTCCGAAGCCCGCATAGCCACCATTCCTATTGGTTATGCCGATGGTTTTAACCGGAAATTAGGTAATGGAAAAGGAAAAGTTTTAATCAACGGACAATTGGCTTCAGTAATCGGCAATGTGTGCATGGATATGTCGTTTGTGGATGTAACCCATATTACGGCACACGAAAACGATGAGGTTATTATTTTCGGAGAAGATTATCCGGTACAAAATCTGGCTCAAATCTTAGATACGATTCCTTATGAAATATTTACAGGTGTTTCGCAACGGGTAAAAAGGGTTTATTATCAGGAATAAATTGTATTTGTAAGCAAAATAAAAATGGTAAGAAGATAATGTTCGGCTTAGGTACAACCTAAGCCAGAACGGGGCGTTCAAATGCCAAGTGTTGAGTTCCAAATGTCGTGTGTTGGGCTTCCCTGTTTGCCGGAAGCTGTAAAGTGAGCAAAGAAATGAAACGTTCGGCTTAGACTGTGCCTAAGTCGGGTTTATGATAGTAAGTTTTACTTGTAAAATTCAAAATAAAAAGAAACAGAAAAAAAAAGATTGATGAATTTTGAAATGTGTTGTTATCAGGCATAACCTGATTAAATAGCTTCGACTTAGGTACAACCTAAGCCGAATGAAGGAATGTAAATACATATTTTAACACCAAAATCATTTATAGAAAAACGTTATTTATCAATAGATGGAAATAAAAATCACCTACACCATTGATGAACATGATTACATGTATTTTCAGAGATATGCACTTTACCGAAGCAAAGCATATAGAAAACAGAGAACCATAATTAAATATCTTCTACCTTGTATTTGTATATTAGCTCTCATATTCATTCTTCTTACCAAAGAGTTTAAATTGCCTCCTTTTATCTTTCTTTTGGTAGCTTTTAGTGCGGTATCGATATACTGGGTGAAAAGAATGCCCAAGCTATCCGAAAAGAAAATTCTTGACAGTATTCATAAAAAGAACTTAAGTACAGATGCTAAAACTTCTGTTATGGGCGAAAGGACTTTAACTTTTACGGATGATAAAATTTATATTTTGACCAAAGAGATTGAATCAAAGATGAATTGGAGTGCCCTCATAGGTTTTGAAGAGGACGACAAGTTTTTATTTTTATTTGTATCATCAACCTCTGCACACGCCATTCCTAAGCAAAAGGTTCCCCAATGGGAAGCCATAAAGCAGATGATTGAAACAAAATTGGGGGAAAGTTCTAAAGTGAAATAATACAGTTAAGTGGCATTTGCAATGCCGCTTGAAACACAACCCAATTTTAAATTGGGTAAAGATAAAAGAGTAAAATTACAAATTACGCTCAACATTAAGCGAACATTCAATTAAACAGGTTTTTTTCTAAAATAGCCATATATTAATAAGCTTATGAAAAAGATAATCAATTTAGGGATATTGCTATGCTGTGTTAATATAGCAATATCACAAAATGTAAACCAACCTTGTAAAAATCTAAAAAATAAAACCATCGAAAAATTTGATGTCAATAAATATAGGGATTTACCTTTGGATTCTACAACCAAATTTTTTAATAAACCCCCTAATATTCCATTGGATATTTATCTCAAACAGGCAACAGACGGGATATCTGTGAATGTATATTTAATATCGGGGGGAAAAAAAATAAATATTAACGCTGATGCTACGAGTATTATAGTGCGGGAGAAAGATAAAAATACTCCTTATAAGTTATATAAATATTATTCTGCAAAAACCAATAATCTTTTGGTATCAGGATTTCTTTATGACGATATTCATTTGGGATTATGGAAAGAATATGATGAAGATGGTAATTTGATAAAAGAAACAGATGAGGATAAGGATTTCCAATTTACCTTAAACGATTTGATAAACAAAATGAAATTGAAATATAATATTGATATTCTTGATAAGAAAAATGTACGTTCTGCATCACGATACGAAAGTGATAAACTGCATAAGCTTGTTTATGAAATTCAAATCAATAAACATAGTGAAAATAAAAGAGATGATGTCGAAAGATTCATATTTGATGGTACTACCGGTAAGCTTATAGAAAGAGCCCCTTTAATATATGAAGAATAAGGAGAATTCTCAATAAAAATAATAATTCACATTAAATATCATGTCCTGTTCGTCGGAGGCTGTAAAGTGAACAAAGAAATGAAACGTTCGGCTTAGGCTATGCTCTGTTTAGTTGAAAGTTCTAAAGTGAAGCAATACAGTTAAGCGGCATTTGCAATGCCGCTTGGAACACAACCCAATTTTAAATTGGGTAAAGATAAAAGAGCGAAATTACAAATTACGCTTAACCTTTAACTATATATGAATAAAAAACAAGGTAAAATAGTAAGCAAAATAAGAAGGAGAGAAATCCGGATATTTCTGCTTGTTTTTCTTTTCCCTTGTGTGATTTTGGCACAAACAGAAGATACTGCTTCTGCATTTCCACCTCTACCTCCTTTGGGCTCTAAGGAAACAAACCAGAAATGTTATCACAATGGAAACTTAACTGTAAAAGAACGGCAAAGCATTTATCCTTTTAATAAAGCAAGTATAATTAAGATTATATCTTTTCCATCATCATATCAAAAAGATATAAAGATTATAGAAGATGAAAAGCTAAATACATCGCTC
Source organism: Bacteroidales bacterium (assembly GCA_031548675.1). Taxonomy (GTDB): domain Bacteria; phylum Bacteroidota; class Bacteroidia; order Bacteroidales; family P3; genus JAVBQU01. Next base: position 3,511 of record JAVBQU010000177.1, read on the forward strand.
GTTACAGAAGAGTTTACATTGTCGGAAAAGCAAATTAACCGCTTGACTGATATTCTTTACAATTACAACTATTCCAGAAAAACGAAAGTAATCATGCAAACCACCTCAACTTGTGGTTGTTTGTATATGAAACATGCTATTCTTTTTATGGATGATGAGACCCATATTATGGCACATATAGTGGTTGATTTTATAGAGAGGTATATTGAAACCGACCTGCCAAGTGAAAGCACAGGTGCATTTTGCGATGGAAAATACGATTTGTTGAAATCATTTTTCAAAAATGTTGGATTAAAGCAATTTGACATTAAAGTACAAGAAGAGCCAAAATTAATCATAGAAGAAGTAAAATGATCCTTTTCAAAAATCTATCCCGCATTTTGGTCGGATTGGTATTTATCTTTTCAGCAGCTTTGAAGCTATATAGTATAGATTTTTTCGAAGTTTATGTTTTTAGCTTTCAATGGTTCAACTTCGACACAGCATCTGTATTAGCAAGGCTATTAGTCGGATTCGAATTTTTTATAGGCATTGCACTTATTTCTAAGATTCAAGCCAGAAGAATAAGTATTCTTACACTGCTTATTTTAGTCAGTTTCTCTATTTTTTTAGGAGTCTTAGCCTTGAGAGGTTCAACCGAAAACTGCCATTGCATGGGTAATTTTGTACATCTAAGCCCAATGCAGTCTATTTTGAAAAATGCTGTTTTAGTATTGCTGCTTATTTTTTCTCAAACACCCCAAGAGTTTCGTATCAGATTTCCCAAAACTATTTTAGGCATTCTTTTAATAATAAGCATTGTAAGTCCGTTTATCGTTTCTCCTCCCGACTTTATATATAAACCAAAAACTTCGCATGCATTTCATCAAGCAGAAATGCAGGAGGTTTTAAAAACACATCCGCAATTCCAAAATATTGTAACCGGAAAGAAAATAGTTTGCTTTTTGGGAACTTCGTGTCGTTTTTGCCAGCTTACAGCCGAGAAATTAGCCGTTGTCAGGCAAAGGCATCATATTTCTGCAAACTCTTTTTTATACGTTTATTGGGGCAATAATGAGTCTGTAACGAAATTCCGGCAAGAGCATAAAGCCCAAGATGTTCCTTTTACTACTTTAGATACCCGGACTTTTATGGATATTACGCATGGGTCTTTACCCGTAATTGTATGCTGGGAGGATAATAAAATTATCAAAACTTTCAAATACAGGGATATGGACGAAGAATGGATAAGCAGCTTTTGGAAATAATTAGAATAAAATCGTTTACTATTCTTTACTGATAAATTCTTTTGCCTTTTCAATCAAGGATTTGTCGACACCCAAAGCAGAGGCTACCCTCAAGGCTTCCATAGGAGCCTCGTTTTCGGTTTCTTCTACCAGCGAATAATCAATAAAATCGTGCATATTATGAATGGTAAGCGTATCTTTTATTTTCTCTTGTATAAATCCTTTTACTCGTAATTTCCGGCACGAAGTAGTAATACCATAGTGGGTTGTGATAAGGCTTCGGGTATGGTGTTCCTGCAAAATATCCAACATAGCCCGTACAATGGCACGTCCCTCATAAGGATTGGTTGTACGAGCCAGCTCATCAATCAAAACTAATACATTTTTTTGATTATGAACATGTTCAATAATAGAGTTGATGTTAATCATTTCGGCGGCAAAGGAGGATAAACCGCTCAATTCCGATTGCTTATCTTCCATGCAAATTAAAATCTGTTCTACAATGGCAATATCTGCCTGAGCTGCCGGAACAAAAAAACCGAATTGCATAAGGGCTTGTGCCAAAGCAATAGATTTTAATAAAACGGTTTTTCCGGTCATATTAGCACCGGTTATCAAACAGGGGGATTTATCAAGCGTAATATCAACAGCTTGATAAACCTTAGATTCCTCTTCCAAACGCTCTTTCAGCCGTGGATAAAACAGGGCTTTGTAGCTTGAAGTTTCTTGAACAATACGGGGTTGGCAAAGTCCCATGCGTACAGCTTGTTCAGCTTTGGCTATCAGAATATCTAATTCAGCAACAGCTTGCAAGGCGTTTTCCAAATCTTTGTTATGGTGCAAAAGTTTATCAGAAAGATTCTTTCTTATACTATCTTCTATGATTACACTTTTTTGGTATAAATTCTCCACATTTTGAGAAAGAGTATCATTAGGAGCTGCTGTATTCTTAAATTTATTTTGGGCTTCCTTTAAATGAATTCTTAAATCAGCAAGTTCTTCGGAATAAGCATTGTAAATATAAAAAGTAGGAAGAAGCTGTTGTTCAGGATCTAAAATAGCTACAATGCTATCCAGTTCAGGTAAATTGATGTAGGTAATATTGAGCTGCCGTATGCAGTGTTTGATGTCCATACAAAGCAACCCAAAGTATTTTATTTCAAATAATTGTACATCATCCAACACCATTTTGTGTTGAATGTTTTTGATAGTACCCCTTATATCCCTGATTTGAGAAAGTTTTTGTTTGATTTCCGATATTAAAACTTCATTTTCTATATTTCTTGTAAGTTGAAGTGTTTGGGAAATTTTGTTTAATCCATTCTCAATTTCCACGGCATTGGTCATAAATTCTGAATTGTACAAGTAGCGACGGGCTATCCCTGATTGTATATTCAAGTTATCAATCATATACCGCAATCCTTTGAATTGTTCTATTGCAGATTTTAGTTGCATGATTATATGGGGTTTATGTTTTTATTAATTACTCAATTACAATGTAAGTTCCCGAATATTCGTCTTCAGTAGATTTAAAACTGATTCCTTTATACACAACATCTTCTTTTTCTAAAGCCTTATCAAGTTTATATAGAACGCCATCATCGCATAAATAGTAATAAAAATCGTTGTAGGCTTTTATCCCGCCGACAATTTTACGGGCAGAGAATCGTTTTTCCTTTTTCACGATTCCATCTTTTGAATCATACGCTACAATGCAGGAAGAAGTATTAGCAATTACTTCATCATTTATGATTTGTAATGATTTCAATTTTCCGGTATAATTCAATAAGCTATCCATATTAAGATTTGCACGATCTATCTTGCTGATTACTGCAATACCCTCAGGTGAATTTAAATTAAGAGTTGGGATTTCTCCACTCCATTTCATGTTTCCAGTGCTTTTATCGATACAGATAATATTTTTTTCATCACCGAAAACAATCAATTTTTTTCCTGCAACCAGATTTGTGTTTATACTTATATGAATATCTGTACTTACATTGGTCTTTCGAGCTTCATCATAATATGATCCGCTGATATTATTTGCCACTTCGAATTGCCATATTAGTTCCAATTTCTCATTCAAACAAAATGCATTTCCGGTTTCATCCACAACAAAAATTTTGCTATCGCTCACTATCGGTTCAAGAGGAAGTGGTTTTACAAATTTCAATTGAGATATCCATTGTCCGGTCTTTGCATTTAATGCGATAAGATAATATCCGGTGTTTACAATCAGATTATTACCAACCATAACAGGAGATACATATACATTGGTTTTTGCATCATATACCCAGTTTTGCTGCTTTGTATTTAAGTTTATCGATCTAATTTTTCCATTCAAATTAGCATAAATAATTTCATCATTCTGAATGATCGGATATTGCGAAAACATACAAAGGGCAGGATTTTTATCCGAAACATCAAGGTCTTTATACAAATTGGTTGCAGTACCCGAAGTTTTATCAAATGCTATTATTTGCCCGTTTTCATAGGTTTTAATAAGCATTTTTTCGCCGAGTGCAAAATAGGAATCACTTCTCGAGTCTTTATTATTCTTCACATTTTGCCAATTGCATTTTCCCGATGCTAAATCAATGCTGTAAATATTTTCATCCGTTGTTGTCAGGAATAATGTTGAGGCAGTTTTTTGTGCACAGGAAAAGAGAAAAAAGCTAAATACTACGACGCAAATTAGTGTTATTCTTTTCATAAGTCATTATGGAATATGTAAGTAAAATTTTAAATAATGGTATCATTTAAAGGTTCTAATTTCCGAACATCATATACCGGAAGCCCTAGCCTTTCGTGTAAGGCTTTGCATAAGTCTTCAGAGTTCATTTTAAATCCTGTTGGTGCAACCGGATTTACACAAACGGCTGCCAATTCAGCTTTTTCCAATACTTTGATTTGGTTTCCTTTTCTAATAAAATCATAGTAAGTGGCTTGTGAAGCAAATACTTTGGAAAAATCACGGATAATCAAAGTAATTTCTTCTTCTTGCTTCTGTAGTTTCAAGAAATTCAGAAATTTGTCGCTTACCACGCCCGATACATAAATGGTATTGCCAAAAAGGAATAGATCAGTTTCTGCTTTTTCTAATGCAAAAACCGATGGAATATGCAGGTTATGAATAATTCCTTCCGCATCTATTGCCCAAAATCCATTATCAAGAAAGTCTAATTGTTCCAGCAGTTTTTCCTCTACAGATTCTATATTAATTAAATCATAAACATATTTGGTCTTGCTTACCAATTGTTGCAAATTAGAAGAAAAAGCGGCTCCGGTTGTCAGCACCATAGCTTGGGTAACAGCAGGCGATGCCAAGCTCATACGGGATAAAGCTCCATCCACCAAAGTTAAGTCCACCTGTAAGCATTGAAGCTTTTGTATTAAGGTTTTCAATCCTTCGTTGTCGGATGGTCCCGAAATCATCACTTTTCCAGAGCTTTGGGCTTTGGCGGTAATTAATCGCCCCAAAGAAGTAGCTTGCCGGCTTACATCCAAAATTTCTGAGATTAATTGCCTATTGCGGTAATGGGCTTCGGAAGTAACAAAGATCATTCCTTCAAAAATTTCAATTTCGGGTTTTTCGGTTTGAAAAATAATATCCTTTTTTTCCCCTTCAACACCGATGGATGTAACTGCAATTTGTTTAGAAGAATGCTTTAATCTATTCAGAATATAATTTAAACATTCCGTTTTGCCGGTATTTTTCTCTGTGCCGACAATGGAAACGCTTTTGTATTTTAATATATCTTGAATAAAAGGCATTTTTAACTATGAACTATGAATATGTTTCTACTCACTTCTCATTAACTTGTATATATTCAATACTAAACTTTAAACAATTTGAAATCTTGATTTTTTATATTTATTCATTTTCAAACTCTTAAATCGTTACATTATGAATTTGTTTTGAGGTTGTTTGGTAGTTATATTACAATGTAGTACCTTTGCCAAACTTTTTAAGAGAAGGTCTCTTGGCCGAGTGGCTAGGCACCGGTCTGCAAAACCGTCTACTCCGGTTCGAATCCGGAAGAGACCTCAATAAAGGAAAGGGAAAAATGACTAACATTTTTCCCTTTCTTGTTTTTGTCAATTTCTTATTGTACTAATCTTTGTTTAATCATCATACTCAAATAATCGTAGTGGGCTTTGGTAAGCGGATCGGCAGCGGCGGCAGTTTGTAAGCGTTTTTGTAAGGTTTTCAATTGATACATCACAAAAGCACTCACATCTGTATTATCTATGCTTAAAGAAGTCATCGGAATAGCTGTTGTTTTATCCATAAACATTAAACGATTATCGGGCATCATAGTCAATAATTGGCGTACATAAATCTTTTGCAGATTACGACGGTAAACGTCAACAGCTCCGCCTCCTGCCAATTCTTTAAAAATACTTTTATTCAAATCGTTGAATAAATTAGTTAAAGTATAAGCATTTTGGTCTAGAGTGTTTTCAGCAGTTAAAAGATTCGAAAATACTCTTCTATCCACAACGGAACGGATTGCTGTATTTTGAACGTTATTTATAACACCTACTGCGGTCATGCTTGTTTTATCGAAAACTTCTTTTTTCAATAAGAATTTGGGTGTAGTAAAAGCATATTTATCCAAAAATGCTAATGCTTCCTGTTGCTTGGCTTTTTCTACGAAATCGTAAATATTTCCTTCTTGTTCCGATGTTTTAGGAGTTTCGTAAATTCCACCAACCCATTTACCCACATGTCCGATATAACGCATATATTGGCTAATGATTTGGGTATATATGTCGCTCATGTAGCTGTAGCCTTCGTTAGGAACTTTAGTCCATGAGGCAAGACTGTCTAATATCCGTTGCAAATTCTTAATTCCATATTCAGAAGCTTTCATTTGGTTGTCGCCCAAATCTTCGTTTTGGCAGCGGGGATCATTAGGATTGTTTTCGCGACCGAAAAATAAACGATTATCTTTCAATTTTTCAGTAGTCCATGCGTTCATTTTAGGTAATTCATCTACTGGATTGGTAATATCGAGAAAACGCCTGTAACCCCATTCAATAGCCCAATTATCATAAATATTGATTCGAGGGAATAATAAATTTTGCGGAATGTGGTCTTCGGGCTGGGCTACAAAATTAAAGCGGGCATAGTCCATAATAGAATTAGCATGTCCGTTTTCTTTCAAAAATTGGGCGTCACGCATTTTTTCTACAGGCGTAGTAAAAGAAGAACCAAAGTTATGTCGTAAACCCAAAGTATGTCCCACTTCGTGAGAAGATACAAAGCGGATTAGCTGTCCCATTAATTCATCATCAAAGATTCTTTTTTGAGCCATCGTATCATTAGGCGAGCATTGAATAAAATACCAATCATGCAACAGTTTCATTACATTATGATACCAATTGATATGGCTTTCTAAAATCTCTCCGGTACGGGGGTCGTGTACATGGGGACCGCTTGCATTGGGAATATCAGAGGGTTTGTAAACAATGGCGGAGAAGCGGGCATCTTCGAGCGACCAAGTAGAATCTTCTTCTTTGGTTGGAGCTAATTTTGCCATGATAGCATTTTTAAATCCTGCTTTTTCGAAAGTAGATTGCCAATCGTTTACACCTTGCATCAGATAGGGAACCCATTTTTTGGGTGTTGCAGGGTCTATATAATATACAATCGGTTTTTTGGGTTCTACCAATTCGCCTCTTTTGTATTTTTCAATATCTTCGTCTTTGGGTTCTAAACGCCAACGGGTAATCATCAGAATATCTTTTACGCCTTGAGGGTTTTGATCGAAATCAGTATATCCGGTAACAAAATATCCTACACGGGGATCATAATAACGGGCTTGCATAGGGTCTTTAGGCAGCATAACCAAAGAAGTATTCAATTCGAAAGTTGCCAAACCGCTGTTTTCCGACATATAGGTTTTTACCGTTTTAATTTCAGTATTCATCGGATAGGTTTTAATACCTGAAATATAAGATTTATCAGGCTGAATAGCTGTAAGCGTCAATGCCTTTTTGGCATATTTGGCAAAAAATAAAATATCGTTATCACCATTCAAATAATCATTTACATCAATCAAATAGCTTTTTTTACTTCCGGAAACGGCTTTAACATCGAAAGCTGCTACAATGGCAGCAAGATTCGACCGCATTAAGGCTGCATACATTTCCTGCGTTGTATCGCGGGACATTTCGTCGAACGATACTTGATGCATGTAAATTTTGTTATTCATTCCTTTTTCAAAACGAATTACAGTATTATTTACTTGGTCTCCGGCATAACCTACAAATCCGGCACGGATGCCGGCTGCCGATTTCGAAATGCGGGTTACAGCCAATAAATCTTTACCCAAAAGCGAATCGGGAATTTCGAGATAGAATTTTTTGTCTGAAATATAAACAGTAGTCAATCCTACCATTTTAGTGGGCGATTTCAGAAATTTTTCGATAGTCGGCAATTCCCCTGATTTAGGTTTGGTAGAATCAGCCGCAGCTACTGCTGTAGAATCTTTGGCTTGTTTATCTTTCTTTTTGTCTTTAGCCATCGCATTAGGAACGGCTATTGCAAACATACATGCAATCAGCATGGTTTTAGTGAATATTTTCATGCGTAAAAGTAAATATTTATGAATTATTGGATCAGTAATTTTATTAATAGGGAAATATCAAGTATTTACATCAATTTTTTATATCTAAATCGGTGGGGCGTATCTGTTCCCAAACGTTTCTTTTTATTTTCTTCATATTCCGAATAAGTTCCTTCAAAGAAATATACTTGAGAATCTCCCTCGAAGGCTAAAATATGCGTAGCTACGCGGTCTAAGAACCAACGATCGTGCGAAATGATAACAGCGCATCCGGCAAAGCTTTCCAAGCCTTCTTCCAAAGCCCGCAGGGTATTTACATCAATATCATTGGTAGGCTCATCTAAAAGCAACACATTGGCTTCCGATTTAAGCGTAAGAGCCAAATGCAAACGATTACGCTCTCCGCCCGAAAGTACACCTACTTTTTTCCCTTGATCGGAACCACTGAAGTTGAAACGGGATACATAAGCACGGGAGTTAATCAAGCGTCCGCCGAGCATCATTTGTTCGTTGCCTTCCGAAATAGCTTCCCAAATATTTTTTTCAGGGTCAATTTCTACGTGTTGCTGATCAACATATCCTACCTTTACGGTTTCACCCACTGCAAATTCTCCGCTATCCGGTTTTTCCAAACCCATAATCAAACGGAAAAGTGTGGTTTTTCCCGCACCATTAGGTCCGATTACCCCTACAATTCCGGCAGGAGGCAATTGGAAAGTCAGATTTTCGAATAAAATACGGTCGCCGTAACCTTTGGTTACATTCTCTACATCTATAACATGAGTTCCCAAACGAGGTCCGTTAGGGATATATATTTCCAAACGTTCTTCTTTTTGCTTGCTGTCTTCATTCAGCATTTTTTCATACGCACTCAAACGGGCTTTTCCTTTTGATTGGCGGGCTTTGGGCGACATACGAACCCATTCTAATTCGCGTTCCAAAGTTTTTTTACGGCGAGATTCGGTTTTCTCTTCCATTTCCAAACGTTGCGTTTTTTGTTCGAGCCACGAAGTATAATTACCTTTCCATGGAATGCCTTCGCCGCGATCTAACTCAAGTATCCATCCGGCTACATTGTCTAAGAAATAGCGGTCGTGGGTAACAGCAATTACAGTTCCTTTGTATTGTTGCAAATGCTGTTCGAGCCAATGGATAGATTCGGCATCCAAATGGTTGGTAGGTTCATCCAGCAATAAAATATCGGGTTCTTTAAGCAAAAGACGGCATAAAGCTACGCGGCGGCGTTCGCCTCCTGAAAGATTTTTTACTAAAGCGTCTTCATCCGGACAACGAAGTGCATCCATAGCTCTTTCCAGCTTGCTATCCAAATCCCACGCATCATGTTGTTCGAGCAGTTCCATTACCTGCCCTTGCTTTTCGATAAGCCGGTTCATTTCATCATCGCTCATGGGTTCGGCAAACTTGTTGTTGATTTCTTCGTATTCTTTAAGCATATCAACAATTTCCTGCACGCCTTCCTGTACAATTTCTTTCACTGTTTTGTTATCATCCAATTCAGGCTCTTGCGGAAGATAACCGATACTGTATCCTTGAGAAAAAGCGATTTCGCCTATAAATGACTTATCTTCTCCTGCAATAATCTTAAGCAGGGTAGATTTTCCGGAACCGTTCAAGCCAATAATTCCAATTTTGGCTCCATAGAAAAAAGATAAATAAATATCTTTGAGTATTTGTTTGCTGGGCGGAATAACTTTTCCTACCCCAACCATAGAGAATATTATTTTTTTATCGTCAGACATTATTTTATAATATAATTTTTATGTAATTACTTGTAATATTGTTTTGATACAAAAATAAGCTATATTTTACGATTAAACAAAAAATAAGAGAGACTTTTACGAAAAGTCTCTCTTATTTCCAATATGGCATGTCTTATTCTATTTTTCGTTGATTATTTTGACATCGTTTAGAGAAATCCACCCATTGTCGCCATTCGGAATCTTAATTTTAATCCATGAATTTAATTTATCTTCAATGCGTACTTTAAGCCCTTCATGAATCACAAATTTGGCAGTTCCCGTTTCGTCCGGAGCACTTTTTACTTGAACAGATGCTGTAAATACGATAGCTTCGTCGTTGCTGCGGTTGTTTTGATATTGAATGTAGGCAAACCCTAAAGTTACAACAGCAATGATAATGGATAAAAACATACCAAAAAATGAAGTTTTACGAAACGTATAAGAGCGCGATAGTGAGAAAAAGATAAGAGAAAAGAAAAACAGAAACACAAAAGAAATTCCTATATAAGCCCAAACATCAATTGTAAACAAATTGATTAAAGCTTTCCACCAACGGATAAAAAACAGTTCGGGAACAGTTTCTATTTTATCTTTTATTTTCAGATTCGCTATTTTGAGGTTCGTTGTAATATCTTCGTCGTTAGGAGCTAATTTTTGGGCTTTTTCGTAATACAGGATTGCCGAAGGATAGTTTGCCAAACGGTAATAGCTGTTTCCCATATTGTAGTACAAAGCAGCAGAGGTTTGTTTTTGGGCTAAAACTTTTTGATAAACCTCAATGGCTTTTTCGTATTCTTTTTTACTGTATAAATGGTTGCCTTGCTGCATCAAAGCATCGCCCGATTGAGCAAAGCTGATAGATGCAAATAAACATACAAAGAAAAACAGGATGTATTTTTTCATGAGTTTATAATTTATTTCAAGATTTCAGGTTTTTCTCGTCACCCGTTACTTGTCACTAATTTCATAATTAAATTTCACTTCAACCCCTTTTCCACCATGGTTATGGCTTGCAGCATCTCGTGGTAAAGTTGATCCATTTTTTCGGACTTATCGCCCGGAGCAAAACGTGAAAATTCGCAATGATGCAAGGTATTTATCAAATAATCTATGGTTTCCGAATCTACATTTTTTTGTGTGAGAACCTCTTTTACATTATCCATCGAAAGTTCTGCCAAAGGCATATTAAATTTGTCTCTCAAATAGCCCCACAAAGCTTGCGAAATTTCGATATAAAAATTATTTTCATCCTTAATAGAAAGATAATGTCTGGCTTTTTTCAAGCGGGAAAGAGCAGCTTTATTGGCTTTTTTGGTTTTAAGTAAAGAAACATCTTCCAGTAATTTCATGCGCTTACGCCATACAAAAAAGACAATCAGGAAAATTAGGAGAGGTAAAACCAATAAGATAAAAAATAATTTCGAGCCAAAAAATATCTGATTATTCAAGCGAAGCTTAAAGTCAGCAGTTTTGATATATGAAATATCTTTGTTCAAATATTTAATATCCTCTTTGTTACTGCCCGAAACTACGCTGCCTCCTTCGTTAGTTCCTTTTTCTACATGCAGTTTTACAGCTTCAGCTGTAAGTGTTACATATTTCTGCGATTGAATATCAAAATATGAAAATTCGACAGGCGGAACAGTAAAATCTCCTACGCTGCGGGGGATAATTACATATTCTATCGTTTTATTGCCTGCAACCCCTGCTAAAGATTTCTGGGTATGGTCATTTATCTTGGGATCAAAAACTTCAAAATCGGATGGGAATTGTACTTGCAAATCATTCATAGATTTTAAATTTCCACTTCCCGAAATGGTGTATTTTAAAGTAACAGCTTCACCCGTTTTTGTGTTCGTTTTGTCGGCTTTTCCCGTAAAATTGAATTTTCCTACTGCTCCCGAAAAATTATCAGGACGACCTGCTTGTGGTAAAGGAGAAACATTGATAGCAATTGCATTAGAACGTATTTTCTTTTCTACGCTTTGTGTTTGATTAAAAAAGGCATCGTCAAACATATCCCAAACACTGCCTGTACTCCGGCGTGGAGTTTCAACATTTGCCAAAACCGTCATTTCTAAAGGAGCAAGGGTAAGCTTGCCGATATCTTGAGGAAATACGGCAATTTTTCTTATTTCTTTAGTCCAATATTTACGACCATTTACAACTTCTGTTTTGGTTTCCGTCTGCTGATTTTCATCCAGTAAATCCTCCGTCCAAAAACCATTTCCCGAAGTAATTTTAGGAGGCGTATAATTGGAAATATTGACAGCAGTATAAATTTTGTAAGATATAATAATTTGTTCGCCTTGCAGGGCTGTAGTTTTCGAAGCATTTGCCCGTATAAAAATCGTATTATCATCAATACTTACTACGCTTTGTTGTTGCTGCCTTCCTTGAGGTGCATTAGTTGCAGCAGGAGTTTGCCCCGAACCTTTTACCGCTTTTACTTGTACGCTTTGGGACTGGTAAGTTTTTCCGTTTACGGTAACACTTGCAGCAGGAATCGTAAAAGTCCCCGGCATATCAGCTTGCAAATAATAGGAATATGAAATATTGAGCGATTGAACGGTCTGTCCGTTGTAGGATTGAAAAGAGCTCCGCATAGATTGATTAGGTCCCGATAAAATAGAGAATCCCTTAAAAGTAGGAGGGGTAAAGCCCGAAGGCTGTGCATTTACTGTAAAAACAACTTCAAAAGGTTGTTTAACCTCTACCGTTGCAGGAGCATTTACTTTAAATTCCACCTCCGCCGCGTAGCCCGAAAACAGGCTGAAAAACAAAACTATCAGTAAATATAATCGTTTCATTGTTATTTTTAGTTCAAATGTTTGTAATGTTCAAAAGTTCACTAGCCATTCGTTACCCGTCACTATTCCTACCAATTTTTCTCCATAGTTTTTCCTGTTCCGCTCTCTGTTGTTTGGTTCTTCTTAACTTTTTCGAGTGTTTTTTTCTCGTTGTTTTTCAGAGCTTCCAGTATTCGGGCAGCCTCTTGTTGTTTAATATTTTCTTGTTTTTGATCAGGCGTTTTCCTCATCGCTCCCGCTTGCTGTTGAGTATTTTCAGTCGCATGTTGTTCCGGGTTTCCCTCAGACTGCGTTTGCTGTTGGTTTTTAGGTTGCTCTCCCTGTTTTTGCTGTCCCGTTTGAGTATCTTGTTTCTCTTGTTCTTTTTGAGCTTGCTTTAATTCCTCTTGTTGTTTTTGATCTAAAGCTTCTTGTTGTTTTTGGTGTTCTTGTTGCAGCTTTTTAAGTTCCTCTTGTTGTTGCTTTTTAAGTTGCTCCTGCTCTTTTTGATGCTCTTGTTGCTTATTTGGTTCTTGCTGCTGTTTCTTTTGGAGTTGTTCCTGTTGTTGTTTATGCTTTTCCTGCAATTTTTTCAATTCCTCCTGTTGTTGTTTTTTCAGTTGTTCTTGCTCTTTTTGGTGCTTTTCTTGCAGTTTTTTTAAAGCATCTTGCTGTTTTTGCATTTCTTTTTGCAATGTTTGCTTTAATTGTTCCTGTTGCTGCTGTTGCAGCTTCGACATTTCTTGCTGTTGCTGCTTATTTAACTGTTCTTGTTCCTTTTGTTGTTGTTGCTGAGGTTTATTTGATTCTTGCTGTTGCTTTTTTTTGAGCTGTTCTTGCTCTTTTTGATGTTTTTCTTCGAGCTTTTGCTGCTCTTCCTGCTGTTGCTTCTGCTGTTGTTTAATTTTTTCTTTTTGCAGCAATTGCTTTAGTTGTTCCTGCTGTTTCTCATGTTCTTGTTTTAGATTTTGAGTTTCCTTCTGTTGCTGCTTATTTAATTGTTCCTGCTCTTTTTGATTTTCCTGCGGCTTATTGGGCTTTTGTTGTTGTTTCTTATTTAATTGTTGTTGTTCCTTCTTGTGTTTCTCTTGCATTTTTTTCATTTCCTCCTGCTGTTGTTTTTGCATCTGGCGTAAATATGGATTATTTATTTGCTCTTGTTTCTGTTTTTGAAGAGCATAAGCCAAGTTATACTTAGTGTCTTTATCCGTAGGATTTAATTTAAGCGATTCTTTATAAGCCTCAATGCTTTTATCATATTTCTCTTGTTGCAGATAGATGTTGCCTAAATTATGATAAACCATAGCTTTTCCACTATCGCTAATATTATGAGCAGCAAGAGTTTTTATAAATAATGGAATTGCATCATCATATTTTTTTTGTTTATACAAAGCATTCCCCAGATTATAATTAGCTTTCAAGTAATTACTGTCTTGCTGTAATGCTTTGCGATAAGTTATATCGGCATCCGTATATTTTTGATTTTTATATGCAGCATTTCCTTGTCGGAGTAAGGTTTTTTTCTCTTGTGATTGACCGGTTTCCGCGAACAGGCATAAAATGCTGAAAAACAAAATAAATCGATACATATTATTTCCTTTATCTATTTTTTTAGAATTACCGGAGATTGAGTTTATTCAAGACTTGTATTATGGTTTTTATTAAACACAATAGAGCCATTGTATATAACTGCAAATTTATAAAATTATTTTTTTGTTCTAAAAATGAAAGATGAAATTATGACAAAAAAAAGCCTCGTCAAAATTAATTTTGACGAGGCTGCTTGTTTTCGCTATCGAAAATTATTTAACTCTTTTAGTTAATTCACTTCCAGCTTTAAATCTAACTACTTTTTTAGCAGCAATTTTCAATTCAGCACCAGTTCTTGGGTTACGACCTTTTCTTGCGGCTCTTTGAGATACAGAAAAAGTTCCGAAGCCAACCAAAGTAATTTTATCTCCTTTTTTCAAAGAAGTTCCGGTTACTTTTACAAAAGCGTCTAATGCTTTTTTAGAATCAACTTTAGTTAAACCAGCTTCTGTTGCAATAGCATCAATGAGTTCAGCTTTGTTCATAGTAAAATGTGTTTTTGATTAGTAAAATTAGTTATTTTAGCTATGCAAATGTATAGCTATTTCTATAATAAAAAAATTTTTTT
>JAVBQU010000123.1:0-2663 GCA_031548675.1 Bacteroidales bacterium
CTATGGTAAAATCTTAGATTTAAAGAACTTTGAATGCCTAATTTTTCTAATTCTTCAAATCCCTTGCTATCAGGCTGTTCGCAACGATAAATAGAATCGCTAACCTTATATAAATTATATAATTCTTTGGTGTCCACTTTAGTTTGAGCGCCTGATAACAAAGAAATTATAAAAAATAACAAGCAAAGAAAATACTGCATGGGGCTTTTATTAGATTAAATCTACTATATTTAAGATATTAACGTTTCCGCAGAATTCTGATTCGAAAGCACATACACAAATTTTGTATTCATAGGGCAATTTGTAAGTCTTGAATTTTACATCCGGAAAATGAGTTTCAGCAATTTTGATATGTTCATTCTGTATTTGAATAGAAAAAGTATTAAATACATTGGCAATTCCTGAACCTATCGCCTTTACAAAACTTTCTTTAGCTGTCCATAAATCAAAAAAATAATTGATTTGTTTTGATTCATTTTTGTTTATCAAGTCCATATATTCTTGATGAGAGAAAAAACGCTCTGCAACAGTAAGTTTTATAGGTTTAATTTTTTCTATATCTATACCAACTTCTTTATTCGAAAATGCAACTATAACCCATTCTTTAGAATGTGAAATATTAAAATGAAAATCGGGAAATAAATCTATATAAGGTTTCCCATGTTCTGTATGCTTAAGCTCTATATTTGCAGAATTTATTTTGAACTTATCTGCAACCCTTTTTCTTACAATAACTTCGCCTAACATGGATGACTGACTGCCATAAGCTGATTTTTGCAGAATTTTTTGCAAAGATTGCTCTGGAAAATATTTCTGCATTTCCTTTTTATGATGCTCAAAATCAGTATCTTGCAATAATTTTATGGCATACACCTCCACCATAAGCCAGTCTAATCAAAAATGTAATTTGCAAAAATACTAATAATGTAGGAATAATAAAAAGTAAACAGTCTTTTTAAACGGAAGATTCAAAATCGTTTAGACAAACTTTTTTCATTACCTTTGCCCTATAAATCAATTAAAATGAAACAAGTATTTTTTTTTATCTTTAATTTAATAATTGCAGGCTCATTATCAGCTCAATATATTGACAACCGAACATATTCTTCTGAATATGTAATTACGCTTGAGGCATCGAATATCAGCAAAGCTGAAAAGATACTTACCCACTATTTTACTACAAATAATATTAAAATTCAATGGCAGGAAATTACGCAAAGGCAAATAGAAGCCAAGTTTGATATTCCTAAAGATGAATTAGATACCATTTATGCTGTTGTAAAAAAGCTAGGATATGTTTCGTATAAAAACTATTCGTATACAGATAACCAAATTGCGATAAACCAATTGGAGGCTGATATTTCCCGGTTAAAAGAAAAAAAGAACGAATATTCTGATGAAACTATTGCTGAAAAACAAAATAGAATAGAGGCATTGAAAAAAAATATAGATCGTATTTTTGTTTCGATAACCATAATGGAAGAAAATACGATTAACAGTAAGATAGCATTTGTTAATATGCCCGGTTTCGAATATGGAATGTTATTTACCGAAAATCCCAAGGTAGGATTATCAGCCCCTCAATATCAATCATATAGTATTAAATATTTGTTTACCAGAGGTAAAAGCTATTTTTTGCTAAGCATGCTTAAGGCACAGGATTACCCTAAAACGGATTCTACTTTATACAATGAATATATTTTATTGAATTTCGGGCAGGATTTTTATACCCGCCATTTAGGACGTGGTCAAAGGCGGTTTTTCAATCCTTACACCAGTTATCATGTGGGTTGTTTTTTAGCTAATAACACACTTTCTGAAAATCAGTTTATTTTCAATTTTAATGTTGCTATAGGCTTGGAATTTATCAAAACCCGTAATTTTTTATTGGATGGGAAAGTATCTTATTTCATGCCTGTAAATAAGGATAATATGAATTTAAGAGGATTTCAAATAGGTTTATCAGCTAATTTATTATTCTAATTAACAAAATTACTTATGGCAAAATATATTGCATTGGATTTTGGAGCTGAAAGCGGCAGGGTAATGGTCGGAAATGTTTCCGCAAAAGGTATTGAGCTTGAAGAAATTCATCGTTTTGCTAATCGGCAAGTGCTTGTTTCCCAAAGCTTACATTGGGATATTTTACATTTGTTTTTTGAATTGAAAAAAGGCTTATCTATTGCAGCTCAAAAATACGGCGGTGAAATTGTAAGTGTAGGCGTAGATACTTGGGGTGTGGATTTCGGCTTGATTGATAAATCGGGAAATTTGATAGGAAATCCTTATTGTTACCGTGATGCACGGACAAACGGTATGTTGGAGGAAGCATTTAAACTTTTGCCCAAAGAAAAATTTTATAACCAGACAGGTAATCAGTTTATGGAAATCAATACGGCTTTCCAACTGCTGAGCATGGTCAAAAGTCAAAGTCCATTATTCGAAATTGCTGATAAAATGTTGTTTACGCCTGATTTATTTGCTTATTTTCTTACCGGAGAAAAAGTTAATGAATATACCATAGCGTCTACCTCTCAATTATTAAATCCGGTTGACCGGAATTGGCAGAGTGCAGTTTTTTCGGCTTTGCAGATTCCCCAATCGCTAACCAATCCTATTGTACATCCGGGTCCTGTAATCGGGAACTTGCGGAACGAAATTTT
>JAVBQU010000030.1:0-17799 GCA_031548675.1 Bacteroidales bacterium
CGAAATGACAGTAGGATTGGCTTTTTGCTATTTTAAAAAAGAAAAAGTTGATATTACTGTGATAGAAACGGGCATGGGCGGACGGCTCGACAGCACAAATCTTATAACTCCTGAACTATCCGTGATTACCAATATAAGCTGGGATCACATGCAGTTTTTAGGAAATACCTTACCTGCCATTGCAACCGAAAAAGCAGCCATTATTAAACCTCAAATTCAAGCAGTAATAGGCGAAACACAAGATGAAGTATCAGGCATATTCATATCCAGAGCCAAAGATGTGGACGCTCCCCTATATTTTGCCGATCAAAAATATGTTTTGCAAAATATATCTAACAACCACATTTCTCTAACAGCCGATGTTTATCAAGACGGTCATTTATTTTTAGAAAAGCTGACATCTCCTTTAGCCGGAAATTATCAATCAAAAAACATAAGCACCGTTTTGCAATCTATCGAATGCTTAAATAATTTAGGTTATGATATTGACAATAGGATCATACAAAAAGGCATATCCGGAGTTTTAGAAAATACGGGATTACAAGGCCGCTGGCAGATTTTATCACAAAACCCATTAACTATTTGCGATACAGGACATAATATTGCCGGAATTCAATTTATCATAAAGCAGCTGCAAACCATAAACTATAAACGTCTGCATTTTGTTTTGGGTATGGTTAACGATAAGGATATCAGCCATGTTTTATCCATTTTGCCTAAAAATGCTTTATATTATTTTTGCAAAGCAGATATTCCCCGAGGCTTAGATGCAGACATCCTAGCCCGTCAAGCATCAGAAAAAGGCTTGCAGGGCCATGTTTACAATTCGGTACAAGAAGCCTTTGCCGATGCCCAAAAGCAAGCTCACGCTGCTGACTGCATTTTTATTGGAGGAAGTACATTTACAGTATCCGAAATTCTATAGCTCGAACGCCCGTAAAATATTAAATCCGATATGAATCTGCCCCTTACCCCATTTATCAGTGGTTTGGGTAAGCATCACACGTTCGTTGTTGGCAATGGTATTGCTTACAAATACTTGAAAAACATGTCCTCCTGTTTGTATATCAAATCCGATAGAAAGCGGAGGGACTGTATTTTCAAATTTATTATCAGAGAAAAGCGGATAAAATTCAATATTGCATCTTACACGTTTGGTTATTCTTACACTACCTCCAAAACCCAGAGAAAAAATATCATTCGGATTGTTTTCAGGTACTAAGTTACAGTGCAGCCAAATAGGAGAAACCTGTACCGATATGTATCGCGAAAACTTGCGAGCAACCAACAATTGGCATGTAGAACTCAGGTTCTCTGAAAAAGTACGTTCCTGATTTGGAATTTTAATAGTTTTCAACATGCCTTTTGCCATTGCAGTTAAAGAAACAGGCATATTACGTTTGCCCGACGATTGCCTCAGGATTTTATAAATACCCAAAAGATCATATTCCTTATCCCATGTGCTTCTGCCTATACCTACAGTTAATCTATCCGTAATACCGTAATCAAAGCCAAAGCGCATGGAGGCATAATCCAAGCCGAAAAAATCGTAAAACCCATCGTTTACCCGACCAAAACGATGAGAAATGCGTAAATCTAAATTTCTTTTTTTAGTAGTTTCAATAGAATGTCCGATTATTAAACGGGAAGATTCGAAAGTTGCCGCTGCCAACTCCGAATTCTGAGCATTTTCTTCTGCTTCCTGCTGCTTCATAAGCTGTTCTACTGTAAGTTCCTGAGCATAAACCAGCGTAAAACAGGAAACAAATGAAATAAATGATAAAACGAGTATGGATTTCTTCATACAATAAGGTTTTAATGAATAATTAGGTTTGGATTATTTATTTTGCATAGGAGTATATTGGCAATCAACCGTTATTTCAACCACTTCTGCAATATTTTTAGCTACAACCGATGGTATTTTGATATTATAATCTGCCAAGCGGACGTTAAATTTGGCAGTACCCGACACATTTTTATCTTTAATAATTACTGTAGCTTGAGTCGTTACCGGATGAGAAACATTATGAATAGTCAGTGTGCCCTCCACAGTTATTTGATAAAAGCCATCCGTACCCCATTTAACAGCCTCCGGATTCTTGACCTTTCCTGTAAAATTAGCCTTAGGATAACGATCCGACTCCATGTAGGTTGTATTAAAATGCTCTTCCATTAAAGCTTTTTCAAATTTAAAGCTTTTAATCAATAACGAAAAAGCCAGTTCATTTTTCTTTTTATCAATAAAACTGGTTACTTCGTTATTATGAGCCTCAATATTTTCGAGGGGAGCTTTCGAATAAAAAGATATTTGTCCTTTTTTGGTATAATAAATATCCTGAGCTCCTGCAAAAACCGTGCAAAATAGAGCTGTTATGAGAAAAAACATTTTTTTCATTTTCTACAAATTTACTTGATTAATACGCAATCTATTAATATTACATCACTCAGAAATCCGGTACACCGCCCTTTCAACGTTACCACCTCTCCTATCTGAACCGATATTTTATCTTTTAGGGTACAACGCACCCCTGCCATGGGATTTTCGCCCTGCATGGTAATTACAATAAAACCATCATTATTCGTTTCAATATTTTCTATTTTCCCGGTTATCTGCACAGCCTTATCCAAAAACTTTTGGTTGGCTTCAGTTTCATTTTTCTGATATGCAGAAATTAAATCTACAGACGAAATCATTACCGGTTTTTCGCTGCGAACATCCCTATGCGGTTTATTGTACATGTAATACCCGATAAGTACAGTTAGTAGACACCCTATTAAAAAAATTACAATAAACGTTTTAAGCAGTTTATTTTTATTTGCTTCCATATACAGACAATATATTATCGGTTATGCTCACTGTATATTTAGGCAATGGTGATGGTGCCGGACCTTGAACCACTGCACCGTTTACATCATATTTGCTTCCATGGCAAGGACATACGAACTCACTTGATGATGATTGATAAGCTACTGTGCAAGATTGATGTGTACATACATTGCTGAGTGCCACAAACGCTGCGGCTTCGTTTCCGGAAGCCTTACGTACCACCACTATGTTATTTTGAACTTTTGAACTTCCTACAGAAGTAAGTTCATTGTTTAAGTTCACTGTCATTAAAGGAGTTCCATTATCTACAATTTCAGGCTCTTTCTCTCCCGAACATGTAATTAAACTTACACTTCCGATGAGGACACCCACAATTATCAAGGTAGAAAACATTACAAATTTACGAGGTTTCATTTTATCAAGCTATTAAGGGTTAATAAATTATACACTATTTTAATGTGTATAGCGTATAATAAAAAACACCTCAAGGGAAAAAAAGTTTGTAAGAATACACCATTCAAAGAATCTATAAAAATAAGCCTCCATCATAAGAAATTTTTACAGACTTATATTTATTATTTATCGAATGCCTGATTTTTTTTGATAGATGATTGTTTTTCTGAAAAAAAATGTAACTTTGCTTGCTTTAAAAGGCTTTGTAGGTTTACTGTTATTTGTTGGAGAAAATTTGTGCAAACAATAAGAATAGCTTTATAAACATTTACATACCAAATCGATGTATAAAATTACTCAACATCCCATTGTCGAAATCCCAAAAGAGGATAAAGTAGAATTTCTTTTCGAAGGCAAAACCCTTTCCGGTCAACGAGGATTTACCATTGCAGCCGCTTTACACCAAGCCGGATATCCCATACACAGCGATAGCTTGCAGCATCGCCATCGCAGCCTCGAATGCGGAATAGGCAAGTGCGGGGCATGCGAAATGTTGATTGATGGAAAAGTACGTCGTATTTGTATTACCAAAGTCGATGGAATAAAAAAAGTTGAAAAAATACCCCATGATTACGAGCCCGAAATTATAGCTCCACAACCCGAAAAACCTTATACCGTATATAAAACATCCGTAGTTATTATCGGTGCAGGACCAGCCGGATTAGCTGTTCGCGAAGAACTTAATAAAGTCCAAATTTCAAATTTAGTCATTGATAATAATGATAAAATAGGCGGACAATTTTTGATGCAGACCCATCAGTTCTTTTTCTTTGAAAATGAAAAGAAGTTTGGCGGTATGCGCGGTTTCGATATTGCCCAAACTCTGGCAGGAGATAATCTTGATGGAATTTTGCTTAATTCTGTCGTTTGGGATATTATAGAAGGCAGGCGTTTGGCTATCAAAAATATGAAAACCGAAGAAGTGTATTTTGTTGATGCCGAACATTTGGTAGTAGCTACAGGAGCAGTGCCTTTTATGCCTAGTTTTAAAAACGATGATTTGCCGGGCGTTTATACCGCTGCCGTTGTACAAAAAATGATGAACAGCGAACTAACGCTGCTGGGTAAAAATATCCTAACCGTTGGAGCCGGAAATATTGGTTATCTTACATCCTATCAGGCTATGCAAGCCGGAGCAAATATAAAAGCAATTATCGAAGCTATGCCCCGCGAAGGAGGATTTCCTGTACAAGCCAATCGGGTACGCCGTTTAGGAATTCCGGTTATGACTTCTCATATTTTACTCGAAGCCATTCCCAACAAAGACCATACCGGTATAACAGGAGCCGTAATTGCCCGATGCGAAAACTTCAAACCCATAGCAGGAACCGAACAAATCATTGATGGTATAGATGTTATTAATATATGTACCGGATTAATACCCGATGATCAATTATTAAAAAAAGGCTATACTTTATTCGGAAGAAATTGTCATGGAGTAGGCGATGCCACCAAAATAGGCGAAGGAACCAGTGCCGTACTCCGCGGCAAACAATGTGCCTATGAAATTATGCAGGCATTAGGCATGCGTTATACTTACGATGATTATTTAGCCGTTTCAAAGGAATATATAGATTCACAACAACATCCCGTTCGTGTATTAGAGCAGCCTTATAAACCTACACCTGAACGTATGCAAAGTCAGGGATTTGTGCAAATCGATTGTTTATACGGCTTTGCTTGCAACCCCTGTGCCTTTGCCTGTAAATACGGAGCCATAACCAAATCGTCAACCAGTACAGTTCCCAAAATCGATTACGATAAATGTATCGGCTGTATGGATTGCGTTTACCAATGTCCGGGCTTGGCAATTTTTGGTTATAACTTTTCTAAACAATGGCTGTTTCTGCCTGTTGAATACCAAGTTCAAGAAGGTAGCGAAGTATTCTTAGTTGATAATAATGGGCAAAAAGTGGGAGAAGGTATTATTGAAAAAGTTTTGCAAAAACCTAACAAGACCAATGTTGCACGCGTAAAAGCTATCAATCCCGAAGGTGAAGCCTTATTAGCTGTAAGAGGATTTATTGTTAAAGAAAACTATCCGGAACCTTTAAATCTAAAACCACTTACTGAAAGAAACGACGATAAAATTTATGTCTGTCATTGCGATGATGTAGATATAGATTCTATTGTAGAAATGATTGGCGACCGCAAAACCATTTCAGTCGATGAATTAAAACATACAACCCGTATGGGTATGGGACCCTGCCGTGGAAAACGCTGTATTCCCCGTGTAAAACAATTGCTGTATTCCAAAGGTATTGAAGTATTTGGCGATGCCACCCCTCGCGGACCTATGGCAAATCAAATACAATTGGCAGAGTTATACCCCAAAACAGTACATGAAAAGATACTTACACATTTCGATAATACACAGCGCAAGGTAATAAAAACAGAAGCTTTTATAGCAGGCGGGGGAATTGCCGGAAGCAGTTTATTCCGCTACTTAACCGAAGCAGGCATCAAACCCACTTTGGCTAATTATGAATATGGAAGCTCTTGGCGGAATATTGCCGGCGGACGACCCGCTTTCAGTCATCCCGCTTTAGCCGATATTGCAAAGCATAATTTGGAAATCTTTAAAGAACTGCAAAAATTGGGCAACATTGATTTCAAACCCATGAAATATGTAAATCTTGCCCATGACCAAGAAACTTATCAAGCCCTCGAAGTTTCTAAAGCATGGTCGGATGCGGAAATGATAGAAGCGAAAGACTTTACCAAAGAAATTTCGCCATATTGCAATCCAGACTTACACAAAACCTATCACGCCGCTTTAATTACCAATGGTTGCTGGCAAGCTACGCCGGGAAAAACCATCGATTTAATCCGGAAAATAGGTATTCAAAATGGAGGTACTATCTTGGATGATACCCAAGTTATTGATGTGGAAAAAGTAGGAAAAGGCTTTAAAGTACTTGTCCGCACACATAACAAAGAATATATTGAATATCATGCAGATATTTTTATCAATGCCTTAGGAGAAAAAGCTTCTGATTTTGCTCAAAAATTAGGTATAGAAACAGGTTTATATCCAGTTAAACATCAGGCTTTTATTACACGCCGTTTACCCCTGTTAGGAAAAGACGGCGACGCATTAAATATGCTGCTTGACCGTAGAAAATACAAAGGATTTTCAGCCGTTTACGGTCAGCAATTAGCAGAAACCGGACAAATTATAGGATGTGCTTCTCCGGCAATAGATGCCAAAGAAACCCATAAAGACCTTAGATATAGTTCGCAGGATTTTTTGGAAATAGTTTCAGAAGTCTTTACCAATTGGATTCCTCAACTTTCTAGTGTAGGATTCCAAGCCGTATGGTCGGGTTATTACATAGAACCCCGCTATATTGTTGATCCCGAATTAGGTTTGTTTATAGGCATGAGGGGGCATGGTTATATGCTTTGCCAATATATTGCCAAACTTTATGTTGATGCATTGATGGGCAAGCCTGTTCCGGATTATTTCAAAGATTTGAAACTCTCAGGAAAAGGAATTAGTGAAGTAGCATTTAAATAACTATGAACTATATAAACGTTACAACTTTAAACTTTTGAACTCAATATAACCTTATGTTTAGTTTATTCATTTACAAAGAAACAATAGATTTTACCAAATAAAATATTTGATAGTATGGCAAAGATATTTAGAGGAACCGGCGTAGCGATAGTTACCCCATTTCACAAATACGGAGTTGATTTTACCTCTTTAGGTAAAATTCTGGAACATGTAATCAATAATGGAGTTGATTACATAGTTGCATTAGGAACCACAAGTGAAGTACCTACGCTCTCTCCCCAAGAAAAATCGGCAGTAACCGATTTTATCATTGAAAATGTGGATAAACGCATTCCTATTATGTTGGGAATGGGAGGAAATAATACGCAAGAATTAGTAGAAAAAATTCATAGTACTAATTTTGATGGTATCGATGGTATTTTGTCAGTTTCACCTTATTATAATAAACCCCAGCAAAAGGGCATATACTATCACTTTAAAGCAGTGGCAGATGCAAGCCCAGTTCCCGTAATGTTGTATAATGTACCCGGAAGAACAGGAAGTAATATGACTGCCGAAACAACTTTACAGCTGGCAGAACTGTCTAATGTTATCGGAGTGAAAGAAGCATCGGGGAATCTAATGCAGTGTATGGAAATTATTAATAATAAACCGAAAGATTTTTTGGTTATTTCCGGAGATGATGCACTTACATTACCTTTGATTGCAGTCGGAGCCATGGGAGTTATTTCGGTAACCGCCAATGCTTTTCCCAAAGAAATGTCGGATATGGTAAACTTTGCATTAAAAGGAGAAATGAAAAAAGCCAACCATTTACATTATAAGCTGTTGGATGTAACCAATATGTTATTTAATGATGGAAGTCCTGCCGGAATTAAGGCGGCTTTGGAAATCATGGGATTATGCACCAATAACTTACGGCTTCCGTTGGTAAAAGCAAATAAACCGACTATATCAGCGTTACAAAATTTAATAACAGAATTTCAATCTGTTAAAAATTCGTAACCCTCTGTTCTTAAGGGCAATTTTTTGTTACCTTTGTATACTAATAGTTTTGTAGTATTTAGCCGGTTTTGGGGCGTTACTAGATACTTCATTATTTAAATATTCATACTTAAAAACATATCAATTATGAAAAAGATATTATTCCTTACTACTGTTGTTTGTGCTGCTTTGTTTATAACGAAAGTACAAGCACAAAATTTTTCTGTTTTCCATGAAGGAGATTCTCTTTATGACGGGAAAGTATTAACATTAAGTAACTATGATGCCAATGAGGAAGCCATTGTTTGCTGGTTTGATGTAAAAAACTTTACCAATGATTCTCTTCACATGTTTGCTCAAGCAGGCAATGTTTCTATAATTAATGGAGCTGTGCATGCTTTTTGCTGGGGTGTTTGTCCTGCAGGTTTTCCAGTAATCCCTTATGTTATTCCTGCTAATAGTGAAGCTGCTGAAAGACCTGATGGTAAATATATGCCTGAAGGGAATTTGGGTACATCTCAAACATTTTATAAATTTTTCAGCGATAAAGGAAACGATACTGTAAAAATTATAGTTAACTACACCTACACTGCAACAGATGTTGCCAAAACACCAAAAGCAGTAGAAAATACATTATCTGCATTTCCTAATCCTGCAACTAATAATGTAACTATTAATTACAGTTTTAATGCCAATGGAAAACATCAACGTATTTTTATCAAAAACATTTTAGGTGTTAATGTAAAAGAAGTTGTGCTTAGTAACAATTCAGGAAAAATAAGTATTCCTATTGATGATTTGAATGCAGGTATTTATTTCTATTCTTTACAGTCAGATGAGGAAATTCTAGCAACCAAAAAATTGGTTATCAAACGATAAAAACTTTAAGGGCTGAATTTTCAGCCCTTACTTATTTAAAAACCAAATATTATATAGTTTTATTTATGAAGAAAATAATTTTGATATTAACCGCAATTGCGTGTTTTGCAAATGTTCTCTCAGCACAAGAAAGCAAAAATCAATTACCCACTGTAACTTTAAAAACTATGGATGGTAAGAATTTCAATACCAATGAAATTCAAAATGATGGAAAGCCGATAATCATTTGCTTTTGGGCTACATGGTGTAAACCCTGTGTAAAAGAACTCAATGCTATGAACGAATATTATGCAGACTGGAAAGAAGAAACAGGCGTAAAGGTAGTTGCCATTTCTTTGGATGACAGCCGTTCAAGCGGAAGGGTACAGCCGGTAGTTAATGCTCAAGGATGGGAATATGATATTTTGCTAGACCAAAACGGAGATTTTAAACGAGCTATGAATGTAGCTAATCCTCCCCATACTTTTATTTTAGATGGAACAGGAAAAGTAGTTTGGCAACATTCGTCTTATGCCGATGGTGGAGAACAAGAATATATCAAGGTAGTTCGCCAAATTCTCAAAGGAGAACCCATTGAAGAATAACTTACTTTTAATCAAATAAAAATAGCTTCTATCACAGAAATAGAAGCTATTTTTTTATCCCAAAAACAACTAAGAAACCATACATATTCTTTAGCAATTAAAACATTATTTGTAGCTTTGCCAAAAATTTCACGTATAAACATTATAGATAAATGCGAAAATATTTAGTCCTCATTGGTATAACAATTATACCTTTTTTCTTAAAAGCTCAAAGTAAGCTATTTGACAATGCAAAAGTAACCGGTAGTTTTCAAATTGATGGTCAATATTATTTCCCTGATGAAAAAATTGGTGTAAAGGAAGAAGATATTAAAGACAAAATCAAATCTCAAGGATATGGAACCGTTCAATATGAACAAGGACATTTTTCTGCAGGCTTACGTTTTGAGTATTATTTAAATCCGCTTTTAGGCTATGATGCACAATATAAAGGTTATGGATTTCCCAATGCATATTTGACCTATAACTCAAAATTAATAGAAATTACACTAGGTAGTTTCTACGAACAATTTGGCAGCGGCTTAACCCTGCGCTCATACGAAGAAAGAACCTTAGGTATTGATAATTCCATTAGCGGAGCCCGTATTAAGGTTACACCTTTGGAAGGTATTACTTTGAAAGGTGTTATCGGCAAACAACGTTTTTATTGGAATGAATTTGATAATGACCCAAGAGGTATTGTAAGAGGTTTGGATGGTGATTTTGCTATCAACGATTTAATACCTTCTTTCAAAGATAGTAAAGCCCGACTTACAATTGGTGGAAGTTTTGTAAGCAAGTTCCAAGAGTCAACCAATAAATATGTTGTTAAAGACACCACTTTATTCCAATATAACTTTCCTGAAAATGTAGCCATCGGTTCGGCACGTGCTAAATTTTCTTATGAAGGATTTAGCTTACAAGGGGAATACGCCTATAAAGCTAATGACCCCAGCGGAGATAATAATTACATTTACAAACCGGGGGATGCTTTATTTTTAGAAACTTCTTACTCTATGAAGGGTTTCGCTGTAATTCTTTCAGCTAAAAGCATAGATAACATGAGTTTTCGAAGCGACCGTGCTGCTGTAGGTAATGCTTTAAATATCAACTATATTCCAACTTCTTCAAAACAGCACACCTATGCTCTTCCTGCTTTATATCCTTATGCTTCTCAGCCTAATGGCGAAGTAGCTTATCAAGGGGATATTTTATACACCATCAAGAAAGGAAGTAAATTAGGAGGTAAATATGGTACGGATATTCGCTTAAATTATTCTCAGGTATATGAAAATAAAAAGACATATCCTGAAGGTCAAACAACTGCTGAAACAGGAACTGACGGATATACTTCTTCATTATTTGCTATGGGTGATTTGGTCTATTTAAAAGACTTCAATGTAGAGGTATCACACCGATTCGGTAAAAACTGGAAAACTATTTTCGGATACTACAATCAAGTATATAATCAAGCTGTTGTAGAAAATCATCCGGAAGCACCCATCATTTATACCAACATCGCAGTAGCAGATGTAACCTATAAGATAAATGCTACTAATTCTATACGAGGAGAATTGCAACATTTGTGGACTCATCAGGATGATGGAAACTGGGTAATGGGTTTATTGGAATATTCTATTGCTCCTACATGGTTTATCACCGTTTCCGATATGTATAATTATGATGTAACAGATGCTCATTATTATAGTTTTGGTGGTGCTTATGCAAAAGGAGGAACCCGCATACAGCTATCTTATGGAAGAACCAGAGCGGGTATTACTTGTGCCGGCGGAGTATGCCGTGCAGTTCCTGCTTCTAATGGTTTTACTTTATCTATCATCTCTAACTTCTAAACTATTTAATTGTTTGTAAATTAAAATCAATCATATTTATTTGTTTGATTTCACATAAAAATATAATTATGAAAATAATAAAAAGCATAGGTATCCTTCTCATCACTTTAGCATGGTTCTGCTCCTGCGATAAACTCAATAAAAATGAATATTTAAAGCCGGTTGGAAAAGGTATAGATTCTACCACTGTCAAGCAAAATGTTTTGATAGAAGATTTTACAGGTACGAGATGTGTAAACTGTCCTGAGGCTAGCGAAATAATACACGTTTTACAAGCTGCTCACGGTGACCAAATAATTGCTATTGCTATCCATGTATCTAATACTGATATTCCGGGCTTAGGTAGTGCCGATTCTATGATATGCCAAGCAGGTAAAGATCTCTATAATCGTTTTCTTCCACCGAGTTTACCTAACGGTATGATTAACAGAAATACTTTTGGAACATCTTCCGTGCTTATTGACAAAGGCGCTTGGACACAAAAAGTTGAATCTTTATTAGGCAATGAACCTTTAGTTAAACTTAAAGCAACATCGAGTGTAAGCGGGCAGAATGCCACTATAGTAGTAGATGCCGAAATATTGAAAGATATCAATAAAAAATTGAATATGGTAGTTATGATTACAGAGGATAACATTGTAGGCAGACAATCGACTCCTGCAGGAGCCAAACTAGATTATGTACACCAGCATATATTGAGAGCAGGGGTCTCTCCTACTTTCGGCGATTTTATTGTAGATTCACCAAATCAAGGACAAAAATTTAGCAAATCGTATTCTTATGCATTGGATCCGAAATGGAACGTGCAAAATTGCCATGTGGTAGCTTATTTATTGGATGCTGATTCGGGCGAAGTGGTACAAGTGACACAGGTTAATATAAATTAATCACTTAAACTTTACTGAATTAAGATCAATTCGATGGGTTTTCTCATATTGGATAAACTTTTGTTTAACAACAAAAATGAGTGTGTATTCATCGGAAGTAAGAATAAAAGAATCAGATAGATTGCAGTAATTCATAAAATCATCTATCAATTCATCGGGTAAGTTTGTTATCACTTTAATAATATTGCGGTTGTAGCGGTTTTCTACAGCCGCTTTTATTTTGTCTTCTTCCAGCAATTGATAATATTTCCGTTTCATAGCTTCTTTTTTTGAAAAAGCATTATATAGGGCTGTAATCGGACTTCCTACTACACCTACCTGATCTCCCATATTATCGTCATGCTTTCTTCCATATCCTCCAATAGGCTGTTCTTTATATTCTTCTGTAGGAATTTTATCTTCTTCCACTTTCATGGTCAAGATTTTTTGCTTAAGCTGTTCGTAGGTATAACGAGGATAAATATCAACTTTATCTAATTCGTATACAATATCCCTCATTTCAACAATCATCAAACTATCTTGGATAATCATGGAATAGGTAACTACTGCCTGCACAGAAGCATATCCTAAACAGCTAATAATAATAGAATCTCCTATTCCTGCCGGGATTTCAAAAAAACCTCCTTTTGCACTTATAGTGCCTCTGTTTTGGGTTTTATTGATAATACTGGCGTTATCTATTCCATTCGATATGTATTTTTGAATAACACGCCCACGTACACCTGATCCATGCCAAAAAAATTGGGATTTTACCTGAGTGGTAAGACAGCTAAAAAGCAAAATTAAACCGTAAATATATTTACCGGGACTCATTTATCTATATTAGAGAATACAAATATACATGTAAAAATTTAGAAGTTCAGTTTTATTTTTTACTTTATATGAAAGAAAAAATACGTAATTTTGTAATCGAATTTTGGGGGTGCCTTATAGCAGGCTGAGATTATACCCTTATAACCTGATTTGGATAATGCCAGCGTAGGGAAAAATGTAATTGCTTCTATTTCTCTATCCTTTTCATTATCTTTCATCTTCAGGATATTTATTAATTAACTTGAGTAGTTTTTATTACTCTAAAACTCATTTTTATGAAAGATATTGCAAGCTTATTGACTTCTGTTAGGGAAAAATCTCCTTTGGTACACAACATTACCAATTTTGTTGTAATGAATAATACTGCTAATGCACTACTTGCTACAGGAGCTTCTCCTATTATGTCTCATGCCATAGAGGAAGTTGAAGATATGGTATCTATCTGTAATTCGCTGGTAATTAATATTGGGACTTTAGATAGTGCTTTTGTCCAAGCGATGAAATCAGCAATGAAACAAGCCCGTATTTTAAATAAGCCCATTGTACTCGACCCTGTGGGAGCGGGAGCTACTCCTTATAGAAATAGGGTACTTCAGGAATTGCTAAATACAGCTGCGCCTGACTATATACGCGGAAATGCTTCTGAAATTATGGCTTTAGCGGGTTTATCGGTACAAACTAAGGGTGTTGACAGTACCGAAAGTTCTATGGATAGTATTCAGGGTGCTCAAAAATTAAGTTTACAATACGATGCTGTAATTTGTGTAAGCGGAGAAATTGATATTGTAGTTTATCGAGACCAAATAATGAAAATTCATAATGGACATCCAATGATGACCAAGGTTACCGGCATGGGATGTTCTGCTTCTGCTATTTTAGCGGCTTTTGCAGCTATTTCTTCGGATAAATTACAAGCTGCGGTGGCAGCTACGGCTTTTATTGCGATATGCGGAGAGCTAGCCGCAGCTAAATCTACAGGACCGGGTTCTCTCCAAATGAATATTTTAGATATAATGTATAAGCTTACTGAAAGTGAATTCTCCGATAATTTAAGAATTAATGCACTCTAAAACCCATATTTTTCTGGTTGCTAATAAAATAATCTTTTATTTTCAAATAAAATCGAGCTAAAATTAAGCTTTTACTTGTTTTTTCTTGTTTATATAAAGTTTTTCATGTACCTTTGCATCCTCAAAAAGATTGGCTCCGTGGCTCAACTGAATAGAGCATCTGACTACGGATCAGAAGGTTACAGGTTTGAATCCTGTCGGAGTCACTAAATGTAAAAAAACCCTTTAAACAAATGTTTAGAGGGTTTTTTGCATTATAAAAAACGATCCTATTATTTCTGCTTAAATAAAAATTCTTTTTCTTCTTTGGTCAGTTTATCGTATCCATACTGAGAAATTTTATCTAATATCTCATCAATGCGTTTTTGATTTACTGCCCGTTGCTCATTAAATTCCCTATCTGTTAAAGGTCGTTTGGGTTTTATATTCTTTCTCACTTTCATTTTGGGTTTATAGGCAACTGCCTGTCCTGCAAATCTATTTTTTAAATATAAATATACAAAACCACCCAACGCTCCTCCAATATGAGCCGCATATAATCCTTCCTGTCCTGATTTTATGGCTAATATATCAAAAACAAAAATTATCAAAGCAATATATTTCAACTTAACTTTACCCAATAATAATAGTTTGTATTCCATATTAGGCAAAGTATATACTGCCGCCGTTAAAACAGCTAAAACTGACGGGGTTGAGCTAATTAAAAAGGCTGTATGGCGGGCATTTTGAAAAGCAGGTAAATAATACGTGCCAGCAAAAACTACAGCTCCGACTAATCCTCCTATCAGATAACTCCATAAAATAGTTCGTTCTCCTTTATATTGTTGCAAGAGCAATCCGGCAAGGTAAAGTACCATCATATTGAACAAAAACTGCCAAAAATGGATATTTACAAACATGTACGACAAAATAGTCCAAGATTGCCTGAAAAAAACATTTATATCGGCAGGAAATAATAAATAGGAAATCCAAGTAGCTTGGCTTAATTCTCCTGAATTATTATTGAAAAGATAGATAGTACTGCTTATAATCCATAAAATTAGAAATATCCCTATATTTATAAGCATAATACGGGATAAAGCACTCCGACCCGTAAAAAAACGTTTTAAATCGTTGAAGAATAAATTAACCGGATTTGGGTTCATTAGATTATCGTATTCTGAATTTATTAAAATTCTTGATACCCGTCTTTTTTACCTTTATGCCTCCATAAAAGTATAAGAATAATACCAAAAATCATCCCTCCTAAATGGGCAAAGTGGGCAATGCCATCGTTGCCTCTGATTCCTGAAAAAAGTTCAATGGCTCCGTATGCTATGACAAACCATTTTGCTTTGATGGGAAAAAGAAAGTATATATAAAGTAAGGTATTGGGAAACATCATTCCAAATGCCAATAAAATTCCATATACAGCTCCGGAAGCTCCCACTGTAATAAACTGATTCAACAAAACTTTTTTATCAACCAATCCAATCCCTGCCACATTTATTATTTCATCTGAAGCTGTTAGAATCTCTCTTAAATCTATATACCAAACAATTTGCTGCACTATTCCAGCACCAATTCCTGTAACCAAGTAATAAATTAAAAATCGTTTTGCTCCCCAAAAGTTTTCCAAAACATAGCCGAACATCCACAAGGCAAACATATTAAAAAATATATGACTCCAACTCCGGGTGTCGTGCAAAAACATATAAGTTAAATATTGGTAGGGCTTAAAGCTTTCTGCTTTAAAAAAATGCAAACCAAAAAGATTATTTAGATCTATTCCTTTCGAATGTTGCAAAATCAATGCTGCGACAAAAACCAAAACATTGATAATTAAAAGATTTTTTACAACAGGGGGTAAAAAACTGAATCCGCGCGGGCTGTAATTTGAAGACATATATGTATATAATTAATTTCCAATAATTCTTTTCTAAATCTCTACTTCTTTTTAATTCAGGAGTTTTTCTAAATCGTCTTTTTTCAGAACTGTCATAATCTTTTTTCCTGAAGGGGTATATTCCGGAACAGGCAATGTAAATAATTGTTCTACTATGGTTTCTAATTCCAATTGTGATAATTTTTTTCCGGCTTTTACCGACATGCTTTTTGCCATTGCCAAAGCTACTTTTTGATTCTTTTCTTGTACTTTTTGAGAGGGAAGCTCTGTTTTTAAGCTTTCTATTAATTCTTCCATAATCGGTTTTATATCTTCTTCCTTTACATCGGCAGGCGTACCATTAATTACAAAATCGTTTTTACCAAAAATATCAATATCATAACCTAAAGCCCTCACTTCTGGTAAAAGTTCTGTAAACAGAGCTGTATCAGCTGGTGAAAATGTTACAATCTGCGGAAAAAGCTTTTGCTGTGGTTGAATAATTTCTACTAAATCTTTTGATAAGAAACGTTCATATAAAATACGTTCCGATGCCCGTTGTTGGTCAATAATAACTAAGCCCGATTTTAAGGAGGTTACAATATACTGATTTTGACATTGAAATAGTATAGAGGTTGAAGAATCCTGATGCTTTATATCATTATCTATAAAAAGCTCATTTATTTCATTTGGTTTCTTTATAGCAGGTTCTTCTATTAATTGTGTAAAATCTTCAGTATAGTTCTGTTTTTTCTCTGCATCAAACATTTTCTCCCAATTCTGCAGGTTCGATTTATCCCGCATAGTCGATGCTTTTTGCGAGGGTTTTTCCCATTTTTTATCAAAAGGGTTGTAATCAGGGTTTATATCAATAGCAGGGACTTTGGGAACATACCCTTTAGGAGCCGGTGGGATATCAAAGGTTTGTTCTTTTTCAAAATCCAGTGTAGGGGCTATACTAAATTGCCCTAATGATTTTTTTACAGCAGCCCTTAAAACCGCATAAATAGCCCGTTCATCCCAAAATTTCACTTCTGTTTTAGTGGGATGAATATTAACATCTATGGTTTTAGGATCGACATCTAGG
The DNA here is from genome assembly GCA_031548675.1 of Bacteroidales bacterium. GTDB lineage: Bacteria > Bacteroidota > Bacteroidia > Bacteroidales > P3 > JAVBQU01. Next base: position 16,801 of record JAVBQU010000030.1, read on the forward strand.
CATAAAAAATAGCCCGGATGATTTTTTTGAGGCAGTAATTCTTCAAAAGCGCTGTTTATTGCATGGTGGAAATATGAACTTTTCATAAATCTGCCATTGGTAAAAAAATACTGTTCTCCTCTTGTCTTTTTTGCAAATTCGGGCTTACAAATAAAACCGTAAATATTTACCAAATCCATATTTTGCTCCACCGGAACCAAACGCTGGTTGTAGTTACTTCCAAACAAAGCTGTAATTCGTTGTTTGAAATTTCCTTTTTCTAATTTAAAAATTAATTTGCCATTATGATATAATGAAAAAGCAATGGAATTATTAATTAATGCTACCCGAAAAAATTCTTCTTGTATATGGGTAAATTCTACAGTATCGGATTTTAAAAAATTTCTTCGGGCTGGTATATTAAAAAACAAATTTTTAACTGCAATATTTGTTCCTTTGCTACATTGGCAAAGGGTTTGCTCTTTTACTTCAGATGCTTCAATAACAATATGTGTTCCTGCTTCATCATCTGCCTGTTTGGTTTTCAATTCTACTTGTGCAACTGCGGCTATTGATGCTAAAGCCTCTCCTCTAAACCCCATAGTACGTATGGCATACAAATCATTTGCTTCCCGTATTTTGGATGTAGCATGTCTTTCAAAGCAAAGGCGTGCATCAGTTCCAGACATACCGTTGCCATTATCCAAGACCTGCACCAAAGTACGTCCTGAATCTTTAATAATTAATTCAATGGTATTTCCTCCTGCATCAATTGCATTTTCCAATAATTCTTTTACAACGGAAGCAGGTCGTTGAACCACCTCCCCTGCTGCTATTTGATTGGCAACCGAATCTGGTAATAAACGGATAATATCTGACATAATTTAAATCTAAATTACACAATAAATCATAGATAAATTGAAATATAATCTTCAATTTATCATTTTGTTACAGGTAAAAAGGAAAGATGCAAAGATAGTGCATTTGCTCGGGCAAGAAAAGCCTATTTAAAAGAATTTT
>JAVBQU010000043.1:0-4217 GCA_031548675.1 Bacteroidales bacterium
AAAAAATACTGTTCATCAATCTCCATTCCGTTGTCAGTTAAAAACTGCCGGTATTCTTTTTCAAAGCCAACGGTTTTATGATGTTTCTTTTGGTTTTTGATATAGTTAATAATCGTTTGCTTATCATTCAAATTATAAGTAAATCGACATAAAACAGAGGGCATTTTTCCTCTCGTCCACTTGTACCTTGTCTCCTAGTTTACTCGTATCTAAAAAAATTACCTAATCCCTCTCCTATTCATCTCTGCATGGAACTTAGCGGCATTTCTCATATGTTCCACATCACTGCCTGTAAACACATGGTAACCCGAAAAATCATCTTTGGCACAGAAAAACAGATAATCGGTATGGGCATAATTCAACACAGCATCTATAGAAGCCACAGAAGGCATGCAAATAGGACCCGGAGGAAGTCCTTTATTGATATATGTATTATAAGGAGAGTCAACAGATAAAATACCCGTTATCCGTTTAAGCGTAAAGTCGCCGACAGCAAATTTTAATGTAGGGTCGGCTTGCAGCTTCATATCCTGATGCAGGCGGTTGATGTAAACACTTGCAATATTAGGTTTTTCGTCGTTCTTATTAGTTTCCTGTTCTACGATAGATGCTAAAATGATAACTTCGGTAGGTGTTAAAGGAATTTCTTGAGCCTCTGCCAAACGTTTCGGCGACCAAAACTTATCATATTCCTGTTTCATCCTTTTGATAAAGCCTTCGGGCGACGTGTTCCAGAAAAACTGATAGGTATTGGGGATAAATAAGGTAAGTGCCGTTTCAGAATTCAACCCATAAGTCTGCATAAAATCATTGTTGTTGAGCAAATCCAAAAGAAGCGTACTATCGGCTTCTATCTGAGCTCCGATACGAGCCGCAAATTGCTCTTTAAGCCGAAGATTGTTGAATTTCAAATTTACAGGCGTTTGATTGCCTGCTATCAGCATCCGCAGTAAATCCAAATTGTTCATGTGGTTTTGAATCTTGTACTTGCCTGCTTTTACTTTTTGAGGGTACTCCATAAATTGGGCACACCGTACAAAAGAAGATATATTTTTCAATATATTCTTCTCTTTTAAAACCGTCAAAACATTTTCGAAATCGGAGTTTGTGGGAATGTAAATGTATACCGCTCTATTTGCCGTTTGGGTATTAGGAGACAATACCCACCGATAACCTAAAAAGGCAGCTCCTCCCCCTGCCAAAACAATAATTAAGATGATAATTAAAATTATTTTTTTTTTAATTGGTAAACGAACTTATAAATGACTATTATACAATCTCCCCAAACAAATCAAACATTTCGGCATCGGTAATTTTTACCTGATAGAAATTACCGATTTGCAGGTCTTTACCTTGTTTGGTTATCAATACTTCATTATCCACTTCCGGAGAATCAAATTCGGTACGTCCTATCCAATAATCAGACTCTTCCCTATCAATAATTACTTTAAAAGTTTTGCCTATTTTAGCTTGATTGATCTCTAATGAAATATTCTGCTGCAAATCCATGATTTCATCCATACGCTGCTGTTTCATTTTTTCCGAAACAGGGTTGCCCAAGCCATAAGCCGGAGTTCCTTCTTCGGGCGAATAGGCAAATACACCCAAACGGTCGAAGCGGGTCTGCTCTACAAATTTCTTTAAGGCTTCAAACTTAGCTTTAGTTTCGCCCGGATAACCGATAATAAAGGTAGTACGCAAAGCTGCATCCGGCAGAATTCTCCGAACCTTTTCTACAAAAGCAATTGTTCCTTCGCTGTCGATACCCCGATTCATCGAATGCAGGATTTCGGTATCAATATGTTGTAGAGGAACATCGATATATTTACAGATATTATCATAATCCCGCATGGCATACAGCACATCGTCAGGAAACTGGGCAGGATAAGTATAATGCAGGCGAATCCATTCCAAACCTTTTATGGGTGCTAATTGATGGAGCAGCTCGCCTAATTTTCTCTTTTTATAAATATCCAAACCATAATAGGTTAAATCCTGAGCTATCAGAATAATTTCTTTTACACCTTGCGAAACCAATTGCTTGGCTTCGGCAACTAAATCTTCTATCGGGCGGGAAATATTTCTTCCCCTGATTAGCGGAATGGCGCAATAGGAACAACTCCGGTTGCAGCCTTCGGCAACTTTGAGGTAAGCATAATGCTTAGGTGTGCTTATAATGCGTTCGTCGGGAATAGCTTTTTGCAGATGAATGCCGATGGTACAAAACATTTCATCCCATTCGTTTAAGCCGAAAAAACCATCTACTTCGGGAATTGCTTCTTGAAGTTCAGTTTTGTAGCGTTGAATTAAACAACCTGTAACATAAACTTTTTGGGGATATCCGCTTTTTTTGGCTTCGGTGTAGGCTAAAATGGTCTGAACAGATTCTTCTTTAGCGTCGTGAATAAAACCGCAGGTATTGATAAGCACCACGTCCGCATCGCCGGCATCCGAATCGTGTACCACATCCAATCCACCTGCATGCAGGTGTCCCATAAAATTTTCGGAATCGACTACATTCTTAGAACAACCTAAGGTTACAATATTTATTTTGGGATTTTTTATTTTATGCTGCATAAATCAGTCTCTTAGTCTGCTCTACTCCTTGTATAAAATAAGGGTTTGAAAGTGATTTTTCTGTTACGAGGTCTATTTCTCGTTTAAATAAATCTCGTAATTGATATTGTAGTGAAAAATAATTCTCGGTATACTCTTCAATATTTAAATCATCATCAAATGCAATCAAAAAATCAATATCACTTTTTGCTGTAAATAAAGCTGTATTAACCGAACCAAAGCTATACAAATATTTTACCTTGTAAGACTTACAAAGTGAAATCAACTTATCTTTTTTATTGGCAATAATCAAATTCATAATTTATTCCTCAAATAAACTTTCTACAAACGCTTTACGATTAAAGATTTGTAAGTCTGTCATTTTTTCTCCTAAACCGATATAGCGTACCGGTATTTTAAACTGGTCGGAAATACCGATGATTACGCCGCCTTTAGCCGTTCCATCCAATTTAGTAAGAGCCAAAGCATTTACACTTGTAGCAGCCGTAAACTGCTTGGCTTGCTCTATGGCGTTTTGTCCGGTAGAAGCATCCAATACCAAAAGAACCTCATGAGGAGCATCGGGCAAAAGCTTTTTCATTACATTTGATATTTTGCTCAACTCGTTCATCAAGCCGATTTTATTATGCAAGCGTCCTGCCGTATCAATAATTACCACATCAGCTTTTTTGGCAATAGCAGACTTTAAAGTATCGAAAGCAACCGAAGCAGGGTCGGCTCCCATGCCTTGGGTAACAATGGGTACGCCTACCCTTTCCGACCAAATAGTTAATTGGTCTACGGCAGCCGCACGAAAAGTATCTGCCGCTCCAAGTACCACCGATTTTCCGGCTTGTTTAAACTGATAGGCTAATTTGCCGATGGTAGTGGTTTTACCAACGCCGTTTACACCCACAACCATAATTACATAAGGCATTTCGCCTTTAGGAAATGAGAAATCGTCGTATTCGGTTTGTTCGTTTTCATGCAGCAAACCCACAATTTCTTCTTTTAGAATATTATTGAGTTCATTTGTTCCTAAATATTTATCCTTAGCAATCCGTTCCTCAATCCGTTTGATAATCTTTAGCGTAGTTTCCACACCGACATCCGAAGTAACCAAAATTTCTTCCAAATTATCAAGCACTTCTTCATCCACTTTCGACTTTCCGATAATGGCTTTCGATATTCTTGAAAATACGCTTTCTTTGGTTTTGGTTAAACCTTGGTCAAGATCCTGTTTTTTTTCTTTAGTAAAAAATGAAAAAAATCCCATGTCGTTTTATTTTAATGAATTAATCTACAAAGTTACGCAAAAAGGATGAAATTGTCCACAACAGAAAACCTTTACTTCATATTTTGGTAAAAGTCTTCGCGGCTCACATATTTAGCATATTCAGCCAAAGATGTAATTTGTATCATCTGGCTATAAATGGTTTGAGAATCTGTAAATAAATAACAAAAATATCGCCAGTAATCTTTCATTTTATTCAACAGACCTGCTTGACTTTTGGACATTTGACTGTATTGCTCAAAAAGTATTTGATGAAACAACCGGAATTTCTCCCGTTTCTCATCAGAAGTTATAAACTTTTCTTTTATTTCATCGGGCAGAAAAAGGTTACTTAATGCACCTCTGCCCAACATCCAGCCTTCAATAT
>JAVBQU010000086.1:0-14593 GCA_031548675.1 Bacteroidales bacterium
TGAACATTAGAAGCCAGATGAGTTTGTTTTTCAAACAAAGTTCTAAATTCAGTGAAAAAATGGTATTGTTCCGGATTGCGCAGGTGGAAAAAATCAAGTCTTTTATATTGCATATAATTGATTTTTATATGATAATCTTAATAGAGAAAGCTAAGATAAAAACGGAGCAAATGTAATTAACCTTTGCTAAATACACAATAGGTTTTATGATTTTTTATTTCTTGATTTAAAAAATAAATATTTTAAGTTCAAAATGTAATAAGCATTTAATTTTTACGCTTTGTAACTTAATCCGATTATCTCAAAAATAAACAAGCATCTCCATAACTCAAAAAACGGTAATCATGGATTAAAGCATGCTGGTAAATATCTTTCCATACATTGCCGATAAATGCAGAGATGAGTAAAAGCAGAGTGCTTTGCGGTTGGTGGAAATTTGTAAAAATACCTTTTGCTATATGGAATTCATAACCCGGACGTATCATAATCTGGGTTTCTCCTAACAATATTTTTAGCCCGCGTTCCTGCATCTTACCTATAATACATTGTAAAGCTTCCTGTACGGAAAACATAGGTTTTTGGTAAATATCTTGGTACGCATCCCATTGAGCAATTTCCGTTATAAATTCATCTTTACCTGCCAATAGGTTTTTTACACCAATCCAGTATAACGATTCTAAAGTCCGCATAGAAGTTGTACCCACAGGTATAATGGTTTTATGCTGGTTTTGAATAAGCTTTTGTAACAAATCCCAATGTACTTCAATACGTTCGATATGCATATTATGGTCAGCAGTATCTTCTGTGGTAACCGGTTTAAAAGTGCCGGCTCCCACATGCAGGGTAACAAAATCGGTTTCTATATGCTTTGCTTTTAATTCAGTAAGTAGCTTATCTGTAAAATGCAAACCTGCAGTAGGGGCAGCTACAGAACCTTCGTGGCGGGCATAAATGGTTTGGTAGGTTATTTCATCTTGTTCTTCTGCATCGCGATGAAGATAGGGAGGAAGCGGCATTTTGCCCAATATTTCGAAAATATCATAGATGCTTAATTGTGGTTCACTCCAACTAAATTCTACAATCCAAGTTTCATCTTCATTTTGTACACGCTCAACAGTAAGCGTAACCAGATTATCATGATAATAAAATGTAGTGCTTAATGTTCCGTTTTTCCACTTCTTGTTATTTCCGATAAAACATTTCCATAATTTGGAGTTGTAATCTTCTTGTATGCCAACCGGTTCTAAACAAAAAATTTCGATAACGGCACCTGTAGTTTTCTCAAAAAATAGACGGGCTTTAATAACCTTTGTATTATTGAAAACTAAAAAACTATCATCGGGCAGAAAATCTATACAATTTTTAAAAATTGTATCCGTAATATTACCATCTTTATAAACCAATAGTTTTGATTCATCACGTTCCTTTAATGGGTATTTGGCTATATTTTTATCCGGAAGGCTGTAATTAAAATCTTGAATTAAAATAGAATCCATGTGTAAGTATTGTGGAATAACATAATTATAATCTATTGATAATAATATGGTTGATTAAATACTGATTATTGCTTTTTGAAAATTCAAATCTACACTATTTCCATGTCGTAAACAAAAAAAATTATTCAAGTTGTATAATGCAGATAGTTAGTAAATTCAACAATTAATAACAAATTGAAAACTGCAATTTTGTTATCTTTGCATCTATAATCCGGTTTTATGTTTGCAAAAATCAAATCATACTTTATTAGCGAATGGCAGGTAAACGATCCGCTTATGTGGATATTGTTTATTCTGTTCGGCATTCAATTTTTACCCGGATTTGGAGCTTTCGATGTTGTATCTTTCCGCTGGTATGCTTTAGCATTGGTCAATTTTGGCGGTTTTATATTTTTATTGTTGAATATAAAAAAACTACATCCGATATGGTGTGGGGCTATATGGAACAATAAAGTAAATGTCAGTTATGCCCTGTTTTTGATAGCCGGAATAATTTCTATCATACAAGCACATAATAAAATAGAAAGTCTTCATGTACTTACGCATTTACTAATAACTTTTCTTACTTTTCTTAATTTCGCACTCATATTACAAGCCCGTTTACGCTTGTTTGATGTTGTAGTTAAAATAACACATTTATTTTTGTTTGCCAATCTCTGCACTTTGTTTATAGGTTATTTCTATTTAGATTTTATATCGCAGGGCTTGAGTGGATGTATGGCTTTGAGCGGAGGCTATGGTAATAAGAATATTTTTGCGGCAGCCATAGTTATAAAACTACCTTTGGTTTTATATTCTATGTACATGTATAAAAAGTTTTGGAAGATTTTTTCAGGAATCTTATTATTTGGTGCTATTGTAGGGCTTTTTATACTTACTGCGCGGGCAACTTTTCTAAGTTCATTTATTATAGCCCTAATGGTTATCGTTTTCTGCATTGCTTTAATAATTCAAAAACAGCGGATCAAATACCATTTAGCATTTATAGGCTCCCTGCTTATAATATTGGGTTCAGGGTTTTATACAGCCAAAGAGCTTTTAAATTATTCTATCAAGTTAAGTAAAACAGGTAACAGTTTGGCTGTTACAGAGCGTATAAAAAGTATCAATGCAAGTTCGGCTTCGGCTCAGGTGCGTTTATTTTATTGGGAGAATGCCATTCAGGTTGCTAAACAGCATTTCCCTTATGGTTGCGGCTTGGGGAATAATAAAATAGAAAGTTTAAAAGTAGAAAATAAAAAGCTTACCGATTTTGTTATAAGCAAACATACACATAATGATTTCCTTGAATTATTTTCAGAAATAGGCGTAGGCGTTGTTTTTTACATTTTAATTTTTGTATTTGCTTTTTGGAATTTTATCTCTGTATTAAGAAGCCGGCGGAGTATGCGTACCCGTTTTGTGAGTTTGATAGCAATTGCAGGATTAATAACTTACGCCATTGATGCTTTATTGAATTTTCCTTTAGAGAGAACCAGTATTCAAATCTATTTTGCATTTTTTCTGGCACTCAATTTGGTAATGTATTTAGGATTGCCGACAAAACGTATCATGGATAAACGCAAAATCAAGATTTTATTAAGTATTATTATAGTTATTACGGCAGCTACTTTATCTATAGCTTATCTGGCTTATAAATCTTCAAAATTACAATTTCAAACTTACTTCGATCAGCAGAGAAACCGCTACCAGTATTCTTATGATAAAGTAAAGAATGATTTTCCGTTTATTCCTTCAATAAGTGAGATTTGCGTTCCCATAAGCGTAATGAAAAGCGATTATTTGATTCATGAAGGAAAATATGAAGAAGCTATTAATCTGTTGCTAAGCGATTCATCATCAAATCCATATATTGTATTGAGGGAAATGAAGCTGAAAGATGCCTACATGAAAAAAGGCGATACCCTTTCTGCTATTTTATATGCTCAAAAGGCAGTGGATTTAAGACCGAATTATTATCCGAATAACAAGGAACTTGCCCGATTATATTGTGGTATAAATGCCATAGATTCTGCTGAAAATGTAATCAATGAATATATGGGTTCTAATCCCAAAAATCCACAGGCATGGATTGATAAAGCCAATATAATATATGACTATGCTAAAAATTATAAGGAAAGTATTTCTCTTTTAGATACCGCTATTGAGCTAATGCCTAAGCAGAAAGTACTATATGCGGAGAAAATTACTTTAGCTAAAGAGTTTAAAGCATTGAATGATGTAATATATTTTGGAAAAGAGTATATTGATTCATTTCCTAAAGAAGCACTCGGCTATACAGAAATAGGAGAGTATTACCAAACTCAGAAGAACTATAAAAAAGCAGCTGCAATGTATAAGCAAGCACTCGAATGTGATTCATTGCACTATAAAGCATTATTGGGTTTAGCCCGTATAAGCATGGTGAAAAACAAGTATAGTGAAATAGTAAATTTTGTACGACCCTGCTTAACAGCAAAAAATAAAGAAATCAAAGCAGAAGCCTATTATTTACAAGGGTATAGCAGTTACCATTTGAGAAAGAAAACGGAAGCTTGTGAATCACTGAAAGAAAGCATGGCTTTGGGTTCTAAAGAAGCAGAAAAACTTTCGAAACAAATCTGCAAAGAAAAGTAAAAGCAGGGATTATGAAGCTCGTTATTAATTCACCACTCCTTCATCTGAGATACTGAAAATTAAATGTTCAATCGTATTTTTATCGAAGATAGATTTGATTCTATCAAATTGGGTATCGGTAATAAATACCTGTCCGAAATGTTCGCTTCCCACTAATTCTATTAGTTTATCTACACGTTTATTATCCAATTTATCGAAAATATCATCCAGCAGTAAGATGGGATTCTGTCCTTTGATTTTACTTAGGTAATCAAATTGGGCTAATTTCATGGCTATAACAAAAGATTTTTGCTGACCTTGCGAGCCAAATTTTTTAACAGGATAATTATTGATTTTCATATCTAAATCATCCTTATGTACCCCGACTGTGGTGTATTGCAGAATCATATCTTTTTGCAGAGATTCCTGCAATAAAGTCATAAAATCATGATTTTCGAGCTTTGAGCTATATTCTATGCTTACATTTTCGCGATGCTCGGAAATAAAGTCAAAATAATGTTGAAAAATAGGAAAAAACGCATCTAAAAATGCTTTGCGGTGTGTGTAAATCTCATTTCCTAATTGAACTAACTGCACATCCCATATTTCCAAATTATCGCGGTCGAAAGTCTGGCTGTCTCTGAAATATTTCAACAAACGGTTGCGTTGTTCCAAAGCCCTGTTATAGCTGATTAATAGATTGAGATATAGCTTATCTGATTGGGATATGACATTATCTATAAATTTCCTGCGGCTTTCGCTGCCTTCGTTAATCAAATCCTGATCGTAGGGAGAAATCATAACCAAAGGAAATAAACCTATATGGTCAGCTAAACGTTCGTATGGTTTTTTATTGAGTTTAAATACTTTTTTAGTATTTCGTTTTTGAATACATGAAACTATTTCCTGATTGGTTTGATCATTTTCTGTATAGGTTCCATGTATGGCAAAAAAATCTTCGCCATGTCTTATATTTTGTAAATCGGAAAGGTTGAAATAACTTTTACAAAACGACAGATAATAAATAGCATCCAGAATATTAGTTTTTCCTACTCCATTATTTCCTACAAAGCAATTGATATTAGGACAAAACTCCAATTCAGCCTCTGTATAATTTTTAAAATTGGTAAGAGTTAATTTTTTAAGGAACATGTTATCGTTCTAAGATTTATGGTAAAAAGACAGATACAAATGTAAGTATATTTTTCAATATATTTTCTCCTTTTTACTCATAATATATCCACAATAGAACCGGTTTTTGGGTATTTTGCAAAAGGGTATCTAATGTCCGCATCATATCGTTGCTTACTACCGGACAGCCTGCACTAAAGCCCATAGGCAGATGTAAGGGGTAAATTTCTAGTTCAGGTACAGGGTCAAATGAGTGTAATACTACAGTTCGTTTAAAAGCATTGCTGTTGGTAGTTTCTAAACCGTGAAGTTTATAATGAATATGAATGCCATATTTGCTATAAGAACGAATACCGATTTTATATTTGCCAAGTGAAGTGCAATTACTGCCGACCGTATTGCTAAACACCGGATTGCTTCCGGTATTTTCACCTCCGAATCCATGACAGCAAAGTCCTGAATTTCTGATAGATTTTTTACCAAAGTCCCAAACAAACATACGGTTTTTGCCCGAATGAATTTTCATATCAATCAAAATACAAAATGTAGTATCGAAATCATGTTTTTTGCAATAAGCCTTAGCTTCGTCGGCTTTGGTTTTTAGGCGGGGAATATCGGTTTGTGCATGGCATGTACGCAAAACGCATACAACCAACACCAAAATAGCTAGGGCAATACCAGTATAGAGAAGTACTTTTTTTATCATTTAGTTGAAACTTTATTCTATTAAATTTATTGTGTCATTAAAAACTTTTTAAAGTTATCATCTAAATAACGACTATTAAAATATTGGGTGAAAACAACAAACATTGAAACCCTAGAGTATTTAAAATTACATGGAAATTTCTATACTTCTTTTACTTTTTATTTTCCTTACTTTTCACAAACCGGATTGCCGTTCCTCCTCCGGCTGCTAATTTTAGGGTTAGATTATCGCGATTGGTTACCAAAGCTTTATCAATGGCATAAGCTGTTGGGTTGGTTAGCCAATCTGCATTATCTGCATCGCGGTATATTTGGGCTTGATAGGTTGTATTAGGCTCTAAAAAAGAAAGCGGAATCGATACATTGCGGGCTGTTTCATTGGTAATGCTTCCCAAAAACCATTCATTTCCTGATTTTCTTGCAATCGTAAGAAATTCTCCTATTTCAGCGTTTAATACCATACTTGTATCAAAATCTATATTCAAATCTTCGGCAAAGCGGAAAGCCGGATGGTTTTTGTAGTTTTCCGGTAAATCGCTTAGCATCTGCATAGGGGAATAAAGCACTACTAATAATGCCAACTGATGGCAGAGTGTGCTATGTACCCGTGTTTTCGATAGCATTTCCGGTTCGCAATTCCATGCTGTGCGTTTATTTTTGCTATTTTGATACAGAATATCGAAAATTCCCGGTGTATAATCTACCGGACCTGCTAAGCCTCTTACAAAAGGAATCATAACCGTATGCGAAGGCGTATTGCCTGTACTCCAAGCTTCCCATTCCATGCCTTTAACACCTTCTCCTGTCATTAAATTAGGATAAGTCCGGCAAATCCCTGTTGGTTTAATGGGTTCATGCACATCCAGCATTAAACCATATTGTGCCGCTTTTTCTACTACCCGTTGATAGTGTTCCACTGTAGGCTGGCTGTGGTGGTATTCCCCTGTAGAAATACTGCCTGCATAACCTGTTTTCAAGGCTTTAATACCGAGTGTTTTGCATAAGGCAAAAGCAGTATCCATCTCTTGCTCATAAGTTGTAATATCTCCCCCTGTTTCGTGATGCATAATCAGTTCTACGCCTTTTTTTTGGGCATATTGGGCTATAGCTTTCAGGTCGTAATCAGGATAGGGCGTTACAAAATCAAAGGCTTTGGCTTTTCCCCAATTTTCCCAGCCGGTGTTCCAGCCTTCTACCACCACGCCTTGTATATGATGTGCTTTGGCAAAATCGATGAGGGCTAGAGTATTTTTTGTAGTAGCTCCATGCCTGCTTCCGGCAGCCCATGTTTGAGTCCCTAAATGCATTCCCCACCATATTCCCATGTATTTCATCGGTTTTATCCACGATGTATCTTTTATTTTGCAAGGTTCGTTTAAATTTAAAAGCAGATTTGATTCTAATAATTCTTTAGCATCCTGAGCAATTACCAACATACGCCAAGGTGTAGATGCAGGAGTTTTGAGCTTCACTTTCGTTCCGTTTTTCTTAGGAACTAATGATGTTTGTAATGCGTTTCCTATGTTTTTAAGATGCATATCAGCATAATTATATAAAGCAGCTTCATGTATAGCCAAATGAATAGAATCTTTTCTCCGCATAGTTAAGGGCGTAGAAGCAAGGCTCACTTCCTGTAAAGACATTTGATTAAAAACTTTCTCATAGTTAGCATAATAATCGGCTATAGTCCAGAAAGCTTGAGGATTTTCAGTAATGCAAAATTGGGTTTGTTCGTCTGTGATAATAACCGAATCTAAAAGTGCCTGCTGGGAAAAGATGTAACGAAAAGCTATTCCATCATCAAATACACGGAATTCGATATTTAATTGATAGCCTGATTTGTTTTCGAGTGCAACCATCATTCCTTCATGATGGTTTTTTACGGTTTTACACGCTCCCCAAGGCTGATACCATGTTTCATTTTGGGTGTAGTATCTTACTGTTTTAAATTCGAAACCGGAATTTAAAGGAATGCTATCTTTAAGCAGGAATCCTAAACGGGAGGGGTTTACAATTTCTTTTTCCAATTTAAAAACGGAATAATGCGCAGTACCGGATTCATCAAGAAAAAACTCTACTTTAATTGTTTTATCAGGCGAGGAAACCGTAAAGAGCTTATAAGGTGAAAAACTCATAAGGAAAGGAACAAGAGTAAAAAGAATATATTTGTATTTCATATATTTCCGGTTTTATTTTTCTGCATTTAAAGCCTGAATCAATGGTATAATTTCATGCATGGGCATGCTATTGGGGTCTATATGTAATTGTGCCTGGTTATAGTATACTTGTCTTTCTGCTAGGTGTTGTTTTACAAAATTAAAAAGCTCATCTTGTTTTTTTCCGGCAAGTAAGGGACGAATCAATTTTGTGGTATGCAAACGGCTAACTATAATATTGATAGGAGTGGTAAGATAGATACAGATACCCTGCTTGAGCATAAAATCCATATTATCGAAAAAACAGGGTGTGCCTCCGCCTGCAGCTATTACTGTATCTTCCATATATGCTGTTTGATGCAGTATCTCTTTTTCTATTAACCGAAAAGTGTTTTCATCATGTTTTTTAAAAAAAGCATCGATGGATAATTGGGTTTTATTTTCAAATAACTCATCCATATCGCAGCAATTAAACCCCAATTCTTGAGCCAATTGCCGGGCAAAATAAGATTTACCGCTTCCCATATAGCCGATAATATAAATACGCATAACTTTCTGATGATATTAAATGTGATTTTCATAGCAGATTTTGTAACTATCTGCATGAAATATGGATTTTTGGCAAAGATAATGGAATTCTGTATAATGTAGGTATTATCTAAACGGATTTATAAATCATTTTGCTCTAAAGTTTTATGAATATCAAAAATATCGGATAAAAATAAATACCGATAAATGTTTTTCGCATATAGCAATTCTTTAAAAAATCTTTCAAAATACATGTTAATATAGCAATTATTCATCTTATAATTGATTTACAATATGAACATAAAAAAGACTTGGATATTCAGTGGTATATTTATCATAGCAACCACGAGCTTATGGGCACAACCTGCCGCTGATAAGCAGATAAATCCTTATCATCAAAGGTATGCAGATAGTTTGAAAAACATGAACTATGACCATATCTTTCCCATTCTTGGAAAGAAAGCTTACAAAAAAGGTTTTGACATCCCGCTTCCGTATGGTGTTACACCTACTTATTTTTATATGAAGCAAGGCATTGATATTACAAGTACTACCATTGGATTTAATGACAAAGAACCGATTGATTTAAACAATGTTATTCAATATGGGGATGTTATTAATACAACCAATATTATGACTGTGCGTCCCGATTTATGGGTTCTACCGTTTTTAGATCTTTATGCGGTACTAGGCTATGGAAGGTCAGAAATTGTGGTTCCTATTGATAGGATAGGAAATCAGGATTTAGCATTTAAAACTACCCAGAATTTTGGAGTGGAATCTTTTGGATTGGGAGCTACTGCGGCAGGAGGTTTAGGACCTGTTTTTGTGGTTTTTGATTATAATCTAAACTGGGCTCAGGTAGAAGTAGTAGAAAGACCTGTAATGGCTCAGAATATAGATATGCGTATCGGGCATAGTTTTATAAATCCGAAAAGACCGGACAGAAATATTACCATCTGGGTGGGTACTTTTTATCAATCTATAAAATCGCAAACCAAGGGAGACATAAAAATGTCGGATGTATTGACTCCGGATGATGCTCAAAACCTTAAAGATAAGCTAACAAATAGGATTGAAAACGACCCGACTATTGGGCCACTCGAAAAAAAATTGTTTGAGGAGGTCATTAACGAGGGTGTTGATAAATTAGGGACATCAACCGTACATTATGAGCTAAATAAAGCCATAGCGGGACCTTGGAATTTGATTTTTGGGGCACAATACCAACATAATAAACACTGGCAGACCCGTGTAGAATTAGGAGCATTTGGCGAACGTTCGCAATTTATGCTTAGTTTGAGCTACCGGTTTTTATAATTGAATTTTGTAACAGGTAACATGTGGCGAGAATATGATAAAATGTAGAAAATGGTATAGTTTTCGAACATAAAATTCTGCTAAATAAATTTATGAAAGCATTTTTTCTATATATAGTCTTTTTCTTTTTTGCAGTTCAGTACTTAGGGGCTCAAGATTCTGTATCTCACGAAACTTGGCTGCAAAAATCGAAACGCAGGCATGCAGAAAAAGAACAAACCGGAGCTTTTATGATAACGCCTTTGGTAGGTCCTGCTTATACGCCTGAATTGGGTTTTACCATTGCAGGGGGGATTCTTACCTCGTGGCGGACCGATAAAAGCGATACCAATCTGCAAAGAACATCTCTGCCTTTTAATGTCGGCTACGGAACCAATGGCGCTTTTTTTATCAATTCCAAAATGGTAAGTTTTTGGAATCACGATAAAATCCGTATCTATATGGATGTGAATTTTAAAAATATGAACGACAATTATTTTGGAATAGGGTATGAAAATGGCAGAGAAACTCCCAAAGGAGACTCAACTACTAAGTATAAGCGGACATGGATGCAGATAAACCCCCGTTTTATGTGGCAGTTTAAGAAAAATTTCTTTGCGGGTGCAGGTTTTGACCTCAATTACACCAAAGGCAGTGATGCCTGTGAGGTGGTAGCCAATGATCCTAATTATACGCTTTATAACCCATATCCATTCAATTCCGGTATAAATTTGATTTTTCAATACGATTCGCGTGATATAGCCGTGAATGCGTACAGGGGCATGTTTGTAGAACTCAATACGGCTCTTTATGGCAGTTATTTGGGCGGACAAAATAATTATCAGGTTTATGATGTTGATATACGCAAATATATTCAAATGGGAGCTAAGGCAGGGCATACACTAGCTTTGGAAGCCAAAGGACGTTTTGCCACTAATGATGTACCCTATGGGGAAATGTCGCAGTTGGGAACTCCTTTTGACCTAAGAGGGTATTTATGGGGACAGTACCGAGATAAATCGATGATATTCGGTATTGCGGAATACAGACATAAATTTTATAAGCAAAATGGCAAACCGAGTATGCATGGAGCTACAGCTTGGATAGCTGCGGGTTCTGTTGCCAATTCGCCCGGACAAATGCAGCATTGGCTGCCCAACGGGGGCATAGGTTATCGCTTGGAAGTACAGCCCCGTATGAACCTTCGCTTAGATTACGGGATAGGCTTAGACGGCAGCAGCGGATTTTATTTTAATTTTACGGAAGCTTTTTAAAAATCGAAAAATGGGTATTCCCATACTTTCTGTGTTGGAATAGGAATGGATGGTTTTCAAAACTTGTGTAATGAGAATGCTCTACAATAAGCATTCCGTCATCTTTCAAAAAGCTGTTGGTTAAAACTAAATCCGGAATTTCAGTAATATTTTCCAAGCCATAAGGGGGATCCGCAAAAATAATATCATACTGAGAACCTGCTCGTTTCAAAAAAGCAAATACATCCATGCGGATTACATGCAGACCTTCTATTTTTAGTTCGGCAGCCTGCTTGCGGATAAAATCGGTACAGTATGAATTGTTATCGACAGCGGTAATTGAAGGGACATCGCGAGAGGCAAATTCGTATGAAATATTGCCTGTTCCGGCAAATAAATCTAATACTTTCACATCTTCTAAATCGAAATGATTGAGAAGAATATTAAATAGGCTTTCTTTAGCCAAATCTGTGGTGGGGCGGACAGGTAATTTAGCCGGAGCTGTTATCCGCTTGCTTCTGTATTTACCGCTTATTATTCGCATTGCAAAAGTACGGCATATTGGTTAACAGGAACGGTTGAATTGGATTTGCAGACAGGCGTACTAATCAAAGAAACTTTCTGGATATATTTATACAGCATGCTGAATAACTGCGAATCTTCCACAATTTTTCCGGTCAGAAATACATCTGCCGTATGTACATCTATTTTGAGTTGCGTAAACACCGATAAAATAAAATATATAAAATCCTCTTTGGTTTGATAGCTGAAAGAGTTGCAAAACAAAAGCTTTTGAGAATCTAAAACCGCCATATAAAAATCACGCTCGCCCACTTCAATCAATGTAGTAATATTTTCTTCACTTGTAAATTTGGCAGCGTAATTCAACAAGGCAGAAGCATGATGCCGGTAAACGGCAGAGGGAAATATAATACGGGTAGCTTGCAGTAACGAAACCGGAATATCGTAAATATTACAGGCTGCAAATGAGGGTAAGGAATCGGAATACTCTTCAACCTTAGAACCGGCAGTTCCGTGCATGATTTGCAGGCAAGACTCTATTTGAGATTTATCAAATAGTGTATCGGGCAGCAAGGCAAAACGGTTGTTTCGCACCGTAATCCGTTTATTGGGAAAATATTTAGTCGTTAATTTATGTTCTTCGAATATAGGACGAATGGCAAGCAAATTGTCGTTAAACGAATCCTCAAAATTAATTGAATAATCGCCTAACAATAAAAGTTCTAAAGTGGATTGATGTAAAACCGAAAAAATAAATCCATTTGCACTAAGCCCGATAGATAATAAAACTTCTTTAGTATCTACACCATCCAAAGAAGTATTCTGAATAAATACGTTTTTCTTTATATCCATTGAATAAAATATTCTATGATTTAGAGTCTGAAACTCAAAATAAATGCTCGCACAAAGTTACAAAAAAAAATATTAAAAGCCTTTTCAATCTTTTCTATATGGAAAGCATTATTATAAATTAAAAAAAAACTATATTATTCTCACCTAATCAATAAATCTAAATAAATGCATGAAAATCTATAATGCCTGTCGGAAGTTCCAGAAACTCGAGTTTCTGTCTCATACCTTCTGCCTGAAGCGCTGGAAATCCGGGTTTTTATGACGTAATGGCAGGGGAAAGAGTAAGAAACCGGAGTTTCTTCGTTTAAAGCCGTGTGGAATGACATATAAACTCAAGTTTCCAAAATGAGTCTAATAATATCTTTCAATTATATGGATTAGAAAGCAGAGCTATTTATTTACTACCTTTGCAAGCTTAAATACAAAAAAATACGATGATTATAGTAAGCGATTTGGCCATTCAATTTGGTAAGCGGATTTTGTTTCAAGATGTAAATTTAAAGTTTTTGCCCGGCAATTGTTATGGAATTATTGGTGCTAATGGTGCCGGAAAATCTACTTTTTTAAAAGCCTTAAGCGGAGAATTTGAGCCCAATAGAGGAAAAATAAACATGATGCAGGGCGAACGCTTGTCGGTGCTTAAGCAAGACCACTTTGAATTTGATGAAATTACGGTGTTGGAAACGGTTTTGCAGGGGCACACTGTTTTGTGGAGCATCATGAAAGAAAAAGATGCCCTTTATGCCAAGCCCGACTTTTCGGAAGAAGACGGCATACGGGCATCGGAACTCGAAACTCAATTTGCCGAACTCGATGGCTGGAATGCCGACAGCGAAGCGGCTGCTTTACTTAGCGGATTAGGGATTAAAGAGCATCTGCATTATACTTTGATGAAAGATTTAAACGGAAAGGAAAAAGTACGTGTACTGCTGGCACAAGCATTGTTTGGAAAACCCGAAAATCTTTTATTAGATGAACCTACCAACGATTTAGACTTGGAAACAGTATCGTGGTTGGAAAACTATTTATCGGAATATGAAAATACGGTATTGGTAGTTTCTCACGACCGCCACTTTTTAGATGCGGTATGTACCCATACGGTAGATATAGACTTTGGTAAAATACAATTGTTTCCGGGCAATTACAGCTTTTGGTACGAGTCGAGCCAGCTAGCCTTACGCCAAATGCAGCAACAAAATAAGAAAGCCGAAGAAAAGAAAAAAGAATTAGAAGATTTTATCAGCAGGTTTAGTGCCAATGCTTCCAAATCGAAACAAACCACCAGCCGGAAAAAGATGATAGAGAAATTGGATATTGCTGAAATTAAACCTTCTTCGCGTAAGTATCCGGGTATCATATTTACTCCTGCACGCGAACCCGGCGACCAGATTCTAAGTGTAACCAACCTTGCTAAAAGTGTTGACGGTACTTTGCTTTTTAAAGATGTATCTTTTATTGTTTCTAAAAACGATAAAATTGCTTTTCTTTCGCATAACCACCGCGCCATGACGGCTTTGTTTGATATTTTAAACAACGAGACCAAACCCGACGAAGGTTATTTTGAATGGGGACAAACCATTACACCAGCTTACTTACCTTTAAATAACGCTCCTTTTTTTAACACCGAGCTTAATTTGCTCGATTGGATTGGTCAATATTCTCACGATACTCATGAAACTTTCCTGAAAGGCTATTTAGGAAAGATGCTGTTTTCGGGCGAAGAAGTCTTAAAAAAAGCCAGCGTACTTTCGGGGGGTGAAAAAATGCGCTGCATGATTGCATGCATGATGCTGACCAATGCCAACTGCCTTATTTTAGATTCGCCTGCCAACCATTTAGACTTGGAATCTATTCAGGCTTTTAATAATTCGCTAAAAACGTTTAAGGGCAATGTGTTAATGGCGAGCCACGACCACGAATTTATAGAAACCGTTTGTAACCGTATTATCGAACTAACTCCTAATGGAATTATAGACAAGCAAATGGATTATGATGAGTATATTTCTTCCGACAGCATTAAAGCCTTAAGAGAAAAAATGTATAAAGGAGCTATTTA
>JAVBQU010000187.1:0-11247 GCA_031548675.1 Bacteroidales bacterium
AATGCGGTTTGGGAAAGTAATTACGAGCCTGTGTACGTAGACAATATTTGTAGTATACGAGCTCCTTTTCATCCCGAAAATCCCAACACTCAATATGAAATAGTGATAGAGCCTAAAATGTCGTTCGGAACGGGACACCATGAAACTACTTCTTCTGTGATTCGTTTGCTGGCAGAAACAGAAATTGCCGGAAAATCGGTTATGGACATGGGCTGCGGAACGGGTATATTAGCGATATTTGCAGCTATGAAAGGGGCATCTTCGGTAGAAGCAGTAGATAACGACCCTTGGTCGTATGAAAATACATTGGAAAATATCGAACGCAACGGACATCCGGAAATAAAAGCGGCATTGGGTGATGCTTCTTATTTGGGAAATACAAAATACGATATTTTTATTGCCAATATCAACCGTAATATTTTATTGCGGGATATGGAAAGCTATATAAAATGTATAAACGACAAGGGCTTACTGTTGATGAGTGGATTTTATACTGAAGATATTCCGGCTATTCGAACAGAAGCAGAAAAATGGGGTATGAATTTCATTAACTTTATTGAAAAAAATAATTGGGTGGCTATTAAGTTTCTGAAATAATATTAAGTAACATAAGACTTTGATTAAAAGAGAAAGTAAAACGTGACAGGTAATGTGTGATGTGTGACAGAGAACGAGAAAAGGCAATAGATAAAATGCTTTTATATCTCGCAACTTAATGAACTTTCAACTTTATAACTTTACAAACTTTAAACAGTTCAACAAAATCATGACCAAAAAAATCATATTGATATTAGTCTGTATAATTATCACTGGATTATCTTTGAACGCTCAGGCACAAGGCTTCAAGGCTTTTTCTAAAACTCCGGAAACTTACTTGACCGAACTGACTGATTATTATTTGGCTGATAAAAACTTGGATAAGAATACTCAAAAAAAATGGGAGGAAATTATTATTCAATATACTGCATTATGGAATAGTGATTTGTCGGCAGAGCAAAAAGCTCAAATGATTAATATCTCTAACGGTTTATTAAACATCAAAGTACGTACTGCCGGATTTTATGATTTTCTGCGTATTCAATTGCTTATGAATAAACAGCAAATCAATGCTCAAAGTAAAGCCGGATGGCATAAAAGTTTGGAATATATTATTACCGTCAAAAAACTGAATTACTTTGAGACGATGAAAGATGCTACACTTCTATTGCTCGAAGAAGGGTGCATATATAAAGAATCTAACTGCCGTTGGCAGCCTCGCATTTTAAACTATAATTTTGTATGCAACGAACAGCCTCAAATTGTATTCGGCAATACCGACTTGGTAGGCTACACGATTAAAGACAGAGACAGCATGATAATCTCTCATACAGGCGGCATTTATTATCCTTTGGAACAAACTTGGAAAGGAAAGGGCGGCGAGGTTGATTGGCAGCGTGCCGGATTTTCGCCAAACGAAGCCCGTGCGGAACTGCATGCTTACACTGTCGATTTAAAAAATCCATCGCTAAAAGCGGATTCCGTATTATTCCATTTTCCCAAATATTTTGCAAAGCCTTTGCTGGGTTCTTTAGAAGATAAAGCTAATGCCGAATTTAACGCAGAAAACGTAATCTATCCTCGTTTTGTGTCGTATGAAGGCAATATTCCCATCAAAGAAGTATATAAAGATGTAGATTACCGCGGGGGATTTTCTGTAAAAGGAAATAAAATCTACGGGCAGGGAGTAGCCGGCAATGCTGCCAGCTTATTTTTCAAAAAGAACGGCAAAACCCTAGCCAAAGTAAGTTCCGGTTTACTGGTTATGGGGCAGGAAAGAGCCGTATCGTCTATGGCTAGTGTAACGCTATGGGTAGGAAACGATTCTATTTTTCATTCGGGTTTAGAATTTAAGTATACAACTCCCAAACGAGAGCTTTCTTTGTCTATCAACAAAGAAAGCGGTTTTGAAGGTCCTTTTTCAGACAGTTATCACAAAATCAATATTTATGTAGATGGGTTAACTTGGAATCTGGATGAATCGGAAATAAAGTTTGTAAAAAACGGTATTCCGGGAACAGTATCTACAGCCCGTTTCGAGTCGGTAAACTTTTTTACGCCGGTTGAATATGACAAAATGCGGGGAATAGATGAAACACATCCTTTAACAAGGGTGAGAAGATGCTCTGATTACTATCAAGGAGAGCCTTTTACGGTAAGCGATTTTGCAACTTTCGCCAAGTTAGACCTTACCAATGCCAAAAGAATGATAATCAATTTAACCAATCAGGGATTTTTGATTTATGAACAAGGAACGGAAAAAATAACCCCTAAGGAAAAACTGAATATTTTTGTAGAGGCTGCCATGAAAAGGATGGATTACGACAGAATCAATTTTACTTCGGATATTATTTTGGCTCAAAGTTCTACTATCAATGCTTCTTTTAATGTTGACAACAAAGATTTACTCATCAGGGGCTTAATTATGCTCACTTTAAGCGACTCGCAAAATGTCCATATCGTTCCCGACAAGCATGAAATTATTATGAAAAAGAATCGGGATATGGTTTTTTCCGGTCAGGTGGAAGTAGGAAAGTTTAAATTTTATTCTCATTCTTCCTATTTTTCGTATAGCGATTTTACCTTAAACTTACCTGAAATAGATTCGTTGAATTTTGCCGTTAAATCGTTCCAGCCTAACGAAAAAGGGCTGTATTACTTAGCCAAAGTACAATCTACGATTGAGGGTTTAACGGGAAGCATCCAAATTGATAAGCCGGATAATAAATCGGGTTTAAAAGATTATCCTGACTATCCGATATTTACGAGTAAATCGGACAGCTATGTTTACTACGACCAATATATGAATGGATTGTATCCTCGAAAAACATTCTTTTTCAGAATCAATCCTTTTGTATTAAAAAGTCTGGACGATTTCAAAACTGAAAACTTAACCTTTGCCGGGTCTTTGGTTTCGGCAGGTATTTATGCCGATATTCCCGAAAATTTAAAGGTTCAAAAAGATTATTCTTTAGGATTCTTACGTAAGGAACTAAAAACACCTGTTTATGGCGGCAGGGGTAATTTTACCAACGATTTATATTTGAGTAATTCGGGCTTACGCGGTGGCGGCGATTTGCAATACGAATCTGCCATCGCTACTTCTAAAAATGTTTTCTTTACGCCCGATTCTACTTTAGCCATAGCTCAGGTTTTCAAAATTACGGAACAAGCCCAAAAAGATATCCCAACTGTAGATGGAGCTGATGTTTTGGTAAAATGGTTTCCATATCAAAACAACATGGCTGTTACCAATAGAAACCAGCCTTTCAACATGTATGGTAAAAATGTAAAACTGGACGGAGGCTTAGCGGTTTCTTCGTCGGGATTAACCGGTTCGGGAACGGCAGAATTTGAAAGAGCATCTTTGATTTCGAATAACTATAAGTTTACCAAGAAATTCTTGGATTCGGATACGACAAGCTTTAAACTCAAAACATTCGATTTGAAAGAAATGGCATTTAGTACCGAAAATTATAAGGCTCATATCGACTTTGAAAAACGTAAGGGTGATTTTACTTCTAACGGAGGAATTGCAAGGGTAAACTTTCCTATCATCCAATACAATACTTATATGCAAACCTTTGAATGGTTGATGGATCAAGAGCAGATTGCAGTAAAACCAACCAAAGGCGAAGATATTACGCCGTTTACCAAAATGGATCCTGCCGATTTGCTGGCACAAAAACTACCCGGCACATTATATGTATCGTCGCATAAAGATCAGGACATGTTAAAGTTCGTATCTCCACGGGCAGTGTATGATTTGAAAGAAAACACCTTATCAGCCGAAGATGTATTTTTAATCCGTGTAGCCGATGCCGCTGTTTTCCCTGCCGATAGAAAAGTAGTTGTAAAACGTCAGGCAGAGATGGATCCGTTTACCAAAGCTTTGGTAATTGCCGATACGGCAAATAAATTTCATAAGTTATACGATGCCGATGTAATTGTAAAAAGCCGTAAAAGCTACATAGCCAACGCCTCTTACGATTATGTAGATGAATTGAAAGAAAAACAAAAAGTAAGTTTCAATAATATCTATACCGAAGAATCGGCAACTGTTGGCGGTTTTATTACCAAAGGCGAAGGTGTGATACGCAGCGAGCAAAACTTTAAGCTGAGCCCTGCATTCGATTTTTACGGCAATATAAAACTTTCAGGTCCTCGAAAGAATCTCGTGTTTGAAGGAGCTACGCAAATTAAAAATCCTTGCCAAATGGGCGATACGGCAAGTTATTGGTTAAAATTCAATGGGGTAGTAAATCCCGATACTATCCGGATTCCTGTGGCTACGCCTATACGGTCTATCGATGGCAGAAGTTTAGCTGTAGGCATAGGGTATTACAAAGCCGGAATTTATCCGGCATTTCTCAGTGCCAAGCGAGGAAGCGACAGCCTGATAATTTCTGCCGATGGATTCCTTACTTATGATAAAGGCTCGAAAGAATACCGTATATCTTCGTTGAAAAAACTAAAAGGCAACACACAGGGTGCAGAAGATTATGTAGCCTTGAATACACAGCATTGTTCCATATATGGCGAAGGAAATATCCGCTTAGCTACCCGGGCAGGAGCATTTGTGGTTAAGAGTGTAGGTAATGTAAAAGAAAACATTGAGAATGAAGAGCTCTTATTTAACCTTACGATGGGCTTTAATTTCCATTTTAACGATGATGCCATGAAGTATTTTATGAATAGAATCAGAAATTACAATGGCAGAGAAGTTAGCAAAGATGTAGAAACCTATCCTAAATTTATTCAATCGGTTGTAGGCGAAGATAATTCCGAAAAACTATTATCTGAAATTACAAACTACGGACAGATACGCAAATATCCCGATGAATTGGATTTTTCTTTATTATTTTCTGATGTAAAAATGAAATGGAATGCACCATCACGCTCATTTGTGTCTTTCGGAGAAATAGGTTTAGGAAGCATCCATAAAACTTATGTCGGGAAATACAGCAAAGGAGCAATCCAAGTAATTAAAAATACGGGAGGCGACGTAGTAAACATATATATCGAGCTAAGTCCAAGCGAATGGTATATGTTCCGCTACCAAAGTAATGTCATGAGCGTTTATTCTCCCGATAAAAAATTCATGGATTTTATTATCGAAGCGAAACCTAAGGACAGAAGACAAGAGGCTTCGGAAGGCAGACCTACATTTACCTACGCGGTAGGAACGGAACGGATGAAAATGGATTTCTTAAGAAAAATAGAAGCCATGTCTGCCGAAACCGAAGATAACTCAGAAGAATCCACTCAAACAGAATAAAATAGATTGTTTTTTAGCAGACTAGTAAACAAAGTACAAGTTCATAATTGATAGTTTATAATTTATAATTACAATGATATACTTAATTTTAGCAGCAGGCTTAATCGTAGCGTATTTAATAGGCTCTTTTTCCTCTTCGGTTTGGATAGGAAAAACATTTTATAAAATAGATGTGCGTACACAAGGCAGTAAAAACGCCGGTGCTACCAATACTTTCCGCGTTTTGGGCATAAAACCGGGTATCATAGTCTTGCTGCTTGATGCCACAAAAGGTTTTATAGCTGTATCTTTAGCCCAATGGATACCCTTAGGTTTAGAAGGCGAATACTTTGCTTTGTATCAGTTAGCCATGGGTATTTGTGCTATAACCGGACATATTTTTCCAATCTATACCGGTTTTAGAGGTGGTAAAGGTGTGGCAACCATTGTAGGGATTATCATAGCCCTCTACCCTTTCGGGTTTTTTGCATGCCTGCTAGGGCTTTTCATATTAGTGCTATGCCTTTCGGGCTATGTATCTTTAGCCTCTATTTCTTCGGCAATTGCATTTCCGATTCTGTATTATTTTGTAGAAACTTATACCCGCGACGATTTCTATATTACCTTCTTTGTATTTTCGATTGTGGTAGCTGTCTTTGTACCCATAACGCATAAGAAAAATATTAAGCGTTTGCTTAACGGAACAGAAAATAAATTCAGGTGTAAGAAGAATAATAAACAAGATACAAGTGAACAAGTAAACGAGGTACAAAATACGAAGGATTAAGATACAAGTAAACGAGTAAACAAGTTGACGAGTCTCTGTGAAATGAATGAAAAATGTTTCTTCTTACATTTCATTTCTCACTATTCATAATTTTAAAATTATAAGCAAATAAATAAACTAACAAATAGCCATGAGCGAAGGATTATATTCTACAACCCCTAAAAATTTTGACAAAACACTAGACCTCAAAAAAATAAAGCCTTACGGAGATACAATGAATGATGGTAAAGTACAAATCAGCTTTACCCTCCCTGTTCCTGCTGGCGACGAAGCCATTGAAGCTGCCAAACAATTAATGCGTAAAATGGGTTTCGATAACCCCATGGTCGTATTCTTACAAGAACTGACTGCCGGTTTTACCTTTTTCAATTGTTACGGTACTTGCAGTCATACGGTTGATTATACTCAAATTGTAGTTCCTAAAGTAGCTTCGAATAAAATGGATATGGCAGAATGCGACCAATTTATCAAAGAAAATATAGGACGCAAATTAGTTGTTGTGGGAGCCAGCACCGGCACAGATGCCCACACAGTGGGTATTGATGCCATTATGAATATGAAAGGGTTTGCCGGACATTACGGATTGGAACGCTACGAAATGATAGATGCTTATAACATGGGCAGTCAGGTTCCCAACGAAGATTTGATAGCCAAAGCTCTGGAAGTAAATGCCGATGCGGTTTTGATTTCGCAAACCGTTACCCAAAAAGAAGTCCATATCAAAAATATGATAGAATTGGTAGAAATGATGGAAGCCGAAGGCATACGCCATAAAATGATTTTGGCTTGCGGAGGTCCCCGCATTTCGCACGAATTAGCTAAAGAATTGGGTTACGATGCAGGATTCGGCATGAATACCTATGCCGATGATGTAGCTTCTTTCATTGCTCAAGAAATAGACAGACGGATGAATGGATAATAATATAAGTGAATAGAGAATAGAAAGACACTTTATCGGTTTCATCTTTTTTATTGCACAGAGTTGCACCAAAAAGGCACAGAAATTTTTCACGGTTCACTTCTCACATCTCACTTTTCACAATCTTGAAATCAATAAAAAAACAGCATAATGGATAAAAATCAAATACGCGAAGTTATAGCCCGCAGAGCAGTCATGGAGTTGAAAGATGGCAATGTAGTAAATCTGGGAATAGGTCTGCCGACCCTTATCCCGAATTATATTCCCGATAACGTACATGTGGTATTGCAGTCAGAAAACGGATTGCTCGGCATGGGAGCCACTCCCGAAGCAGGTACAGAAGATAAAAATCTGGTAAATGCCGGAGGAGGTTATATTACCGCTTTGCCGGGGGCTTCGAGTTTCGACAGCGCTATGTCGTTTGCCATTATCCGCGGCGGACATGTGGATGTTTCTATCTTGGGTGCTTTGCAGGTGGACGAAAAGGGAGACCTTGCCAATTGGATTATTCCGGGCAAAAAAACACCGGGTATGGGCGGTGCTATGGATTTGCTGGTTGGAGCTAAAAGAGTGATACTTGCGATGGAACATACCGCAGGCGATAACAAAAAGATTCTGAAAAAATGTACTTTACCCCTCACTGCTGCCGGACAGGTGAACATGATTATTACCGAAATGGCAGTGATGGAAATAACCCCGCAGGGTATTGTGCTCAAAGAAATACATCCCGAATTTACGGTAGAACAAGTACAAGCCGCTACCGAAGCCCCATTGATTATTGCTCAAGATTTGTGTGCGATGAAAATGTGAGTTAGTACTGAACAGAAGAAAGTTTAAAAGTAATAAGGTTCATAACGTTTGAAAGTAAAAATCTCAGTAGATTTGTGAGTAGTGAGATATGAAAAATCAGAAATAAGCAAGTAGTAGAGGTACTTGCATAGGGATTCCCTCTCTTGCGGAGAGGGTTAGGGAGAGGTAATAAAATCTTAGAGATACGAGGGAGAAACTATAAACGTTATAACGTTTAAACTTTATAACCGAACTTGCGAGCTCAACGAAGTTAAACCTTACAAACTTTCAAACTTTATAAACTACTCAAAATAGCCAATATGCTCATCCGACAAGAAACAGCAAAAGATTTTACCGAAATATACGAATTGGTAAAAACAGCTTTCGAAACTGCCAAGGTTGCTGATGGCGACGAGCAGGATTATGTTATCAAGCTGCGGAACAGTCCTAATTATATACCCGAGCTTGCTTTGGTGCTGGTAGAAAATGAAAGAATTATCGGGCATATCATGTTTACACGTATGTTTGTTACTTCTCATGATAAGCAATTTGAAGCCCTGCTCCTATCTCCGGTTTGCATGGAGTTGGAATACCGCAACCAAGGCATAGGTTCCAGTTTTATCAGGCAGAGTTTACAAAAAGCCCGAGAAAAAGGATTTAAAGCTGTATTTCTGGTTGGCGACCCTGCATATTATCAACGTTTCGGCTTTAAAACTACAACGCATTTTGGCATCAAAGATACCGGAAGCATTCCCGAACAATACATTATGGCTCTTGAATTGGAAGAGGGAATATTGAAAACCCATGCGGGAACGATTTCTATTTGTTGAAATAATAGCGTATGAACAACATTATAGAAGCATTTACAACCGGACAATTTAGGTTCTTAGTATGGTTTATCGCAGCCATACTTTTTATTTATATTCCTTTTATGTACCTTTGGCTCAAACGAAGAAAAGATAAAGCCCAAGCCTACGAACATGAAAATCCTCAGTTTGTAAAAATCTATATTCAGCGGACAGAACTTAATGATATATTGACTGTGGTTAGTATAAATGATGCAAAACCTGTGATGTTTGCCAAAGGCATACAATATGGATTTTATGCCCTGCCCGGAAAGAACGTCATATATGTTACCTACCAATGGATAACCCGAAGCATGACAGCATTGACGGGTTATGAAACTCACACCGTAGATGATGAAGAAATGCAGGTAAACATAGAAGCAGGCAAGGAATATAAGCTAGGGTATAACCACAAGTCGCAGAAATACGAATTAACCGAAAGATAAAACACTGAAATTAGATTGCTTCGTCCTCGTACTTCGTCCTACAGCAATGACGAAGAATTTTTGAACTATGCATTACGAATTTTGAATGGTTTACTTCTCACTACTCACAATTCACTTTTAGAAACCTGAAATAAATTATAAACACATGAAAATTGTTGTATTAACCGGAGCAGGAATCAGTGCCGAAAGCGGTATCAAGACTTTTCGCGATAGCGACGGTTTGTGGGAGAATTACCGGATAGAAGATGTAGCTACACCCGAGGCATGGCATAAAAACCCTGCTTTGGTACAGGAATTTTACAACCAACGCCGGAAGCAATTACTGGAATCTCAACCCAACGCAGCCCATTATGCTTTGGCAAAGCTGGAAGAAAAATATGAAGTAAGGATTATTACACAAAATGTAGATGATTTGCACGAAAGAGCAGGTTCTACACAAGTAATGCATCTGCATGGAGAACTGAAAAAGGCAAGAAGCACATCCGATTCTGATTTAGTTTATGATGTAGAGGGTTGGGAGCTTAAAATGGGACAACTATGTGAAAAAGGCTCGCAGCTCCGTCCGCATATTGTGTGGTTTGGCGAAGCCGTACCGATGATAGAGCCGGCAGCTGAACTAAGCGGAGAGGCTGACATATTCATCATCATAGGAACATCACTCAATGTATATCCGGCAGCAGGTTTGGTGCAGTATACCAAGCCCGGCACACGGTTGTATCTGGTAGACCCCAAAAAGCCTGATTTA
Source organism: Bacteroidales bacterium (assembly GCA_031548675.1). GTDB lineage: Bacteria > Bacteroidota > Bacteroidia > Bacteroidales > P3 > JAVBQU01. The sequence continues at coordinate 9,825 of JAVBQU010000187.1, forward strand.
TATCTGAAAAACCTTACATTTATCGAAGAAAGAGCAGGCATAGGCGTACCCGATTTGGTTGAAAAACTGCTAAATGAACTATGAGTTATGAATGATGAGTTATGAACTTTTTAAACTAGTTACAAGCTAAACAAAAACAACTCAACAATTCAACAACTCAACAATTTTGAACCGTAGCGAAGCGAAGCTCGACGAAGTCAAACTTGAAATCTGAAACTTGAAATCTAAAATATATGAACTGGGATAAATTAATTTCGACCAAACGCTGGGGACAGGAAGATAAAACGCATAGCAATCCTAATGAGGAACGCTCGCAATTTCAGCGCGATTACGACCGGATTGTATTTTCTTCTCCTTTCCGCCGATTGCAAAACAAAACGCAGGTTTTCCCTCTGCCCGAAAATATTTTTGTACACAATAGGCTTACACACAGCTTGGAAGTTTCTTGTGTGGGACGCACCTTAGGCAATATGCTTTCACATCAGCTTATGGAGAACGCTCCCGACAACAAATTATTTCCCGAAATCGGGATGCTGGTTGCAGCCGTTTGTCTGGCACACGATTTAGGCAATCCGGCTTTCGGACATTCGGGAGAAACCGCTATTTCTGCCTATTTTAACGAGGGAAGCGGAAAGAATTACCAAAAAGATTTAAGCATCAGCCATGAGCAATGGGCAGACTTTACACATTTCGAAGGTAACGCGAATGCCTTCCGCATTTTAACCCATCTATATGGCGGACGGGAGGATAGCTCTTTTGCCCTCACCTATTCTGCTTTGGCAGCTTTGGTTAAATATCCCTGCGAAGCCATCAACGGAGGAAACAAACAACATATTTATACCAAAAAATACGGTTTCTTTCAATCGGAAAAAGAATATTTTAAACGTATTGCCGATGAGTTGGGTTTGATTGCTTTTTCGCAGAATCCCTATTCCTACTACCGCCATCCGCTTACTTTTTTGGTAGAAGCTGCCGACGATATCTGTTATAATATTATTGATATGGAGGATGCCCACCGATTGAAGATTATGCATAAAGATGAAATTCTGGAGCATTTCAAACCTTTGTTGGGCGATGATTCGCAAAGGAATAAAAACATCGACCGTTTCCATAAAATACAAGATACCAACGACCGTATATCTTTCTTACGGGCAAAAGCCATCTCTACCTTAATTACGCAATGTTTTCAAGCATTTGGCAAACATCAGGACGAAATTTTATCGGGAACTTTCGATGCCGATTTAATAAAATGTATCGATGAGCCTTACAGAACAGCAGTAGAAAATATCAAGAAGATTTCGGGAGATAAGATTTACAATACATCCTCCGTTGTGGAGCTCGAAGTTGCCGGATATAAAGTAATAGGCGGTTTGTTGGAAGAATTTGTTCCTGCAATCCTACAACCCGAAACCAATTACCATAA
>JAVBQU010000103.1:0-4653 GCA_031548675.1 Bacteroidales bacterium
AAAATCAAAGGGTTTAATTATTGGCATGCTTGTTGAAAAAGAAAATCCTGACATCTTCTGAAATTTTGGAGGAATGCTAAATAAACATCCTTAAAACGGAGTATTTTACGTAATTTTGCATCATGGATACAACACGACAACACAAAATTGCCCGCCTTATTCAAAAGGAATTAAGCGATATTTTTCAGAAAGAGGGAAAGAATTTTTATGGTTCTTCTATGGTTACCATTACTGCGGTTTCGGTAACCAAAGATTTATCTATTGCCCGCGTTCATGTCAGTATTTTTTCTTTGAATAATATTCCCAAAGATGATGTTTTAAAAGCGATAAAGGCGAATGCAACCGATATCCGCTTTATTTTGGGAACGAAGATAAAAAATCAAGTGCGTATTATCCCTATGCTGGAGTTTTTTATAGATAATTCTTTTGACCACGTAGAAAGAATAGAGCAATTGCTTAATCAATAGATGAACCTTACTTTTTACATAGCTAAACGGTATCTTTTTTCTAAAAAAAAACAGAATATCATCAATATTATATCCACTATTTCGATGGTTGCTATTGCTGTCGGTTCAGCGGCTATGATAGTGGTTTTGTCTGTTTTTAATGGCTTTGAGCAATTAGGTTTTTCTTTTATGGGAACTTTCGACCCTCCGGTTCGTATCGAAGCTAAGGAGGGAAAAATGTTTGATATGAAGAATTTTCCTATCGATAAGATTAAATCTATCAAAAACGTTGCAGGCTATGTAGAGGCTATAGAGGAGAATGCTTTATTAAAATATCAGGCTAACCAGCAGATTGTAACCCTGAAAGGGGTGAGCGATTCTTTTCTTACATTAAGCAGGTTGGATACGGCTATTATCAAAGGTCATTTCAGGCTTACAGCCGGCAGCTCGAATTTTGCAATTATGGGCGGCGGCATTTATTATGCTTTGGGTGTAAACCCCAATGATTATACGCAGGATTTAACCGTATATGCTCCCAAACGCCAAATGAGTATAGAGAACCCTGAAGAATCGTTTGCACAGGAAAATATTATGCCGGCAGGGGCTTTTCAGGTAATGCCTGCCATCGATCAAAAATATGTGATTGTGCCTTTGCGTTTCTTACGCTCATTTTTTAATTATACATCAGAGGTAAGTAGTATCGATGTTTACACAACTTCCGGTGCAGATATCAACTCCATACAAAAACAGATAAAAAGCATAGCAGGCGATAACTTTTCTGTTAAAAACAGATTCGAACAGCAGGAATTATTTTATAAAACCGTAAAATCGGAAAAGCTTGCCATTTATATTATCCTTTCTTTTATCCTTTTGATAGCATGCTTTAATGCTACAGGCAGTTTATCGATGCTTATTATGGAGAAAAAACATGATATGCAGATTTTAAACAGCATGGGAATATCTTACCATAGAATCAGGCGTATATTTTTTACCGAAGGAATGCTTATTTCCATTATCGGGGGAGGGGCAGGCTTGCTGATAGGCTTGGCTATCTGCTGGGTGCAGCAAACTTTCGGCTTGGTTAAACTCAGTAATAATGCCGAAAGTAATTTTATCATTACATCATTTCCTGTTTACTTAAAAATTATGGACTTCTTAATTGTAGGAGCCATTGTTTTATGTATCGGCTGTCTGTCGGCTATTGTTCCCTGCCGTAAAATTAAAAGCTCTGCCGACTAAATAATTTCTAATTAGCTCCAAAAGTCAAAGACGAGAAACGTCATTTGTGAAGCCGAAGAATGAGGCTGAAGCAATCTCTTTATAATGATAATGAGAGACTGCTTCGTCGTTCCTCCTCGCAGTGACGTGTAACGCTATATTATAGTGTTACTGCACTTTAGTTACAATATAAGTATCTTCCCCGTCTTTAGATATAGGTTGATAATAGGTATTATCGTAAACCATATACTTTTGTCCGTTCACGGTTTCTTCTTTAGCCCCTTCGGGCAATTTGCTTACAACTGCCCCTTCGGGTGCTTTAACTACCTTATATTCCTTACTGGTTTTGATGTAATAGGCTCCGCCATAGTAAAAATAAGTAGTTTCCGATACCACAACAGTGGTATATCCGTCAGGCAAATCGGAGATGGTAGCACCTATAGGAGCCGGAACTACTTTGTAACCCGATGTTTCTTTTACATAATATACACCTTCATCATAGTGGTAGTTCATATTATCAATAGTGATAATAATGGCGGCAGTAGTTAATGTAGCAGCCACAAAGCCTATCGGATGCCAATACGCTCCCCAATAATAAGGATGATAGGGATGGTAAACGTATGGATAATGATAAATGGGAACAGGAACCGGACGAGGTACAGGTACGGGAACCGGTCGGGGAACAGGCACTGGAACTGGTCTGGGGACAGGTACTGGTCGAACAGGTACGGGACGAGGAGCAGGAGCAGGTCTGGGCATGGGGCGTACCGGAACCGGATGAGAGAAACGTTGTGCCATATTAATTTTAGGCACAATCAATAAACTCAGGAATAATAAGCAGCTTACAGTGCTTATAATATATTTTTTGAAATTTGTTTGCATGGTTAGTAATATATTTAACTGGGAATTATGGAATCTTTGAATGATGAAAAATAAAAAATCGCTAGGCATTTTATTATATTTATAACTTTATCACTGGGGTCACTTTTGATGAGCAAATTTGATTTTGTCAGCTGTTGGCGGCGGATTAAAATCGAACATAGCATCCGGATAATTGCCTTCAAGTTCCCAATTATTAAATACCGCTTCATATTGCGGTTGATGTTTCTCAGAAGTATATACAATAGCCATTTTTACAGGCAATAGCGTTTCATCGTTGGCTATCCAGAACTGAAAGCTCGCGGTTTCGCTTTTTCCTGCAATATGAAAACAATCCCGCTCTCCAACTTTTGCAATACCCAAATATATCAAATTACATCCGGTGTTTAATATATCCGAAACAAAAGTAGGATAGAAAAAATCGGCAGCCGGAAATTCTATACCCAATGCTTTACTTAAAGTATCTATGGTCTCTAAAATAGAATTAGGAGCAGATGTTTGTGCATATTGGTTGTTTATGAATGAATAATAACTCAAAATATTTCCATTATACCATAATGCTTTGTGCCCTTTATCTCCAATGGCATTAATATACATCTTGTCAGGAAATTTCATATAGATTTTATCTAAAGATGAGTGTTTAATCAAACCCACATCATCTCCCCAAACATCATAAGATATTTCAGCCGTAAACCGGCACGATTGAATGTTTTGCAAACGTATGTTGCTTTCCGTTAAAAGATAAAGAGCGAGAGAGTCTATACGTGGATTTTTTCCATAGGCAAAAGAGCCTAATAAGGATAGACAAAGTACTGAAAATAAGAACCGCTTCATGTTATTACTTTTATTATTTTTATATGGATTTTTTAAATATCATTTAATTGTAATCTAAAAACAAACAGAAAATATTTTTGTTTGCATTGAACGTAAAAAGCTTCTTGGGCATCAATCATCCATTCAACATCTTTTTACTACCTTTGCACAACCAAAACAGATAGCATAGAACAGCAGGAGCATGGCAATAGACGAAGCACAACATAATGATAAAGAAATCATTGAAATATACGGAGCAAGAGAACATAATCTTAAAGATATAGATGTAAATATACCCCGCAATCAGTTGGTAGTAATTACCGGATTGAGCGGCAGCGGAAAATCGTCTTTGGCTTTCGATACCATTTATGCAGAAGGACAGCGAAGGTATATGGAAACCTTTTCTGCCTATGCCCGCCAGTTTATCGGCAATATGGAACGCCCCGATGTCGATAAAATCACAGGCTTAAGTCCCGTTGTTGCCATCGAACAAAAAACTACCAACCGCAACCCCCGTTCTACTGTCGGAACCATTACCGAAATCTACGATTTTCTACGTTTGCTTTATGCCCGTATTGCCGATGCCTATTCGTATGTGAGCGGCGAAAAAATGGTACGCTACACCGAACACCAAATTCTTGAATTAATCCTCGAAAAATACGGCGACAAACAGATTACCATTCTAGCTCCGTTGATAAAAGGGCGTAAAGGACATTACCGCGAATTGTTCGAGCAAATAGGCAAGCAAGGATTTTTGAGGGTACGGGTCGACGGCGAAATTCAGGAAATTACTTTCGGGATGCACTTAGACCGTTATAAAGTGCATGATATAGAAGTGGTAATAGACCGCTTTAAAACCTTATCCGAAGAAAACCGCGACCGCTTAAACAAATCGGTGCAAACAGCCCTGAAAAGAGGAAAAGGCATGTTGATGGTTATGGACGACCAAACCAAAGAGGTAAGGCATTACAGCAAATTGCTGATGTGTCCCGTTTCAGGAATTTCATATCCGGAGCCCGAACCCAATACTTTTTCGTTCAATTCGCCTTATGGAGCTTGCCCAACCTGCAATGGTTTGGGCGAAATTTCGGAAATGGACTTAGATAAAATCATGCCTGATACAAGTAAATCCATCAAAAACGGCGGCATAGCCGTAATAGGGGCTTATAAACCTAATTGGATTTTTAAGCAGATGGAAGCCATTGCAGCCAAATACGGCTTTAAACTCGATACTCCGATTCGGGATATTCCTGATGAAGCTATCAATACGATTTTATACGGTACAACCGAAAGTTTT
>JAVBQU010000058.1:0-9601 GCA_031548675.1 Bacteroidales bacterium
TTATTAAAGGAAATCATAAATTAAATAGTTTGAGTTTATTAATTGAGTTATATAGTTTGATTATTCATCAAAAAAACTTTCGTAATCAGGAAAATACATGTCTGATTGGCTCGAACCTTGTGGAAACAAATAATAGGTAACTTCTGCCGATGCACATATTTCTTGGCTGGAATTGAGTAATTCGGTTTCGATAGTGCATAGGTTACGTTTGGTCTCCAAAACCTTACCTCTTATTAAAAGATTTCCTGTATTAGTAAAAACAGCTTTTTTATATTTAATGTTCATCTTGGCGGTTACGCAAGCTGCTTTTTCTTTAATATAAACAGTCCACGCCGCTATTTCGTCCAATAAGGTAGCTTGTATGCCGCCGTGCAATATATTGGGATAACCTTCGAAATGTCCGCAAGGATTCCATTCGGAGCAGACATACTCGCCATCTTCATAAAACTTAAGCTGCAAGCCGTGTGAGTTGTTTGGATCGCAGCCGAAACATTGGTAGCCTTCCATTGCCCGAAAAGCATTGTTTATTTTTCGCATAAATAATTGCCTGATTCTTTTCTAAGTATTTTTTTTTGAAAGTCTTTATTATTAGCTGCAATATATTCTTTTAACCCTTCTCAAGTTTAAAGTTTGTTGTTTGTTCAAGCAACTTATCAAAATCAGATTGATAGTTTTTGTCTTGTATAACACGGTATTTTTCAAATTCACTTTCCGCAAAGACTTTAGCTATTTCGTGAGATACTCTGCCAATACCGTCACCAATGGTTTCCTCATTGAATTTGAGAAAAACATCAAGTTTCGCTTTCCAGTCTTCCATGGTCATTGGAATAAATTTTCTTGCTTGACGATTTGCGTAGTCAAGATACATGGTAACAATTTCGTTCAATTCCGATAGTTCGAGGTTCGACAAATAGTTTTTTGCAATACTTACATCGGTTTTTATAATTTTTCCATGCGGTGCATTCTTCCAATTGGTTAATCCCATATTTTCCTTTTGAGCATTAGCACGTTTCATAATCAATTCGGCAGCAGTATTCTGGTGTATGGCAAAATGCAGTTTATTTTGAACTGTGGCAAAAAAATCTTTGGTAGTCGAGCTATTGGTATCATAATCCACTGCGGTAGTATAAATATCGGTGATTTTCTGATAAAATTTCCGTTCACTTGCCCTTATTTCCTGAATTTCGGCAATAAGTTCATCAAAATAGTGTTTCGAGAAAATTTGGTCGTTAATCAAACGGTCCTTATCTAAAACATAACCTTTTTTGGCAAAGTTGCTCAAAATATTTGTAGCCCATTTTCTAAATTCAACAGCTCGTTGAGAATCTGCTCGATAGCCAACCGAGATAATTGCTTCCAGATTATAAAACTTCACTTGGTAGGTTTTTCCGTCATCGGCAGTATGCCGGAATTTCCGGCATACTGAATCTTCTATCAATTCACCGGAAGAAAATATATTTTTGTAATGTTCTTGAATAGTACGCCGGTCTTTCTGAAACAACTCAGCTATAGCTTCCGCACGCAACCAAACATTTTCATCTTCAACACGTACTGCAATTCCATTCTCGCCATTTTGACGGGTAAAGATTAAAAAATCGGCTGTACTGTTGCGAATTTGCTGTTGGTTATTTTTCTTCATTTTGATATTCTAAAACACTTCTATGTGCTTTATCTCAGATGTATTGCAAATGGAATACAAAAATACAATTTTTCAAATTTATCTTCTAAATTTTATTTGAAAACTATGCTGATTTTCAGAATTGCATCTAAAACATTGACAACCTTCCATCGCCCGAAAAGCATTGTTTATTTTTCGCATAAAACTAGGTTTCAGGTTTTAGATTTCAAATTTCAAGTTTTTCTTAATCTTATTCATTCTGTGTCAAAATCAAAATATTTATTTATTCAAATTTTGATAGCTTGAAACTTTAAATTTTGAAATATGGAACTTGAAATATTTATTGTTCTTTATGTAATGCCCACAAATCTTTAAATACTACTTTTTTGGCTTCTTCTATAGCCATGGTAATATTTTCGCAAATATATTCCTCGCCTATTTCATCGGCAAATCCCGATTTTTTGAGTGTTTCCAACACATCCGAATTTACGCCGGAAAGTATAAGTTGTATTTTTTCTTTTTGCGATTTTTTCCAAAGATTCCGAAGATTATGCAAGCCTGTTGAATCGACAAACGGAACTCGCCGCATGCGGATAATGCGGGCTTTCACTTTTTTCTGGCCAATTTCTACCGAAACATCATCAAAACGGTTGGCTATACCGAAGAAAAAGGGTCCGTTAATTTCAAAAACTTCCACACCATCAGGAATATCCAATACTTCGGCTTCTATTTCTTCATCGTTTTCGGTACGAATAATTTCATTATTCACAACCGAAACGCCTGATGTTTCCATAACCCGTCGTAGGAACATAAACAAAGCTATCAATAATCCGATTTCGATAGCAATCGTTAAGTCAAAAATAACCGTAAGCAAAAAAGTGGTCAATAAAACAGCTACATCGGAACGGGGGTTCTTAAGCAGAGCCTTAAACGAACGCCATTCGCACATGTTATAACAAATAATGGTTAATACCCCAGCTAAGCAAGCTAAAGGAATATGTACCGCTAAGGGCATTAAAAAGAAATAGATAAGCAAGAGAAAAATGGCATGAATAATACCCGCAACAGGCGTTTTACCTCCATTGTTGATATTGGTCATCGTACGGGCAATTGCTCCGGTAGCAGGAATCCCTCCAAATATAGGTGTAATTATATTGGCTACACCTTGTGCAATCAGTTCTGTGTTAGAGCGGTGTTTGCCTCCGGTAGCTCCGTCGGCAACCATGGCAGAAAGCAAAGACTCAATAGCTCCCAGCATGGCAATGGTAAATGCCGGCTGAATAAGCATACGTATGGCTTTCATATTAATAGTAGGAGCTTCGGGAGAGGGAAGCGGAGCCCCGCCTGCCAATTCCGGAAATTTACTGCCGATAGTTTCTACACTAATATGAAGATATTCTCTTAAAAAATACATTACTGTGGAAACAAAAATAATAGCAACCAAAGAGCCGGGAATCTTTTTATAAACTTTTCCCCACGAAAAGATAATCAAAATGGTAAAGACACTGGTTAAAACAGCCCAGATATTAATGGTATGGATATGGGCAAAGTATTCTTTCCATTTATCAAGAAATTCAGAAGGAACTGCTCCCATCTGCAACCCCAGAAAATCCTTGACTTGGGAAGAAAATATGACTACAGCAATACCACTGGTAAAGCCTACAATAATAGGATAGGGCATAAATTTGATGACATTTCCCAGCTTGAGCAATCCCATGATTATCAGCATTACCCCGGCGAGTACTGTAGCAATGATTAATCCGCTCATTCCATATTCCACCACAATGCCGTATACAATAACGATAAAGGCTCCTGTAGGTCCTCCGATTTGATAGCGGCTTCCGCCTAAAAACGAGATAATAAAACCTGCAATTACTGCTGTAATTATACCGCTTTGAGGGCTTACTCCTGATGCAATAGCAAAAGCGATAGCCAGAGGAATGGCTACAATCCCTACAATAAGTCCTGAGGTTAGATCAGATAAGAACGTTTTCTTATCATACTGCCTTTGCTTTATAATGGTAAATAATTTGGGTTTAAATATTTCTGATAGTTTAAACGAACCATTTTGAGACATAAGGATAGGTTTAAAATTTAAAGTTGCAAAATTACGGAAAAATAGAAGAGATTGGTGCGTTTTTTTATAACAAATCTCATGAAATCTTGTTGATAAATAACTTAAGATGAAAATTTTTACATTAGTAAATATTATAGTGGTATGATTTGAGTAATTATATGGAAATAAACTTATACATAGTAATTATTCTTGCTACAGATTTCGTCTCTTTCTTGCGGAACTCTCCGCAAGCCATCTTTTTTTCAGTTTAGACTTGCGGAACATTCCGTAGGAATGTTATTACTTTGATTTTTCTAAGAAGCCTAATGAATGATATTACAGCTTATAATCAATAGTATTCTAATATGAGATTTTTTCTATATACTACTTGAATTTAGTTCTTTAATTCTACGCTTTTTCAAGTATTTGTTGTACTTTTGCATGAAAATTTTTTATTATGTATAATTCAGGCAAATTATTGAAAGAAGGCTTAACATACGATGATGTTTTGCTTGTTCCTGCGTATTCCGAATTTATTCCACGGGACGCAAATGTAGAAACCTATTTTACACGCCATATAAAGCTGAATATTCCTATAATTTCGGCAGCCATGGATACGGTTACCGAGTCGGAAATGGCAATAGCCATTGCACAATTGGGAGGTATCGGAGTATTACATAAAAACATGTCTATCGAACAACAGGCAAATGAAGTGCGGAAGGTAAAACGAGCCGAAAACGGCATGATAACCGACCCTATTACTTTAGGAGAAAACGCAACGGTGCTTGATGCCCTTAATATGATGAAAGAATACAGCATTGGCGGGATTCCTATTGTTGATACCGATAAAAAACTGATAGGAATAGTTACCAACCGCGATTTGCGCTTTGAACGAAATACAGCCCGTAAAGTGGTAGAAATTATGACTAAAGAAGTGATTTCTATCAATGAATTTACAAATTTTGAAGAAGCTGCCGATGTATTGCAGCAGCATCGCATAGAAAAATTACCGGTTATTAATAAAGAAGGAAAATTAGTAGGATTGATAACCTACCGTGATATTATAAAACTAAAACAACGCCCTAACGCTTGTAAAGATGCCAAAGGCAGATTGCGTGTAGCAGGCGGTGTGGGAGTTTCTCCTACAACGATGGAACGTGTAGATGCACTGGTACAAGCCGGTGTAGATGCTATCGTATTAGATAGTGCACACGGACATTCGAAAAATATCATGGAAATGTTGAAGAAAATTAAACAAACCTATCCGAATTTAGATGTTGTTGCCGGAAATGTAGCTACTGCCGAAGGAGCTTTAGCCTTAGTACAAGCCGGTGCCGATGCCGTAAAAGTAGGAATAGGACCCGGTTCTATATGTACAACCCGTGTAATAGCCGGAATCGGCGTACCCCAATTGTCGGCGGTATTCGATGTAGCTCAAGCCCTGCACGGAACAGGCATTCCGGTTATAGCCGATGGAGGAATCCGTTATTCGGGAGATGTAGTAAAAGCCTTAGCTGGTGGAGCTCATACTATTATGGCAGGTTCTTTACTAGCCGGAGTAGACGAATCACCCGGTGAAACTATTATTTACGAAGGACGTAAATTTAAAAATTATCGGGGAATGGGTTCTTTAGATGCAATGCAGCAAGGCTCTAAAGATAGATATTTTCAAGATGAAGAAGATGATATTAAAAAATTGGTTCCCGAAGGTATTGTAGGACGTGTTCCTTACAAAGGAACTTTGGCAGAAATTATTCATCAGCTTATTGGAGGACTCAAAGCCGGTATGGGCTATACAGGCTCTAAAAATTTAGATGAATTGAAAAAAGCCAAGTTTATTAAAATTACCGCCGCCGGTTATGCAGAAAGTCATCCGCATGATATAACCATAACGCGCGAAGCCCCGAATTACAGCAGGTAATATTGTAATTGAACTATGGATAGCAGAATATTAATGAGAAGAATAGATGTTCCGCAATTCAGTTTACTACAAGTTCAATCCAATTAATTTGAAGACTTTATAACTTTACGAACTTTATAATCTTTCAGCAAATAAAATGTACAAAACGTTTCAAATTTTCAGCATTCTTTTTATTGTATCTTCTATGGCTTTTGCTCAAGTAAAAGATGACAAAAATCAAGTTTTACTAGAAGTTGCCGGAGAAAAGATAACTAAAGGCGAATTTTTAAGAACCTATTTTAAAAACAATACACAGACTAACAAAACGATTAATCAAGCCGATTTAGATGCGTATTTGGATTTATACATCAATTACAGGCTTAAAGTAAGGCAGGCTAAAGATTTAAAGTTAGATACTGTTCGTAGTTTTGTGCATGAATATGAAAAATATCGTTCACAATTGGCTCAACCTTATCTTTTTGATAGAGAGGTAAACGATGCTTTGATTAAGGAAGCTTATAATCGTATGAAATGGATGCTGAGAGCGAGCCACATTCTTATTAAATTAGATGCAAACGCTTTGCCTCAAGATACTTTGGCAGCTTACCAAAAAACTATTGAAATCCGGAATAAAATATTAAAAGGTATGCCTTTTGCTGAAGCAGCAGATACCTATTCAGAAGATCCTTCAGCCAGAGATGTTTTGGCAACAGAAGCCCAGCAAGGTTCTGTAGGTAATCATGGCGATTTGGGCTATTTTTCGGTTTTCGACATGGTTTATCCTTTCGAAACAGGAGCTTATAATACCAAAGTAGGTGAAATTTCGATGCCGGTGCGTACAAGCTTTGGTTATCACCTTATTAAAGTAATTTCAAAAACACCCGATATGGGGATGATAGATGCGTCACATATCATGATATCAACACCTCAAAATTTATCAGCTAAAGATTCTGCTTACTACAGAGGAAAGATTAATTTTATTTTTACCCAATTAAAAGAGGGAGCTAATTTTGAAAGTTTGGCAAAAGAATATTCAGATGATCAGGCTACAGGAGAATTGGGTGGAAAAATACCGGCTTTTACAGCCAGCCGGATGGTTCCCGAATTTATTGAAGCCATTATTCCATTAAATAACGGAGAATTTTCCAAACCATTTTTAACCCGTTTCGGCTGGCATGTTGCCTTGTTAATCAATAAAGAAGGGATTCCCGCTTTTGATTCTATAAAAGGCTGGATTATAGATAGAATAACAAAAGATACGCGAGCTAATAAACCCAAAGAGGTTTTTGTTGAGCGTTTGAAATCGGAATATAACTTTACAGAAAACCCTAAAAAGCTTAAGGAATTCTATACGGTTGTTACTGATAGCATTTTTGTAAATAAATGGAATAGAAATACAGCCGGTTCATTACGTGCCGAAATGTTTCATATAGGCGATAAATCTTATACTCAGCAAGATTTTGTTGAGTATTTTACAACCCAATACCGGAAGCAGGGAGACGAAAATGTGGTTGATTTTCTGAATCGTTCATATAAAGATTTTGTTCAAAAAACATGTATTCAATACGAAGAAAACCAATTGGATAAAAAGTATGATGATTACAGAAATCTGGCTAATGAATACAGAGATGGTTTCTTACTTTTCGATTTAACAGAGAAAAAAGTATGGAACAAAGCCATCGAAGATACTGTAGGATTAGAAACGTACTACAATGAAAATAAATCCAAATATCAATGGGGAGAGCGTTTATCTGCCACTTTGTTCGAATTTGAGCAATCAAAAATAGACGAAGCAACTGCTTCTAAAATCATTAAAACGGCGTATAAGAAGAAGTTGTTTGATAAACCTGAAAAACTGAAAGCTTTTTTAAATAAAAACATACCCAACAACGATTCTTTGCATGTTTACAGATATGAAGCTAAAAAATATGTCAAAGGAGATAACAGGGTTATTGATAAAATAGCTTGGACACAGGGAGTAACCGACCCCATAAAAGAAACTACTTTCTTTGTTATTGTTGCTGTTCAAAAAGTAATACCTTCAGAACCTAAAACATTTGCAGAAGCTAAAGGATTGGCTATTGCCGATTATCAAAATTTGTTGGAACAACAATGGCTGAAAGAATTAAAAGCAGAATATCCGGTTGTTGTTCACAGAGATGTTTATAATACTATAAAATAAAGAACAGAGAAATGAAGCATAAAAGCCGATATTTTTGGATTCTGGCTATTGTTTTGGTTTTACATGCTTGTAAAGATAATACAAATGCTAAGATATTGGCGCAAGTTTATGATTATAAACTTTATGCTTCGGATATTCCACATATTTATCCAGCCAATTGTTCTGCTAACGATAGTGCTTTGTGTTTACAGAATTATATAAATAATTGGGTTAACACTATGGTAGTTTTGCAAAAAGCAGAGAAAAATCTGAACGAAAAACAGAAAGATTTTACCAACCAGCTTCAGGAGTATAAAAATTCGCTTACAATACATGCTTATGAAGACCTGTTGATTAGGCAGATGCAATCAGAACCGATTTCAGAAAAGGAACTTCAGGATTATTACGAAGCTCATAAAGATAACTTTTTATTAAAGAGTAATATAGTTAAAGTTTTGTATGTAAAGGTAGATAAGAATTCTCCGCAATTACCCAAATTTAAGCAAGCCTTGTTTGGTTCGTACAACGAAAAGGTTTTTTTTGATTTGTGTGGAAAATATGCCGTAAATTATTTTGTAGATGATGTCTGGCTTCAATTTGATGATTTATTAAAAGAAATCCCTATTCAGACTTATAACTATGAAGTATTTTTGAAAAATAATAGACAGATTACGGTTTCAGATGATCTATATACATATTTTGCTTTGATTAAGGACTTTAAAATAAAAGAAAGTGTATCTCCTTTTTCATTTGAAAAAGAAAAAATTAAAAATATTCTGTTGATGCAGAAAAAGATAAAACTAATTCAAACGATGAATGTTGATTTACGGAAAACAGCAGAAACTGAAGGGAAAATCAAAATTTATGCAACTCCAGTAAAACCGGTACAATAATGAAATTTACAGAATTGATTAAAACAAAAACGTTTTGGAAGCATATAATTCTAATGATTATCGTCAGTTTGGTAATTGTTTTTATTATCATTCAATCGCTTAATATGATTACCCGTCATGGGAAGGAATTTGCCGTTCCGGATTTTGTAGGACAAAAATTAGAAAATGTTCAAAATTCTGATAAATACGATAATTTAGAATTTATGGTTGTGGACTCTGTGTTTAATGCAAAACTTCCTGCGGGGCAAATCCTGACTCAAGATCCATTGCCGATGTCCAAAGTTAAATCAGGAAGAACTATTTATCTCACAGTTGTTTCCAATACTCCGGAATTTATGCTGATGCCTAATTTGGTAGACTTATCTTTACGTCAGGCAACAGCCCTGCTCGAAACGTATGGACTGCAAGCCGGAAAACTGGAATATCGGGAAGATATGGCTCATAATGCTATTTTGGCAATGAAATATAAAGGCAAGCCGATTAAAGAAAATGACAAGATACAAAAAGGCTCTGTTATTGATTTAGTGGTAGGTCGTGTATCCGCAGAAGGCAGGGCAGTTGTTCCGTTTTTACTCGGAAAAACCATTGAAGAAGCACATAGTAAATTGCTAGAGGCTTCGCTTAATATTGGTGAAGAACATTATGAAAGTAATGCAGATAAATCACTAATGAGGGTATATAAGCAAAGTCCGGGGTATAGCGGGAAACCCAATGCTTCTTTTGGCGGAAGTGTCGATTTATGGTATAAATCGATTAAAGAAGTTGATTTTGAAAAATTGATTAAGAACTATGTACCCGATACAACCAGTGTTGAATCAAGATTTTAATTCATAATAAAAGATTTAATTATTCGTTTTATATTATAGAGTTCTTAGAGCTTTTCAAAGCTAAGAACTCTATAAACATTTAAAAGACCATGCAAATGAATATTAAAAAATATATATTAGGAATCCTGCTTCTTACAGCCCTTTCA
>JAVBQU010000100.1:0-8149 GCA_031548675.1 Bacteroidales bacterium
TTATACACAATATAAACATGATTTCATATCTCCTGAAACAGGCGATTATTATGCTGGATTTACCGCTGACACAACAAATCTTGCTAATGGAATATGGAACCGAGCATATTTAAGAAATATTTATTTCGGCATTACTGCCGATTTGGGTATAGCAAGTATAGTATCTCCTACTACGTCTAAACAATGTTCCGGTTCTACCGCTATCACGGTTAAAATTAAAAATTACGGAACAAGTACAGCCAACGGTACTTCGATAACATATAAAATAAATAATGATACTATCGGCGTTACAGAGAAAGTTATGTTTAATCCCGCTTTAGAAGCAGGGGCAACCGTAGACTATACCTTTAAACAAAGGGCTGATATGGGCGATACTATTACCTATAAAATTACAGCTTATACTCGTTTTACAACCGATACTAATAGCATAAACGATACGGCTTCTATAATTATTCCTTATCAAAAACCTATGCAATACGGCGATGTAAACAATCCTGTACAAGTTTCTCCTTTCTCAAAACAAGCATCGGAAAGTCCCTTTATTGGATTGTTGAATGACGGCAGTGCTTTTGTACCCTATTGGCACAACAATGGAAGTGGAAAATATGATTTGTTTTTACAATATTTGGATCCTCGCGGAGTAAAACAATGGGACAATGAACGCTTGATTTCTAACAACAGTACAACATTCGCTATTGTTTATGGAGGTGTTGCTGATAAACAAGGAAATTATTTCTTATGTTATTCTAATCTTATGCAAGATGCAGAAACATACGGAGAGTGCAGAATTTCCAAAGTTAATACAAAGGGAGAATATCTTTTTGGTCAATCAGGCAAGTTAATTACCCCGCAATCGACAACTCTTATGGGTCCCAGAAGCCTTAAAACGGATAGTAAAGGAAATATTTATATTGCATTAGGAACCGCAGGAAATAGTCCCCTAAATACTATTTACAAAATAAATGGAATAACCGGAGAGGTAATGGCTTCTACTCCATGTAATGTAATGGCTATGGAGATAGATAAAAAAGATAATCTTTATGTTGTGATCATGGGAAGTGATGAATCGTCTCTTCAATTACAAGTTTATAATTCCGATTTGCAGCCACTACATGCACAACCTGCAATAGTAGCTTCTGCCAATGTTAAAGGACCTGCAATTGTACAAATAGATAAATCAGGTGGAGCTTGGGTATGTTATTTCTCAGAGTTATTTAACAATACTTTTTTTGTACAATATATTAACAACCAATTCAAACCGACCATAGCCGGAAATGGTGTTCCAGTATCAACCAATCAAAGCCGTTTCCGTACCGTTGGATACCCTGTGATAATGGAAGACCAAAATGCGTTGGCATTTGCTTTCAACGAAATCACGCAAGTGGGTATTGTTTATAACTACATCAAGGGACAAATCATTAAGCAAGACGGAACCTTATTAAAAAGTACTGAAGGAGAAGACATTGTAGAACCTATACAAGGAGGAACGGTATTAACACTCCTAGGATTAGATTATCATAATTCTCAACTGGTTTTAAATTATAATTATTGGAAAGGAACCGGTAGCGTATTAAGAGCTGCTTTTTCTTTAGGATTCTATGATAATACATTTTCTAATCCTGTGAAAGTAGATTACGTAAGTTCTATCTACGATGCAATGACTTCTAAGACAGCTTCGGATAACTATGGCATATACACAATATGGAAAGCAAAATACTCTTCAGACTCAGCCTACGCTATCAGAGCACAACATGTTTATTTTGATAGAACTATGGCTAACAAGGCTGTATATGTAAAAGTAAACAGTGCCAATGACACCATGGGATATGCTACAGGCGGCGGTTTGTTAAATGTAAACGATACTGCTATTGTAGAGGGCGTTCCTGTACCCGGATTTACATTTAAAGAATGGCAGATAAATGGTACTGCTGTTTCTACGACAAGCCTTTATAAATTTGCTGTAACCGAAAATGTTACACTTACTGCAGTATTCAATGCCTTACCCACTTACACCATTACGGCAGCAGCAGGTACCAATGGTACTATTACGCCTTCAGGTGCTGTAAAAGTTGCTCAAGGTTTAAACAAAGTATTTGTTTTTACAGCAGATTCAACTTATAAGTTAGCAGAAGTTTTAATTGATGGTGTTAACGATAGCAATGCAGTAAGAGATGGCATCTACATATTTACCAATGTGACTCAAAACCATACTATAACTGCAAATTTTGCTAAAGTTACAAGCATCCAAGATCTTAAAGTATTGGATAATTATTTTACCATAACACCTAATCCTGTACATTCGGGCAGCAAATTTGGTTTGCAAACTAATTTAAAACCTGAAGAATTAAAAGGTATGCGTGTAAAATTGTATGATATAAGCGGTCGTTTAGAAGCTGATTATACCGCTGCAACAGACATGCAGTTTACAGCTCCTGCTACTTCGGGAATTTATATATTACAAATTACAACTTCTACAGGACTTGAAAAAGGTTTTAAATTGGTAGTACAATAATTTTGAATATTCATTTGGAAGATTTATTCTTCCGAAGCTACGGGAGAGGCTGTTCAATATCTTGAACAGCCTCTCTTTTTTATAGTAGGAATATCTATATTCAGAATAATTATTTATCGCATGAACTTTAAGAATTAAATTTTGTTCTAGGTCATGGATTTTATATTTTCCTTTCTATTAAAATAAACATTGTAGTGAATCAGAAAGTTTGAAATTTTAAAAAACAATAAACCCAATAAATATTATAGTATGGAAAAGAAAATTGAATACCCCAATGGAGAAATTGCTGTTATTTGGCAACCGCATCTGTGCCAGCATTCGGGCATTTGTGTTAAATTATTGCCAAAAGTTTACAATCCGAGAGCAAGACCTTGGATAACGCCTGAACATGCGACAACTCAAGAACTAATTTCCCAAGTTAATCAGTGTCCGTCGAAAGCTTTGAGCTACCGTATTCTTAATGGCAAATAAATCCTATTATTAGCTTATAAAAAGCTGATTTTAGGCATTTACATACACTATCGTGATATACCTCCAAAAAGGTTAACCTTTTTCATTAAAAAGGATGACCCTATTAACCTAAAGGGATAACCCTATTAGCTAATAGGGTTATCCCTTTCTAAATTCTAGCCAATAAAGCTTTTAAGGGAAGTTGAGGCTCTAACAAAAAAAGCGTGTTTCAGTTTTGAAACACGCTTTTTAATAAATCTGAAAATTTTATTATTTACTCCAATCCATTTCGCTCAAGCGTTTATACTGATTGTAACGCCATTGGGCATTTTCCTTCGCTGCTTTAAATAGTTCTGCAGCTTCGGCAGGATATAATTTAGCTAAAGAGTTGTAGCGTACTTCGCTATCGATAAATTCTTGGAATTTATCCCATTCAGGCTCTTTGCTATCCAATTGGAAAGGATTTTGTCCTTGCTCAGCCAAAAGCGGATTGTAGCGGTAAGTCTGCCAGTAGCCGCATTCTACGGCACGTTTGGTTTCTTCTTGGGTTTTACCCATACCAGCTTTTAAACCATGGTTTATACAAGGAGCATATGCAATAATTAAAGAAGGTCCCGGATAAGCTTCGGCTTCTTTTACTGCTTTAAGGTATTGCGATTGGCTTGATCCCATAGCTACTTGGGCTACATAAATATAACCGTAACTCATGGCGATAGCACCTAAATCTTTTTTACGGATGCGTTTACCGCTGGCTGCAAACTTGGCAATAGCACCTACCGGAGTAGATTTAGAAGCTTGTCCGCCTGTGTTGGAATAAACTTCGGTATCCATTACCAAAACATTTACATTTTCGCCAGATGCTAATACGTGGTCTAAACCACCGTAACCGATATCGTAAGCCCAGCCATCGCCGCCAAAAATCCATACAGACTTTTTTACCAAATACTGACGTAAATCATAGATTTGTTGGCAAATATCGCAACCGCATTTTTGCAATAATGGCAATAATTTATCAGTAATTTCCTGAGATTTATCTGCATTTTCGCGGTTAGCTTTCCATTCGTTGAACAAAGCTTTTTCTTCATCGCTGCATTTAGTACATGATTGGGCTTCGGTCATCAAATCGGCAATGCGGTCTCTCATTTTATTTACAGCTATAGCCATACCCAAACCATACTCGGCATTATCTTCAAACAAAGAGTTTGCCCATGCCGGACCACGTCCGTCTTTATTAGTGGTGTATGGAGTTGATGGACAAGAACCGCCGTAGATTGATGAACAACCTGTGGCATTGGCAACCATCATACGCTCTCCATATAATTGGGTTATCAGTTTAATATAAGGAGTTTCGCCGCAACCTCCGCAAGCTCCTGAGAACTCAAACAAGGGTTGTGCAAACTGCGTAGTTTTTACTGTTTTATCACGTCCTAAAATATGTGGTTTGTAAGTTACATTTTGAGTCATGTAATCCCACAATTTTTGTTCTTCCATTTGGCTTTCGAGCGGTTTCATTTCTAAAGCCTTAGTTTTGGCAGGACAAACATCTGCACAGTTTCCGCAGCCTGTACAATCTAAAGGATCTATTTGAATACGGAATTGGTATCCGTCTAATTCTTTACCTACAGGTTTTAAGGTTTTTGTGCCTGCAGGTGCATTTTTCACTTCGTTTTCATCCATTAAAAATGGGCGGATAACAGCGTGAGGGCATACAAAAGCACATTGGTTACATTGAATACAGTTTTCTGCAATCCAGCATGGAACATTGGTAGCAATACCCCGTTTTTCGTATTGAGAAGTTCCATTGGGCAAGGTTCCGTTTTCCATGCCTACAAAAGTACTTACAGGTAAATCATCGCCTTGTTGTGCATTGATTACATCCACTACGTTACGGATAAATTCGGGAGCATTGGGGTTTTGTGAAAACGATACTTTGCCTGCTTCAATATTTTTCCATTCGGCAGGAATACGCATTTCTTTTACTTCTCCTCCACGATCAACGGCTGCGTAATTCATCTTTATGATATTCTCGCCTTTTTTCCCATACGATTTATCAATCGCTTTTTTCATTTCTTTTACAGCCAATTCGTAAGGAATAACGCCTGATATTTTAAAGAAAGCTGATTGTAAAATGGTATTGGTACGATTTCCCAAACCTATTTCGGCAGCAATGCCCGTAGCATTGATGGTATAGAATTTAATATCATTTTCTGCTAAATACTTTTTAATATGATCGGGAAGATGTTTTTGGGTTTCTTCTTCATTCCAGATAGAATTCAAAAGGAATGAACCTCCTTTTTTCAAACCTTTAATCATATCATACTTATTCAGATATGAAGGTACATGGCAGGCTACAAAGTCTGGAGTTCCTACCAAGTAAGGAGAACGAATAGGATTGTCGCCGAAACGTAAATGCGAACAGGTAAAGCCACCCGATTTTTTACTGTCGTAAGCAAAATAAGCCTGACAATATTTATCAGTATTATCACCAATAATTTTGATAGAGTTTTTATTTGCACCTACTGTACCATCAGCACCTAAGCCATAAAATTTAGCTTCAAAAGTTCCTTTAGGCGTAATGCTGATTTCTGGTAAAAGTGGTAACGACTTAAAGGTTACATCATCTACAATACCTACTGTAAATTGATTTTTAGGCTCTGCCATTTTCATATTGTTGAAAACGGAAATGATTTGAGCCGGAGTAGTATCTTTTGAGCTTAATCCGTAGCGACCGCCGATAACCATCGGGCTGTCTTTTTTACCGTTGAATAATTCAACAACATCCAAATATAAAGGATCGCCGTTAGCTCCCGGTTCTTTGGTACGGTCTAAAACAGTAATTTTCTTTACCGTTTTAGGCAATACATTAAAGAAATATTTAGCCGAGAACGGACGATATAAATGTACGGTCAATAAACCGATTTTTTCACCTTGAGCTACCAGATAATCTATAGTTTCTCTGATAGTTTCAGTAACAGAACCCATCGCAATTATAATGTTTTCTGCATCAGCAGCTCCATAATAAGTAAAGGGTTTGTATTCGCGACCGGTAATTTTACCGATTTCCTGCATATATTCGTTTACCATATCCGGAACTGCATCATAAAAACGGTTTGATGCTTCGCGGGCTTGGAAGAATACATCAGGATTTTGAGCTGTCCCGCGGGTTACAGGATGTTCAGGATTTAAAGCATTATCGCGGAAAGATTTTAAGGCTTTTTGATCAATTAAAGGCATCAAATCTTCATTTGATAAAGCTTCTATTTTTTGAATTTCATGAGAAGTACGGAATCCGTCGAAGAAATGGCAGAAAGGAATACGGCTTTTAATAGTTGTCAAATGAGCTACGCCCGCCAAATCCATAGCTTCCTGTACCGAACCCGAAGCCAAGAAAGCAAAGCCGGTTTGACGGGTTGAGTATACATCGGAATGGTCGCCGAAAATAGATAAAGCATGGGCCGCTAATGTACGGGCACTAACATGGAAAACGCAAGGCAGCATTTCGCCTGCAATTTTATACATATTCGGAATCATCAGCAATAAACCTTGCGAAGCTGTGAAAGTACTGGTTAAAGCTCCGGCTTGCAACGAACCATGTACGGCACCGGCAGCTCCGGCTTCTGATTGCATTTCGACAACTTTTACAGTTTCTCCGAAAATATTCTTGCGCCCTTTTGCAGCCCATTCATCCACATTTTCAGCCATATTCGATGAGGGCGTAATAGGATAAATCGCTGCCACTTCACTAAACATATATGCGATATGCGATGCTGCTTCATTTCCATCACATGTTAGAAATTTCTTTTCTTTTGCCATTTTTTATTTTCTTAAAATATTGAATTTTTAATAGTTAACTTCTTCAAATGCCTTTTTAAAAGGTCGTGCAAAGGTACAATTTTCTAGAATGCAAAACAAGATAAATATCCCTACTTTTGGGGATAAAACATTATTTTTAGGTTATTATGATAATATACTGATATAGTACAACATGTGAGACTTTACAAATAATAAGGTTCACTTTTTACCAAATAACCGTATTCTATTTTTTGTTTTGTTTTTAGAAATGAGGAAATTCATGTACTTTTGCAGAAAAATTAATTTTGAATTTATAATATGAAAAAGACAGTTATAATTCTTGGATTGTTGATATTATCAATCAATCTTTATTCTCAAAAAAATCAAAAAAACACAACATTGAAAACACAAAAAGATACACTCAGCTATGTACTGGGTAACGACATTGGCGGAAATTTATTGCAAAATAACATTGATATAAGTGTAGATTTATTATTGCAAGGTTTAAAGGATGCTTATACCAAACAGCCAGCTATTTTTACAGATGAACAAAAGCATGCAATCTTAACTGCTTGGCAACAAGACATGATGAGTAAACAGCAGGCAGAACAGCAAAAAACATCTGAAAAAGCCAAAGATGAAGGCAAGAAATTTTTGCAAAACAACAAAAAACAAGCTGGTGTAATTGAAACTACCAGCGGTTTACAATATAAAGTTGTAAAAGAAGGTACCGGAAACCATCCTAGTTTAGAGAGCGAAGTAACAGTACATTATCATGGCACATTAATAGATGGTACGGTTTTCGACTCTTCTGTACAACGCGGTGAACCTATTTCATTTCCGCTATCTAACGTAATCAAGGGCTGGCAAGAAGGAGTTCAGTTGATGAAACCGGGTGCTAAATATATTTTTTATATCCCTTCCGATTTAGCTTATGGAGATAGAGCAGCGGGAAGCATTCCTCCGGGCTCAACCCTCATATTTGAAGTTGAATTGATATCTTTCAAATAAAGTAAAAAGGAGGCTCCACCAGCCTCCTTTTTACTTTAAACGGAGTATTATCTTAGCTTTATTAATTAATATACTAAAGTACTAAGATTTATTAATTGGTTCGAATAACCGGATTTTTATTTTAATTTTGCACCCTTATTTTTTTACCTTAAAGCAACCCTATTTTATTTATAAACCTCATATAAAAAATCTATTTATGAATAATTGCCCAACTTATTATAAATCATTATTCAGTTCTACAGCCAGCAAAATCAATGTAGAGAAATGGGATGAATGCTTAGATGCGTTTGATCAAAAACGTTACATGGACAGCTTTCATTTGCTGATGGATTATGTTAATCCTGAACTGACTCCCAAATACGGAAATGCTGATAAAACTATTTT
>JAVBQU010000153.1:0-9715 GCA_031548675.1 Bacteroidales bacterium
AATGAGCCCGAAACCAAACCGTAGAATATGTAAATATCTACAAAGCCCAAGGCAGATTCAGCAAAAAATGCGAATGGCTGCGGATTCTTACCCTCGATTATTTTTTCAATTATAAAGACCGGCTTTTGATAAAAGCTGCCCAAAAGCAACTCAAGCTACATCCATGCGATATTATTTTAGCCAGCTCTTACCGCACCTTTCCGTTATATGCCGCTTATCAACTAAGCCAAAAATATGCTTTACCCCTTATCGTCGATTTGCGGGATATAATCGAACAATATACCAATCAAGAATTTTTTGCCCATTATAAAAACAGGATTCCTCTTATTGGTAATCTTATAGCCCGACTCTTTAAAAATAAACTTTTAAGCCAGCGCAATAAAATTCTCCAAAAAGCCGATTATGTTACTACCATTTCCGAATGGCATGTCGATACATTAAAAGCGTATAATGCAAAAACACATTTAATATACAATGGATTTGATGCTGATTTATTCACTCCTGCTATACAAAAATCAAAACAATTTTTGATTTGTTATACAGGACGTATTTTAAGTACAGCCATGCGTAACCCCGCTTTGTTGTTTGAAGCCGTAAAGCAATTACATAACGAACATCGTATTGATACGAAGGAATTCCGCATACAATTTTTTACTAATGCCGAATCCAAAAGTATTCTAACCCATGCAGCAGCAGACTATCAGCTAGAAGATTTTATTGAATACCATGATATGGTTGCCTATACAGAAATACCCGCAATTTTAAATAATAGCTCCATATTGTTGCTTCTGACAAACAAAGCCGATGCAAATGGACCTAAAGGCATAATGACTACCAAGTTTTTTGAATATCTGGCTGTAGAAAAACCGATTTTATGCATAACAGGCGACGAAGGCTGTTTGGAAACCGCCCTCAACGAAGCCCAAGCCGGATTAGCCGCCCATCATGTGGATGAAGTAAAGCGATTTATTATAGACCAATATACCACATGGAAAAACAACGGATACACACATATTGAACCTAATAAAGAAGCGTTGCAAAAGTACGACCGGAAATATCAGGCAAAACAATTTGTAGAACTTTTTAATGCACTATGCCCTTAAATTATGTAGAACAATTCCATAGAGATGGAATAAACAATGAGATTAAGTTCTCACTATTGGCATCATAAAAAATGCGTTAAGAAAAAACGAACTTTGCAGCATTAAAAACAAAAAACAAGCAATGCAATTAATTCGCACTATAGAAGTTTGTGTGTCCTTGATTCTACATTAGAACAATTCATATCAACCTTTTTTTGTTTAGCGGAAAAGGAAGTTTTTTTAGCTATTTTTTATTCAGCCTTGATTTTTTGTTACTTTTGTATCAAGACAATAGTAAACGTAAATCAGAATGTTATTATATAATAACTTAACTTGAAACAGTTATTTAAATTATGCAAGCCTGCATTGAATATATAATCCGTTTTTTATTGGGCAATTCTTACACACCGGAACTTGCCAAGCAGATAGGCTATACTTCGAATAAAACCGAATTCCATAAGTATAAACTGATTATTACTCCATCAAATTTTTTCGAGCCCGATGTGTATGGAACTCCAAAATCGCTGCCGGCATTACCTTTACAAACCCTAGAACACGTTCCTATCCTGTATGGCAGTAGCCGTATTGTAGAAAATGAGAATTATAAAATTATCGATGCCGATATTATCGCTTCAGCATATTTTCTTTTATCACGTTACGAAGAATACATCAAACCCAGCCAACGGGATGCACATGGACGATTTCAGGGCAAAGAATCGATTCCCTATAAAGCCGGATTTCTGCACCGCCCTGTGGTTGACGAATACGGAATGCTTTTAAAAAAATGGCTGCGGGAATTTAATCCCGGTATACAGCCGGAAACATCCCAAATTCAAAAAATATATTTAACCCACGATATTGACGAACCGTTTTATTTTCGAAGCTTAAAAAGTACGGCAAAAGGCTTGCTATTTCAAAATAAAAAAACCGTACTCAAAAGTTATTTCGGAGCTTTAGAAAACAATCCGGTATATACTTTTCCATGGATAGTAGAGCAAAATACAAAACTTATTCAATCGCTTGGCAGCATTAAAGTAGAACCGATTTTCTTTTTCAAATCTAAAGGAAAACATAAATTTGATAAACCTATTTATAATTTATCATCCAAAGATATACAAAGCCTTTTCCGCTTATGTTCCGAAAATAAAATCAGTATAGGATTACATACCAGCTACTCTGCCGGCATAGAACCTTTTCGAATAGAAGAAGAAAAGCAACATTTAGAAAAAATCGTTCAAGAAAAGATACGTTACAACCGACATCATTTCTTAGCATGCAGAGAAGTTGACGATTTTGCATTTGTAGAAAAATCCGGCATTACCGACGATTTTACCATGGGCTACGCCGATGTTTCCGGCTTTCGGCTGGGAACCTGCCGTCCGGTACATTGGATTAATCCCGCTACGCAAAAAGTTTCACAGTCGCTTACTCTGCATCCGCTTACAATTATGGATTGTACTTTAGACAGACCGGATTATATGGGTTTGAGTTTCGACGAAGCCTATGATTATTGTATAAATCTTATCAAACAGGTATACAAATATAATGGCGAAGTTGTGCTATTGTGGCATAATACAACATTTAGTGATACTTATAAATTTGAACATAAGAAATTGTACGAATTATTACTAGAAGAACTAGCAATGTATCAAACCTAAAATAGAGGTATTTATTGCTGTGAAGTTAATTATTTACTTATGTATTTATGCCATTTCTAGCTTGACAAATGGTAGAGTTATTCAAAATTAATTTGTACATTTGAAGAAAATACAAACCGATGGCTCAAAAAGAATCTATCAATGTTCAAGGAACAGAAATTATTTTGTTATCCCATAAAAAAGATGATTTCATATCACTAACTGATATGGCAAAATATAAAAATGCCGAAGCAACAGGATATGTTATTTCTCGATGGATGAGCGCACGTTATACCATTGAATATATGGGAATTTGGGAACGCATGAACAATCCCATTTTTAATGTTGTTGAATTCAACAACATTAAAAATGAAAGCGGAAGCAACGGATTTGTACTTACATCCAAACAGTGGATTGAGAAAACAAATGCGATAGGAATCATATCAAAACCTGGACGTTATGGAGGAGGAACCTTTGCCCACAGAGACATTGCATTTGAATTTGGAACTTGGTTAAGTGCCGAATTCAAATTTTATCTTGTAAAAGAATTTCAAAGATTAAAAGAACAAGAACAACATCATTTATCATTAGAATGGAATTTGCAACGAACGCTTTCAAAAGTTAATTATCAAATTCATACCGATGCTATTAAAGAACATATAATTCCTCCTGCAGTTACAAAAGAACAAGCATCTGCTATTTATGCATCAGAAGCCGATTTACTCAATGTTGCATTATTTGGAAAAACAGCCGCAGAATGGCGTAAAGAAAATCCTGTGAACAAAGGAAATATTCGCGATACAGCAACTTTAGAACAATTGGTTGTTTTATCTAACATGGAAAGCATCAATGCCTTATTGATACAACAAGGCTTATCACAAAAAGACAGATTATTACAACTCAACAGTGTTGCTATAAAACAGATGCAATCATTACTGAGTAGTCACACATTACAGAAAATACTAAAGTAAAATTTATATTTTATTTTTACACTCTCCCGTAAATTTTAAGAGAAAAATTATA
Organism: Bacteroidales bacterium; assembly: GCA_031548675.1. Classification (GTDB taxonomy): domain Bacteria; phylum Bacteroidota; class Bacteroidia; order Bacteroidales; family P3; genus JAVBQU01. The sequence continues at coordinate 3,743 of JAVBQU010000153.1, forward strand.
TAAGTTTAAAAATAAAAATGAGCAAAATCATGAATCAAGCCCCCTTAGCTGAACTATTACGTCCACAAAGTTTAGATAGCTACATCGGACAGCAGCATTTGGTAGGCAAAGATGCCATATTACGGAAAGCTATCGAGGCAAAAAAGATTCCCTCCATGATATTATGGGGACCTCCGGGAGTCGGTAAAACTACTTTGGCTTATATCATTTCGCAACAGATAGGTTATCCATTCTACACCCTGAGTGCTATCAATTCCGGAGTAAAAGATGTACGTGAGGTTATCGACAAAGCCAAACAAGAATCACATGCCATTTTATTTATCGATGAAATCCATCGTTTTTCCAAAAACCAGCAAGATTCCTTGCTGGGAGCAGTGGAGCAAGGAACTATCACTCTGATTGGAGCCACGACCGAAAATCCATCATTTGAAGTTATTTCTCCTCTCCTATCCCGTTGTCAGGTTTACATTTTAAAAAACTTAGAACTTACAGATTTAGAAACCCTGTTAAATCAGGCTGCCGATTTTCTTTCCGAAGCCACTCAGAAAAATATCGACATCCAAGAAACCGAAGCCCTGTTGCGTATTTCAGGCGGAGATGCACGCAAACTGCTCAATGCGATAGAATTGGTTGTATCTTCGGAAACATCCAATAAAATTGAAATTACCAACGATAAAGTTTTAGCCGTTATTCAGCAAAATCTGGCTATTTATGATAAAAAAGGCGAAATGCACTATGATATTATTTCAGCCTTTATCAAATCCATGCGGGGCAGCGACCCCAATGCCGCTGTATATTGGCTTGCCCGTATGATTGCCGGAAACGAAGATCCCAAATTTATTGCCCGCCGTATGCTTATTTTTGCATCCGAAGATATAGGTAATGCCAATCCCAATGCATTGCTGCTGGCTACAGCCTGTTTCGACGCAGTTACCAAAATAGGCTATCCCGAATGCCGGATAGTACTTTCGCAAACCGTAATTTATTTAGCTACATCGCCTAAAAGTAATGCCAGCTATATGGCTATAAACGATGCTTTGAATGCCATTACGCGAACCGGAGATTTAAGCGTACCTTTGCATATCCGCAATGCCCCTACCACTTTGATGAAAAATTTGGATTATGGTAAGGATTATAAGTACGCCCATAATTTTGAAAATAATTTTACAGAACAAGAATATTTACCCGAAAAATTAAAAGGAACTCAGTTTTACGAACCCCAAAACAATCCGCGCGAAAACGAAATCAGGGCAAGGCTGAAAATATGGTGGAAAAAGTATAAATATTAATTGATTATAATGAGTACAGAAGATTTTTTACAAGACCAAGAAGAACAAGAATTATACGAACACTACCGCTTCGTGGTAGATAAAGGGCAAAGCCTGTTAAGAATCGATAAATTCTTAATTCTACGTATGGAAGCCGTTTCCCGCAACAAAATCCAAAATGCAGCCAAAGCCGATTGCATATTGGTTAACGATAAACCTGTAAAATCTAATTACAAGGTAAAACCGATGGATGTGATAAGTATTCTTTTACCCAATCCGCCGCGGGAAATTGAAATTATACCGCAAGATATTCCTTTAGATGTTATATACGAAGACGATGATGTAATTCTGATTAATAAACAGCCTAATTTGGTTGTACATCCGGGATATGGAAACTATACAGGAACACTTTTAAATGCCTTGGTTTATCATTTTCAGCAAAATGTGAAAGACGGTAAAGAACCCGCTATCCCCTATCTGGTTCATCGTATCGATAAAAATACCTCAGGCTTAATACTGGTTGCCAAAAATGAATTAGCACAAAGTATGCTCGCAAAACAATTTTACGATCATAGCATCGAAAGAAAATACATAGCCATGGCTTGGGGAGACTTTAAAGAAGACGAAGGAACTATTATTGGAAATTTAGGACGCCATCCTAAAGACCGAAAAATTATGACGGTTTTTCCTGATGGAGAACAAGGCAAGCATGCGGTTACCCATTATAAGGTATTAGAGCGGTTAGGATATATAAGTGTTATAGAATGTATGCTCGAAACCGGACGTACACATCAAATTCGTGCCCACATGCGATACATCGGACATCCGCTTTTCAACGATGATACTTATGGCGGCGATCAGATATTGAAAGGAACTACATTTACAAAATATAAGCAATTTGTTACCAACTGTTTTAGCATGTTACCCCGTCAGGCATTACATGCCGCTTCTTTGGGTTTTATCCACCCTACTGCAAACAAAAAGATTTATTACGAATCGCCGTTGCCAGACGATATGCAAAGTGTTATCGAAAAATGGAGGCGTTACGCTGGTAGTAAAGATGAATTTACAGATGAGGATTAACCCAAGAAGACTTTAATGTAAGCTTTGCTATTTGTCTATTTTGAACTTTAGATAAAGTTAATAAAGCAATTGCAGCACCTAATAATGCAAAAAACATGTCGGATTGAGCATCCCATTCATATCCCTGCGTACCCAAAAAAGCATCTGCCGATGATTGTTGCAGGGCAGCAACCCACCATTCTACAATCTCATACATCGCACTAATAGCTAAACATACAGATAATACAATAAAGGCAAGCCATTTGCTTAGTTGCAAAGGAGTTGTCCGAAGCAATACTTCCCGCACCAGCAAAGCAGGAATAAACCCTTGAGCAAAATGTCCGATTTTATCATAATTATTACGTGTAAAACCAAACCAATCCTGCATCCAATAGCCCAAAGGAACTTCTGCATACGTATAAATTCCACCTACACTTAATATCACAAAATGCAGTAAAAGAAGGCAATAAATTAAATTTGTAAACCGGAATCTTTTATATGTAAAAAACAGTACAGGAAAACCTAAAAGAATAGGAAAAACTTCCAATATCCATAAGACTCTATCTTTAGACAATGCTAATGAGACTGCCAAAATTAAAAGAGTTGAAATACTGAATAAGAAAGGATATGAATGCTTTTGTTTCATTTTATTTAATTGATATTTACTACAAAGATATTGAACTTATCCGTAAATTAAAAGAATATGTATTTTTGTCGGGTAAAATCGGCTATTTGCCGAAATTATCCTTATATAAGCAGAAAACCATTTGCCTATACTGCTTTACGATATTAATTTTGCACATATATTAATTATAAAACCTAAAATAAAAATGAAAACAAAAGGAATAAGACTACAAATGCTAATATTCAGCATTATGGTCATTGGTGCGGGAATATTACTTTTTTTATTTAAAACAGGCATGCTCCCCGTTGAATATAAAAGCATTATCTTTTCATGGCAAATGCTGCTGATATCATTAGGTACATTAGCATTTTTCTCACGTCCGCATCCTCATGCGTTTATGGGAATTCTATTAATACTGATAGGAGGCTTATTTATGCTTTCCAAATTTAATTACCCGCCTTTGATTTTTCTAAAAGAAAATTTATTACCGGCAGGATTATTAATTGCAGGCTTGCTTATTTGTATAGGAGCATTGTTTGGCAGGCGTTATAAAAGCAAATGCCATCATAAACATCATCTTGAAGAATGGCACAAAAAGCATGGCTATTCAGATGCATACACAACAATATCTGAAGAACAAATTACTGAAGAATGGAAAAAAGAACATGAAACTCATGCCGAGAATATAAAAAAAGAATATTCTTCTAGAAAACCGGAAGTTGGATATATATACCGCGATTATATATTCGGTGGAGGAAAAGAGAACTTCGGAAAAGGTGAGTTTAAAGGAGGAGACATAAATTGTGTGTTTGGCGGAATAGAACTTGATTTGACTGAATGCCAATTAGCAGAGGGAATAAACAATTTATCTATCAGTACTGTTTTTGGAGGAGCAGTATTGTATATTCCGTTCGATTGGAAAGTAGAACTACGTCAAGAAAGTATTTTCGGGCATTTCGAAGACAAGCGCCCCAAGCCCACTTTCGAATTAGATAATAGTAAAGTTCTTATGATTACAGTTTCATGTGTATTTGGCGGAGGCGAATTAAAAACCAAAACCGTTTAAATGCTATGGATAATGCTGTTGTTTCATTCAATTCAAAAAAATGTAAAGCCTGTTGGCTCTGTTTAGAAAAATGCCCGTCGAAAATTATAAAGAAAGTAGATTTTTTGTGGCATAAGCATGCGTTAATTAAAGATAAAGAAAAGTGTATCGGCTGTTTTGCATGTGTAAAAGCATGCAAATACGGCGCATTTATAAAAAAATCATGACAAATCCTTTTCTTCAAAATTACAAATCAAAATTCTTTTATATAAGTGTTTGGATTCTTATAACAGGTATCCAAACACTTATATTATATGGGTTAGCAAATTTAAGTATAGAAATTTCTTTTGTTGATTCATTCATATTTAATGGTTTGTTTGCCTTATTTTGTATGCCGCTTTGGTATGTAGTCAAATATAGTAACCCAGATAAAGGCATTATTTCTGCATTCATTTTAACCGGATTCATACTACTGACTGCATGGTTACCAAGTAGTTACTTATTATTAAAATTGATTTTTTTACACAACGATAGCTATCAACAATTTCTACTTAATTATTTGCCATGGCGGTTGCTGATTGGTGCATGTCTTTATGCATTTACCATGTTGATATACTATGTACATCTTTACACCTTAAAGCTCCGCGAACAAACCCAAAATGAAATACGTTTGCACGAAATACTAAAAGACAGCGAACTCAATGCTTTAAAATCCCAAATTAATCCTCATTTCTTATTTAACAGTCTGAATTCTATTAATTCATTAGTTGCTGCTTCGCCTGCAAAAGCGCAAGAAATGCTTATTTCTTTGTCAGAATTTCTACGATACACTGCTTTATCAACCCATCAGCAATTCGCCAGCCTGCAAAATGAAATTGAAAATACAGAACGATATTTAGCTATAGAAAAAGTCCGTTTTGGTGATAGGCTCTCTTATACTTTTGATTATACTCCCGAATGCTTAAACTTGGAAGTTCCTGCCATGATTTTTCAACCTTTATTTGAAAATGCCATCAAACACGGAGTATATGAAAGTATTCAATCCATTCAAATTACAGCTCATATAGAACGCATCGAAAGCAATTTATGGATCCGAATCTGTAATAATTTTGATATCGAAAATATACAAGCTAAACGTAAGTCTGGTATTGGATTACAAAATATTCAGTCACGACTGCAGCTTCTATATGGCAATCAAGCCTTATTGCAAACCAAAATTGAAAAAGGGAAATTCTATGCCATACTGAGAATCCCTTTGATAAAAATAAACTAAAAAAATAGACCTTACAGTTTTCAAAACTACAAGGTCTATGGCTCTATAAAACTTTAGGTTATTGCTTTTGATTAAAGTAAAGCAAAAAGGATAAAAATTACACCTGTTATAAAAGTAAATCCTGCTTGTACCAAAGCTGCGGTAGCAAACTCCTTCCAACTCGAAAACTGAAATTTCAAACTACCTTTTTGCCAAGCACAGAAACCTACTAAGGCTAGTATTGCCAACCATACAGATATAGGAACCAATACAAAATAGACCAAACCAAATATGGCTGTTGCTATCAACTGTATGAACATGGTAATAATCATATTTGTTTTATCTACTTTTTCTGGTATTTCTACTTTAAAGATACGCATCCACGTTTTAGAAAATAAAAACGAATACCATATTGCACCTACTGCATAAGCTGCGGCTATTGCCACAACAAACCATAACCAATTAATGTGGCAAAACATGCCACAAGCATGACAACAATTTTCCATTTGATAAAAATTTAAATTAATACTATCTCAAGAAACAACATTCCTCTAATATAAGTTCAATTTTATACAAATAAAAAAGCCTCTATTACTAGAGGCTTTAAAAGATTTGGCAGTTACCTACTCTCCCACACGAATGCAGTACCATCGGCACGAGTGGGCTTAACTTCTCTGTTCGGAATGGGAAGAGGTGAACACCACCGTAATAACCGCCATAA
>JAVBQU010000162.1:0-21530 GCA_031548675.1 Bacteroidales bacterium
TAAAAAATTTTCTTATATCGAACTTTGGCTAATAGTGCTAAAATTTTTCTATCTTGTATCAAAGCGATAGACCTCACAGATTTCTGAAACCTGTGAGGTCTAAAGTGTTATATATCTATTTTTTAGGCTTATTGATTTGGATTTCTCCAATTTCCTCTTTACTTAAGCCTGTAAGTTTCATGATTTGCTCAACGGTAAATCCTTCTTTAAGAGCATTTTTTGCAATTTCAATGTTCCTATTATGTACACTTACTTTTACGGCTAATTCTCTAATTGTTTTTTCTTGGTTGCGAATTCGTTCTGCCAATTCAAACTGCGGAATCCATTTTATGCTGAGTTTTAGTTCAGCCATGAGTTCTTCATTTAAAAAACTGAAATACGATTTTGAAGAGATAATCAAATGGTCTAATACCTCAATATTTAAGATTCTACCCACTTGTATAAGTCTATCCGTTAAATCTTTGTCTTCATCCGAAGGTTTTAATTTTCCGCTCGGATGATTATGTACCATTATCACTTTTACAGCCCCTTTCATTACCGCAATGCGAAATACATTCATAGGTTCAACATTCGCGGCGTTTACGCTCCCCAAGCTTACCAATTCTATGTTTTGGAGCATATTGCTTTGAGCCAGACTTACAATCCAGAAATGCTCTTTTTCCTGATCTATCTTTTCTTCCCGCAGCAGCACTTCTTGCATAATGCTGTAAATATCTTCAGAATTCAATATTTGTATTTTCTGTTTTTCAGTCAGTTCTATATTCATATTGCTTAAATATTAAGGATATATAACTTTTATCTTTAGCAAGATACTAATCTGTACAATTCGTTTTGCAGCTGGGTTTTGTTAATAGGCACAACGCCCACATATTCACAAACCAAACCGCCCGAAAGGTTGGCAATATAAGCCAGTTCCTCTGGTGGAAGTCCTAAAGCCAGACACAGCGAAGCAGTGCTGATAACCGTGTCGCCGGCTCCCGACACATCGGCAATGTTGCGGATATGGGCAGGGATGTGATGTTTTTGAATAGCTCCGTTTTTAGCATCCAAAATCATTACTCCATGTTCCGACAAAGTTACCATACCCGTGCGGATAGATTGCTTTAAACAGAATTGGTTAAGTTCGTGTGCCAGATTATCCCAGTGGGTAAGGTTGGTGTTTGTATCTAAACCCTCTTTTAGTTCTTTGAGATTGGGTTTAAATAAAGTAACATTTTTATATTCCCAAAAATTGCGTTTTTTCGGGTCTACCGTTGTGGGAATATTATTTGTATTTGCTAAATCGGTAATAGCTCCGATGGTACGCGGAGTTAAAACACCCTTGTCGTAATCCTGAAAAATAATAACGTCTATCTTTTGCTTGGCAATAAGGTCTTCAACTTTGTTTATCAATAAATCTTCATCTGCACCGGATAGGGGAGAGGTTATTTCTTCATCAACCCTGAGCAGCTGCACGTTATTACCAATCAAACGAAACTTGGTGGTAGTAATGCGGCTTTCGGATTGGCAGATGCCGTGTGTTTCTAAATTTTGTTTTTTCAGGATATCAATAAATTCATAACCTTTGGCATCGTTACCGATTACGGAACAAAGAATAGGATTTGCACCCAAAGTCTGTACATTGAGGGCAACGTTGGCAGCTCCGCCCAAACGGCTCTCGCGTTTGTTGGCTGCAATAATGGGAACAGGAGCTTCGGGCGATATACGGTCTACTTTTCCCCAAACGTATGCATCTATCATTACATCACCCACTATCAAAACATTAAGTTTTGAAAATGAATCGAATAATGAGGTTATTTTTTCTTGACTCAGCATTAACTATAAACAAATTTGATTTATAATCCAATCTATATGATTGATTTTTATTGCAATGTGAAGACCTCACAGGTTTTTAAAACCTGTGAGGTCTAATATCTAAAATTAATTGTAAATGATGAAATTCATAGTGCGTACTTCATCATTCATAGTTCTATTTTAACGCTTCTAAAGCTGTTTTCATGCGGGCAATGGCTTTTAAAAGCAATTCTTTACTTGTGGCAATAGATAAACGCAAACTTTTATCTTCGCCGAAAGCAGAACCCGGAACCAATGCCACTTCTGCAGTATCTAACAAATACATGCATAGGTCGTCGGAATTTTTAATGGTCATATTTCCGGTCGATTTTCCGTAGAAATAACTTACATCGGGGAAAAGATACAATGCACCTTCGGGTTTATTTACCTTTATGCCTTTAATTTGGTTTAAAGCTTCGGTAGCTATGGCACATCTTTCTTTAAAAGCGGTACGCATAATTCTTACATATTCCGATTTTTCGGGTTCCATTTCCATAGCACGGATAGCTGCACGCTGCGCTATAGAAGAAGGAGCAGAAGTCATGTGTCCTTGATATTTATCGCAGGCTTTGGCAATAGCTTTGTTTGCAGCCATGTAGCCGATACGCCATCCGGTCATGGCAAAACCTTTCGATACGCCGTTTATAAGGATTACCTGTTCTTTAATTTCTTCGAATTGAGCAATGGTTTCGTGTTTTCCGCCAAAGTTTACCAATTCGTACACTTCGTCGGTCATTACAAAAACATGTGGATATTTAGCAATTACTTTGGCAAATCCTTGCAATTCTTCTTTGGTATAAATAATACCTGAAGGATTGGAAGGACTGTTGAACATAACCATTTTGGTTTTAGGCGTAATGGCAGCTTCTAATTGCTGGGGAGTTATTTTATAGCCGTTTTCAAAAGAGGCTGTAATATAAACCGGAATGCCTTCTGCTAATTTTACGATTTCGCGGTACGATACCCAAAATGGGGTAGGAATTATAACTTCATCACCCGGATTGATAATACACATTACCGCATTGGCTATTGAATGCTTGGCTCCGTTTGATATTACAACTTGGCTGGGTTCATAAGTCAAATTGTTATCTCTTTTCAATTTGTGGCAGATAGCTTGTTGTAATTCCAAGTAACCCGAAGCAGGGGTATAATGCGAATAATTTTCATCAATAGATTTTTTAGCAAAAGCTTTTACTTCTTCAGGGGTATCGAAATCGGGTTCGCCGATGGCAAGATTGATAACATCTTTGCCTTGTGCACGTAATTCTTTCGATTTTTGAGAAATAGCCAATGTTTCGGAAACGGCTGCTTCGACAATGCGTTTAGATAAAAAAGTCATGATTGTGTAGGTATTAAATTATTAATATGTAAGTTATTATCAAAATCGTTTGATGTTTTGAAGACTTATTTAACATAAATCAATCCTGTTTGTTGCACAAAAATCTTCGAATGTGAGGAATGAAACCTGAAATCTTGAAACTTTAAAAACTTAATTACATCCACTTTTTCTTTTTGAAATAGAAAATAAAAAATCCCGACAAAATAAACATAAACAAAACAATAATAATGGCTGCCAACCGATGATGACCCAAAGGCAGCGCTACATTCATACCATAAAATCCCGTTATTACGGTAAGCGGAAGCATGATAGCCGAAATCAAGGTCAGGATTTTCATGATTTCGTTGGTTTTGTTGGTCAGCATCGAATCGAAGGTTTTAGATAAACCTTCAATCAATTCGCCGTAATCTTCAACCATATCCCACATTTTTTGGTATGAATCCAAAATATTCCCCCAATAATCTTCCATGTCTACAGCATAACCCTTAAAATCTCCTTGTTCGAATTTATGAAACAGACGAAGTTGAGGTTTGAAAATCGTATTCATCAGAATGATATTTTTCCGTGTTACAGAAATCAAGCTGATGGTTTTTTCTGCTTTGAGGCTGAAAAGTTCGCGGTTGATAGTTTCAACAGCCGTACCTAGTTTCATCAGCAAAAGATAGGTGCTTTTCATCAAACGATTAAGAATATCATACAATAAGACATCGCTTGAATTAGGCACTATTTCGAGGGATTCTACGCCTTTATCCTGCACGGTCTGAAACAAATCTGTTACAACCCAGCTCGATTTTTCAATGGTAATGATATAATTCTGTCCCCAAAAAATTTTAACTTCTTTGGTTCTGATAAATGTATTCGATTTGTCGAATTGCGGAAAATGCAGGATAATGAAATAATAATCATCATATTCATCGATTTTGGGTCGTTGATTTATACTCCGGCAGTCTTCCAAATCCAAAGGGTGAAACTGAAAATTATCTTCCAGAAAAGTGAAGTCATTTTCACTTGGATTCGTAATGTGGTACCAATTAATTGCACCTAAGTTTAAAGTATCGAGCATAAACTCTCCCCCTCGTTATTTCGTTGAAAATCTATTAACTAAATTCTACATTCCTGCATAATTTTTCAGTTACGCAAAGGTACAATTTTTTGAGATAAAATTTCGAAATCTTTTCTTATTTCAATGGTTTCTATTTTGATTTTATTAAGTATCTGATTTTTAATAATATAAAGTAAAATCTATTTCAATTGAAATACCCACGCATCTTTACATGGAGGATTTGCTTGCAGCGATTTGGGAACTGAGATTTGATAACCTGAAGCTGTTTTTTTCAAGCTTACTGCTGTTTTGCTTCCTAATAGTTTTATTTTTCCTTGCTTAAGATTATCTAAGCCCGAAAAATCAATAGTTTCGGGCATTTTAGTTTCGTTTTCATCAGCTAAATAAATACCATAGATAGAGCCGTCTTTCAATTGCGTAAAACATACTTTGCCCGATTTATAAGGGCTGATAGCTGAAGATTTGTAGATGCAGATGCTATTGATATCCATCCATTTGCCAATTTCTTCCATACGTTTACATGCTTCTGCAGGTAGATTGCCATCCGGTCCCGGACCTACGTTGAGTAATAAATTTCCTCCTTTTGAAACAATATCAACCAATAGATGAATGAGTTTGTTGGTTGATTTATATTTATCTTTCGGGGTAAAGGACCACGAATCGCCCATAGTTAAACAGGTTTCCCAAGGATAACTTAATGGTTTTTCGGGTATTTGTTGTTCGGGTGTACGATAATTTTCGTATTTCCCATGTACAGAACGGTCTACAATTAATAAATTAGGCTGGTGCTGGCGAGCCATCGATGCAATTTTGGGCATATTTACATCCTGAATCCAGCCTTTGCAACCAATCCAAGGACGTGTTTCTTCGTTCAAACTCCATTCGGGACGAACCCAGCCGCCATCTAGCCAAAGAATATCAATTTTTCCGTAATTACTCATCAATTCTTCAATTTGGTTATAAGTAAAATCGGAAAATTTCTGCCAGCGGTCGGGATGTTTTTTAGGGTCATAATTTACGTTGCGGTCTGCAACGCCCCATTCAGGAGCCCAATAATCGTTAGAATTCCAGTCGGGTTTCGAAAAATAAGTTCCAGCCCAAAAACCTTTAGCTCTGAAAGCATTTAGTATTTCTTTGGTAACATCGGCACGAGGGTCTTTAGAGAATGGACAAGATTTGTCGGCAATGCTGTAATGGGTTTGCTTGGTGCCGAACATGCAGAAACCATCATGATGTTTGGTTGTAAAAATTACATAGCGCATACCGGCTTTGTAAGCCAAATCTGCCCATTTAGCCGGGTCGAATTGGGTCGGATTAAAAGTTGTGTTTAAGGCTTTATATTTGGCAACATATTCATTGTAGTTTGCCCCGTTGCGACCGCACCAGTCCTCATCTTCAGAACAAATTGACCATGATTCGACAACTCCCCATTGACTATAAGCTCCCCAATGCATCATAAATCCGAATTTTAAATCCTGCCATTGTTCTATTTTTTTTAAAATTGCCGGATTGCTTTCAAAAATACTATCGTGCTGAGCAAAAACGCCCAAACTTAAAGTCCATAAACTGGCTAAAAAAATAAATTTTTTCATCTGTGATATGTTTTTGATTATTTAATTACAAATATTTTTACAAAGACTAATATGATAAAAATCCATAGAATGGATTCTGCCCATGCCTTTCTTTTATTTTCTAGTAAAAACAGGCTGAAAATACCTGTAAAGGGTATGCTTGTGAAGAAAACTCCTGATATTTTATTTTCAAATAGAAGAGCAACGCAAAAAAATAGATATATGAGAAACAGATTCGTTTTTCTGCGAAATATGATTGATTTTTCCTGCCGTTTTTGATTTGCAAAAATGAAACCAATGGCAAACAAAATGCAGAAAACTGCAACAGGAATTATACTGGTTAGTTGTATAGACGAAAAATGAGGTAGCGAAAAGCCTCCCAGATATTGTTTGATGTTTATGAATTGAAATAAAGAATTATTCCAAAAATAAAAAGTAAATAAATATAAGTAAGGAATAAATGCACCTAAAGTAAGAACCAGCCATTTTCTAATTTTGTAAAAGGAAAAATTGATAAGGGAGAAATAAGCAAATATTAGAAAAATAATTGAAGGAAAGTAAATCAAAGAAGCTAATCCTATAAAAAGTCCTATCCAAAAAACATTTTCATAATGTGCATCATTATTGTAAATGCCTAATAATTGTGCGAAAGCAAGAATTATGAAAAGGTAACAATATAAAAAGGTAAAGCCATCGGAATAATGCATCAGCAAGAAATGAAACAGTACAAATATGAAAGCGGGAATCCAAGATTTACTATTGAGTATATTTTGTCGGATAAGAGCAAGATTAATAGTAATTCCTTCTATCAGTACTAAACACAAGGATATAATGCTAATTAAAATCGGGCTGTTTGCTAATAATCTATAAGTATATTCATATAAAGGTGCAAAACCTGAAGGCAGCGGCAAACTTATCGGATGTATGAAAAAATAACTCCAGCATACTATTCCGGTAAGGAAAAGAAAAATAAAAGATAACTCAAAATTTCGCTTAAAGAAATTAAGCAGCATGATAATTTAAAGATGTAAGAGTAAATAAACTGGAAATGTATTAATTAATCATAGTTCCGTACGCCGTGGCAAGCTTTAGTTGGATTTAAATTGAATGTTAAAGTTGCTCCAAAATAAGCATAAGCATCTTTTGTAGATTTGTCGCCTCTCTGCATGCCGGTAGCTTTGCTTTGTGTAGGGTCTGCCATAAAGGCAGCTTTGGGCCAATCTGCTTTTAAAATATCATTGTTGAAATATACACCGCTTACATCATCCAAATAATCAGTAAATGTAATACGATAAGCCCACTCTAAACTTAAACACATCATATTGCCTAGAGCAAATTTAAAGCCGAAGCCTACAGGCAATACTAATTGAACCAATGAATAATTATCTATTCCTCCTTCGCCTTTAGGATATCCTTGTCCTTCGGTGTTCAATTCATGTAAATCAACCCAATCTGTATATCCGGTAGAAGGCATGGTATATTGGCTTTGGGGATTAAAATGTAATAATCCGGCACCAAAAGACATGTAAGGAGTAAACCAGTATTTTTTGTATCCTAATCCGAATTTGAAGAAGTTTAGTTCCGCCTGAGCAGCTAATTCCCACATGCGGGAACGAAAATTCAAGCCTCTATCATACGGATCTCCATGATCTAAATCATCGTCGGAAATCATGCCGTACAGCAAATTGCTTTTTATAGCCCAGCGGGCATTAAGCCGGTAACGATATACAATTCCTCCTGAAAGATGGGTTTTTCCGGTTAATAAATTGGGATTTAAGTCACCCATGTAATACATGCCTCCTCCCGTTATTCCAAGCTCTGATTGAGAATATCCGAAAGTGGCAAAGGAGAATACAATTAGGAATAAAAAAAATCTTTTCATGTAATCTGGATTATTTTGAAAATTACAGCAAAGGGCTATAAATTACCTTTTTCTAAAATTAATAAGCAAAGGTAACCGATTTTTTTATCTTCTACAAAATTTTGAATCGCTAATTTTTTGGATATCACTTAAAATCAATATAAGCTCTGTTCTGATTTGTAAATTTTGGATTTTTAATTTAATACACTTATCTTTGCAAAAAATTAGCTATTAATTAAAAAATGAAGAACGTGAATTTCAAAAAATTATTCTTAGCCGTTGCTCTATGTGTTGCAACAGGCTTAGTATCAGCTCAAGGATTTTATGTAAAAGCAGGTGCAGGCTATAGCTTTGGAGCTGGAAAATCTTCTTTTTATTTAGAAAGAGATGGAGATACTTATTCAGACAAACCTATATCTTTAGGAAAAGGCATCAATACTTGCTTGGGAGCAGGTTATATGTTTAATAAATATATCGGAGCGGAATTAGCCTTCAATTATGCAATTGGATTAGAAAATACATTTACAAGTAAATATACTTATTCAGGTTATGATGGAGGAATAGCTCCGGTAGATGTTAACGTAAATAGTGAAACCAAAATAAAAAATTCAGGATTAGGTTTGATGCCTGCTTTAAAATTTGTAGCTCCGATGGGAGATAAATTATCTTTGTATTCCAGATTCGGACTTGTAATTCCTGTTACAGAAAAAACCATTATAACTTATGACGAAACCCAAACATCAACTTTAAGAACTGAAACATCTTTTCGTAAAACAGAAGTAACCTCTTTTTTCAAATTAGGTGCTGCGGCTGCTATGGGAGTTAGCTGTGCATTAACTGATAAGTTAGATCTTTTTGCAGAAGTAAATGGTGTTTGGAGTTCTTTCCAATTTAAAAAATCGACAGTAGTTAAAGCCACTGAAAATGGTCAAGATATTTTGCCAAATATGACGACATATCAGAAAGAAACAGAATATAATAAAGAACACAATTATGTTACCGATAATAATGAACCCAATAAACCGAGTCAACAATTATCAGATACATTTCCTGCAAGCAATATAGGTTTAACCATTGGCGTTGCTTTCAAATTCTAAAAGACTTTACTTTAAATATATAAAAGCTGTTCATCTTTGGGACAGCTTTTTTTATATCAAATAACTTGCTTATCTTTGTGCTTTCATATTTTGGGAGTATTTTCCCGAAATTTCAATAAAATCAATAATAAACTAAAAATCAGATACAAAAATCATGGAAAATAAATTTGCATTAAATCCCAATCCCTTGGTGCAATTTTTAGAAAAAGAACCTAAAGAATTCACTAAAGCCGACCTTATCCGTTTTATTATGGAAAATGGCATTGAAATGGTTAACTTTCACTATGCCGGATCAGATAGCCGCTTGAAGACTTTGAATTTTATAATTACAAGTCTAGACCATTTGGATAATATTTTAAGTTTCGGCGAACGGGTTGACGGATCTAGCTTATTCCCTTACATCGAATCAGGAGCAAGCGATTTATATGTAGTTCCGCGTTACCGTACTGCTTTTATAAATCCTTTCAGCACCGTGCCTGCTTTAGATTTGCTTTGCAGCTATTATTCGAAAGACGGCAAACCTTTGGATATGGCTCCCGAATATACTTTGCGTAAAGCTCACGAAGAGTTTAAACGTGTTACAGGCATGGAATTCCACGCAATGGGTGAATTGGAATACTATGCTATCAGCGAAAGAGATCCTTTGTTTGAATCAGAAAATCAACGTGGATATCACGAATCAGCTCCTTTCTGTAAATGGGGAGATTTCCGCTACGAATGTATGCAAGCTATAGCTCAAGCCGGTGGTAAAATTAAATACGGACATTCGGAAGTAGGTAACTTTGTTTTAAATGATCGATTATACGAACAAAATGAAATTGAATTTTTACCTGTAGATGTGGAAGAAGCAGCCGATCAATTAATGATTGCCAAATTAATTATGCGTTCTTTGGCTTATCGTTATGGTATTGATATTACTTTCTCTCCGAAAATTACAGCCGGAAAAGCCGGAAGCGGTATGCACGTTCATACCAAAATCGTGAAAAACGGACAAAACATGTATGTTAAAGAAGGGAAACTAACGGATGTTGCTCATACAGCTATTGCCGGATTTTTAGATACAGCTTCTTCTTTAACTGCTTTTGGAAATACGATTCCTACTTCTTACTTTAGATTGGTTCCACATCAAGAGGCTCCTACCAATATTTGCTGGGGTGATAGAAACCGTTCGGTTTTGGTTCGCGTACCTCTTGGCTGGACAAGCGGCGCAGCCCAAATGATAGCTGATGCCAACCCAATGGAAAAGATAAATAACAATATCAACTCGGATGATAAACAAACGGTAGAATTCCGTTGTCCGGACGGTTCGGCTGATATTTATCTGCTTTTGGCTGGTTTAACTGTAGCTGCCCGTCATGGATTTGAAATGCAAAATCCGGTTGAATATGCTAAAGACCGTTATGTGAGTGTAAATATTTTTGACGATGCTCATAAACAAGTAATTGAAAGATTAAATCAATTACCTGCTTCTTGCGTTGAATCGGCAGAATGTTTAGAAAAACAAAGAGCTATTTATGAAAAACATGAAGTTTTCAGCCCTGCTTTGATTAATGGATTAATCAATAAATTAAAATCGTATAACGATCGTACTTTGCGTAAGGATATAGAAAAAGACGAGCAAAAAACTTTGGAAGTAGTAATGAAATACATTAACATCGGTTAATATTGCATTAAACATGGCTTCAGTAAAAAGGCTGTCTGGAATTTTTCTCAGACAGCCTTTTTTGTTTATGAATAATTAGATAATAATTAATACTTTTGCAAAGCAACATCTAATATATTGTTAGAGGGTACTATATAGATTTTTACAATCCAATCCTATATTTTGTCAAATTGTATTGTAAAAGAATATCATTTACAAAAAACAGCATAGCATAATGGAGCAAAATGAAAAAATAATTATATATCAAACTGCCGATGGAACTTCTAACTTGGATGTTCGATTGGAAAATGAAACTGTTTGGCTGACACAAGCACAGATGGTTGAACTATTTCAAACAACAAACCAAAATATAAATCTTCATATCCAAAATATTTATAGAGAAAAAGAATTGGAAGAAGACTCAACCGTCAAGGATTACTTGACAGTTCAAAAAGAAGGGAAAAGACATGTACAAAGAAGTATATCCTATTACAACCTCGATGTCATTATTTCTGTTGGCTATCGTGTAAAGTCTCGGAGGGGAACTCAATTCCGTATTTGGGCAAACCGTATTTTGAAAGAATATTTGGTAAAAGGCTATGCTATAAACGATAAACTGAAATTGGAACAATATGAGGAGTTAAAAAAGACAATCAAACTATTATCAAATGTAATTCAAAACAAAGAACTTTCAAAAGAAGAAGCCACAGGTTTATTAAGAATTGTAACAGACTATGCCTATGGGTTGGATGTATTGGATAAATACGATTATCAGACTTTACAAGTAGAAAAAAGTGAAACAAAAGAAGCTTTTCATGCAACTTATGAAACCGCAAAGGAAGTTATACAAGATTTGAAGAAAAAATTTGAAGCAAGCAAACTATTTGGCAATGAGAAAGACCAATCATTCAAAAGTTCTATTGCTACCATTTATCAAACCTTTGACGATAAAGACTTATATCCTAGCGTAGAAGAAAAAGCAGCCATGCTGCTGTATTTGGTTACGAAAAACCATTCTTTCAGCGATGGAAACAAACGCATTGCAGCTTTTCTATTTCTCTGGTTTTTAGATAAAAATAATATTTTGTATCATACCGATGGTTCAAAACGAATTGCCAACAATGCTTTGGTGGCGCTTACCTTAATGATTGCCGAAAGTCGTCCCGAAGAAAAGGATATGATGGTAAAAGTGGTTTTTAACTTGATTAACGATAAAAATTAGCTATATCAAAAGACATGAAACAATTGTTTAGCAAACAAACGATTAAGAGCATTCTTCAAAATATCTACTTTTGGATAATTCTTTTTTTTCTTGTCCGCTTAATTGGGATTACGAATCCGCCATTGGAAACAGCCCATAACTGGCGGCAAACCACCGTTACGATGGTAGCTAGAAACTTTTATGAAATAGATAATAATATTTTTTATCCAAGAATTGACATTGCAGGCGAAAAAACGGGCATAACCGGCATGGAATTTCCTGTTCTGAATTATTTAATTTATTTATTATCCCAAATATTCGGATACCAACATTGGTATGGAAGATTAATCAACCTTATTATTTCAAGCTTGGGTATATTGTTCTTTTACAAATTGGTAAAAAAATACTTTACTGAGAAATTAGCTTTTGCTTCAACTCTTATTTTACTGGTTTCTATCTGGTTTGCCTATTCAAGAAAAATAATGCCTGATACATTTTCAGTATCGTTTATTTTGATGGGGATTTATTTTGGAACTAATTATTTGGACAAATCCATTTGTCCCCGTCGCATGCTCAACCTTATTTTATACATGTTTTTCATTGCAATAGGAACTTTGTCTAAGCTTCCGGCAGCATATCTGCTTATTGTTTTTTCCCCTTTACTAATACAGAAAGAAATTCCGTTTAAGCGTAAACTTATATTTATAAGCGTTTCTATAGCAAGCATTGTTCCTGCAATAATTTGGTATTTCTATTGGGTTCACTATTTGGTTGATTCATTTGGATTTTGGCATTTCTTTATGGGGAAAAGTTTTTCGGAAGGAATACATGAGATTTTCGGAAATATTCCTTTAACACTAAAAAGATTTTATCAGGACTCGTTGCAGTATGTTGGATTTGCTGCTTTTGTTTATGGTCTTGTTTGGGCGTTTATAAGGAAAGAGAAAAAGCTATTGTATATCTTTCTGTTAAGCTTTGCCGCTTTTTTGGTCATTATATTTAAAGCAGGCTTTACATTTTCTCACCATACCTATTATGTTATTCCATTTGTTCCGGTTATGGCTCTTATAGCCGGATATGGTGTTTGTTTATTCAAAAATAAAATCACATACATCATTCTATTCGTAATATGTTTGGAAGGTGTTTTGAATCAGCAACACGATTTTAGGATTTCTAAAGATGCATTACAAATGCTGAATCTTGAGAATGATTTGAATAAAGTATCAAAAAGGAATGATTTGATTTTGATAAACAGTGGTAATTTTCCGACAACTATGTATTTTGCCCACAGAAAAGGCTGGATAGATTCTAATGAAAATATTGCAAATCAAGATTTTGTTTTATCTTTAAAAAGCAAAGGATTAAAATATATTGTCATCCTGAAAAAATACCAAGGTACTAATATGAACCTGCATTACTCTGTGGCTTTGGATAATGACGATTATTGTATTTATAAACTTTAAAAAAGGCATAGATTTTATTCTTAAATTGATATTTTATGTTGAAAGATTTTATTTTAGTTTTCTTGGGTGGTGGATTGGGAAGTATCACACGTTTTGGAGCTGCTCGTTTACTTTTGCAATTTGCCGGAACTGTTTTTCCTTTTGCCACTATGTCCATAAATGTTGTGGGTTCGTTGTTAATCGGCTTCTTTTGGGGATTTTTGCCCATTGCCGAAAAAAATTCGTACATGGTTTTATTAACCATTGGCTTTTGTGGCGGATTTACTACTTTCTCTGCTTTTTCGTGGGAAAGTTTTAATCTATTGAAACAAGGCGATTTATTATTGTTTTTTACCTATGTTTTATTGAGCGTAATTTTTTGTTTATTAGCTGTTTGGGGCGGATACACAATTGGAAAAATAGTATAAAACATGACCGAAAGATTTCAAAATAAATACCGTATTCCGTCTGCACGGCATCCGTATTGGGATTACCGTAACAATGGCGCATATTTTATAACCATTTGCACAAAAGGCAGGCTGCATTATTTTGGGAAAATTGAAAATGGAATCATGCGATTAAATGATATGGGAAAAATGGCGGAACGATATTGGATTGAAATTCCCAATCATTTTCCAATGGTTGAATTGGAAAATTTTGTGATAATGCCGAATCACGTTCATGGAATTTTGATTATCAATAATCCGGTTTTCGTTGTAGAGGCGTTGCAATGCAACACCTCTACCATGGAACCCAAACCTACCGAAATTGAAAATATTCAGGCGTTGCAATGCAACGCCTCTACAGCCGAAACCGACATCGAAAAAAACGAACAAATGTCGAAAATATCCCCTAAACAGGGTTCTGTATCAACCATTATCCGTTCCTACAAATCTGTGGTAACAAAAAATATTCGATTAAATATACATGCAGATTTTGAATGGCAATCGCGATTTCATGACCATATTATACGCAACAATCAATCGCTTGAACGAATACAAAATTATATATTGAATAATCCCCAAAATTGGGATAATGATAAATTTTATAATCTACAATCTGATTAAAATTATGAGATACAAATTAATTACATTTTTCAGCCTTGCATTGATAAATCTTACAGCTTTCTCTCAAAGTTCTCAGCCATTGCGGATCTGGTTCGACCGTCCTGCTGCTATTTGGGAGGAAACATTACCTTTAGGTAACGGACGAATCGGGGCTATGCCCGATGGCGGCATAAAAACAGAAAAGATGGTACTGAACGATATTACGCTTTGGTCGGGGAGTGCTTATGATGCTAACAATACCGAAGCAGCCCAATATCTGCCGCAGATACGAAAATTCCTTTTAGAAGACAAAAATGATTCTGCACAAAACCTGATGTATAGGACTTTTGCCTGCAAAGGAAAACGGTCAGAGGGCAATCAAGGTTCCATTGCTCCTTTCGGAACTTACCAAATATTTGCCAACCTTACTATTGAGGATTTGAATATTAATGCTAAAACAGACAGCATAGGACAGAATTATCGCCGCGAATTATCGTTAGATAACGCCATGGTTTCTACTCAGTACTTTTGCAACGGGATACATTACACCAAAGAATATTTTACCGATTTTGCCAATGATGTTTTAATTATCAAAATAAAAAGTGATAAAAAGAACAGCCTCAATTTCAGGATTGCACTTAGCCGACCCGAACGGGCAAAGGTGGAAACTACCGCTAATAGTATTCGGTTGTACGGACAAATGTATGATGGGCTGGATAGTACGAAAGGCATGCTATTTGAATCTTGTTTAAAAATTAAAAACAGCGGGGGAACGGTTTCAGCAGAAAGTCAAAGTCTGTTTGTGAAGGGTGCTCACGAAATTATCCTATATGTTACTTATGGAACTAATTTTCGTGAGTCCGATTTCCCAAAATCCTTATATGGGAAATTAGCCAAAGCACAATCGCAAAACTATGCCAAACTCAAAACCAATCATATTTCAGAGTATCAAAAGTTATTCAACCGTACTCATTTGGAATTATCAGGAGGAAACAAAGATTATCTGCCTACAGATGAACGTTTGGTTGCTTTTTCGAAAAATCCAGAACAAGACCCTGCATTTATTCCTTTGTATTTTCAATTTGGACGGTATTTACTAATCGGCAGTTCCCGTCCGGGCTTGCTTCCGCCTAACTTGCAAGGTTTATGGTCAAATACCATACAAACACCTTGGAATGGAGATTATCATTTGAATATCAATGTTCAAATGAATCATTGGGCTGCCGAAGTAGCCAATCTGCCCGAACTGCACCTACCTTTGATAGATTTGACCAAAAGTTTAGTAGAACCCGGGAAAGAAACTGCTAAAGTATTTTACAATGCAGGCGGCTGGGTTGCCCACATGAAAACCAACATCTGGGGTTTTACCGCTCCGGGCGAAAATCCTTCATGGGGAGCTACCAACACGGGAGGAGGATGGCTGTGCCAGCACCTGTGGGAACATTACCGTTTTCAACCTGATGCAGATTATTTGAAAGAAATTTATCCGGTACTTAAGGGAGCTTCACAATTTTTCTTGGATATGCTCATGCCGGAACCTACCCATAATTGGCTGGTTACAGCCCCATCTAGTTCGCCCGAAAATGGATTTATCATGCCCGGAACCAATAAAGGCGTAAATATTTGCATGGGACCTACTATGGATAATCAAATTGTGAGGGAATTATTTACAAATATGATAGATGCAGCCCAACTTTTGCATCAGGATTCTGCTTTATGCCGCCAATTGCAAGAGACTATCAAACGTTTGCCTCCAAATCAAATAGGAAAGTACGGGCAATTGATGGAATGGCTCGAGGATTATGATGAAACCGAACCCCAGCACCGGCATGTTTCGCATCTCTACGGTTTATATCCGGGTTGGGAAATTACGCCAGCTACTACTCCCGAATTAGTGCAAGCTGCACGGATTACCTTAGATCGCAGAGGAGATGGAGGCACAGGCTGGTCAAGAGCATGGAAAATCAATTTCTGGGCACGCCTAGGTGATGGCGACAGGGCTTTTAAACTTTTACAGCAGCTTTTATCGCCAAGCAAAGTAAAAAGTAGTGATTATAAGAATTATGGGGGAACTTATCCTAACTTATTCTGTGCTCATCCGCCATTTCAGATTGACGGCAACTTTGGAGGCTGTTCAGGCATTGCCGAAATGTTGATTCAGAGCCATGCTGGATATATTGCGTTATTGCCTGCCTTGCCGGAGGGATGGAAAGATGGTTCTTTTAAAGGACTGCGGGCAAGAGGCGGATTTACCGTAAATTTGCAATGGAAAAACTCACGCCCTACAGAAGCATTTATATATTCTGTGTTGGGAGAAAATTGCATTATACATTGTTCGGATAATAAAACTATTTCTATCAAAGATGATTCGGCAGGTAAAGTAACATTTACCCGAAACAATGCTAATGAAATAACTTTTCCTACGATTGCCGGAAAGACCTATCGGATTACATTTGAATAAATACATGAACATTATACTAATTATAAAACCTGTGAGGTAGTCAGAATAAAATGACACTAGATTAGCTTTAAATAATATACAGTATGAAAAAAAATTACATTCTTCTTATATCTCTAGTGGTATTTGTAAATAGCTCTCTATTTGCAACCAAACTCAAAAAAGAACAAGTTGTTTCCGATCGTCAATATTGGGCAGATTTGTTGTATAAAATATCATATCCTGTGGTTCATAATTTAGCAGATGGAACGTTGAAAAAAACATGCCATTGGAATTAGCCCCCGACTATGGACTCAATGGACCTAGGGTTACTTATCTGGAAGCTGTAGGTCGTACAATGGCAGGAATAGCTCCATGGCTGGCATTGCCTGACGATGACACTAAGGAAGGTGCAATGCGGAAACAACTCCGTGAAGAATTATTGAAAGGTCTTGCCAATGCTGTAGATCCGTCTAATCCAGATTATCTTAATTTCCGCACAGAATACCAACCCATTGTTGATGCGGCATATGTGGCTCACGCTTTTTTGAGAGCACCCAAACAATTGTGGGAACCATTGGATAATGTAACTAAAGAGCGTTTTATAAAAGAATTTCAAGCATTGAGAGACAGGAAACCGTCATACAACAATTGGTTGGTTTTTTCAGGAATTACAGAGGCTTTTCTGCTTAAAATCGGTGTGGATTCAGACCCTTTCCGTATTGATATGGCTTTTCGTAAACTAAAGGAATGGTATGTAGGAGATGGCTGGTATAAAGATGGAGAGAGTTTTGCATTAGATTATTACAACTCTTATGTAATGCACCCCATGATGGTGGATATGCTGGCAGTAATGCTGGAGAAGAAAAGAGTATCTCAACAAGACTATGATTTGGCATTGAGGAGAATGATTCGTTATGCCGAATTGCAAGAGCGGCTTATTTCTCCCGAAGGTACTTATCCTGTTATCGGGCGTTCAATTACATACCGCACTGCTGTTTTTCAGGCATTGGGGCAGGTAGCTTTAATGGAAAAACTTCCTGAAGATGTTTCTCCTGCCCAAGTGCGTTGTGCTTTAACTAAGGTAATGCAAAATATGTTTGATGCTCAGGGTACTTTTGACAGTAATGGCTGGCTCCAATTAGGATTTGTCGGGCATCAGCCTAAGGTTGCAGATTATTATACCTCTACGGGGAGTTTGTATATATGTACAACAGGGTTTCTTCCGCTTGGGCTGCCTGCAGAAAATCCCTTTTGGTCTGCTCCTGCGGCTGAATGGACATCAAAAAAGGCATGGGAAGGAAAGCTCTTTCCTAAAGATTATGAGGAATCAATCATGAAATAAATTCATTGATTTATTTTTATCATAGATGATTTCTTAACAGTTTTTATTTTATTAATTTCTTAGATATTCTTCTTATTAAAAAACGATACAACATGAATATAAAATCCATTACATTACTTGTATTATTGACAGGACTTACTTTTGCAGCTTTTTCTCAGAATAAAGAACAAGCGTTCGTAAATGAGAACTTAAAATTTGCAGAACAGCAAACCCAAAGTATGATTAATTCGATGGGAGGGAACTTTGCCGGAAAATATCCCCGCAGCTTTAATCACAAAGGGGAATTAACCACCACTGATGGTAATGATTGGACGGATGGTTTTTTTCCGGGAACTCTTTGGTATTTATATGAACTCTCCGGCGATACGGCATGGAAAAACTATGCACAGGAATGGACGAATCCTTTAGAGTCTGGAAAATATAACACATCTCATCACGACATTGGTTTTTTAATGTATTGCAGTTTTGGCAATGGCTACCGTTTATCGCCAAACGAAAAATATAAAGCAATTCTAATTCAAAGTGCCGAATCGGCATTAAAACGTTTTAATCCTAAAGTGGGAAGTATCCAATCGTGGAATTACGGAAAGGCATGGGATGGTGTTACCGAATGGCATTTTCCTGTTATTATCGACAATATGATGAACTTGGAATTATTATTCTGGGCATCAAAAACAACAGGCGATCCACGTTTCAGAAATATTGCCATCACTCATGCCAATACTACGCTGAAAAATCATATCCGTCCCGATTTTAGCACCTATCATGTGGTGGATTATGATACTGCAACCGGAGCCGTAAAAGACAGGGCTACCTGTCAGGGTTACAGCGATAATTCCACTTGGGCTCGCGGGCAGGCGTGGGCAATATATGGATTTACAATGACCTATCGCGAGACCCAAGACCCAGCGTACCTTAACGTGGCTAAAAAATTAGCTGATTGGTATCTGCATAATCCAAACCTGCCTGCGGATAAAATTCCTTATTGGGATTTTAATGCCGGACAAGACGGCTATACACCGGAAAATAAATCGAAAGCTTTAACGGTTACTGAAAAATACAGGGATGCATCCGCAGCGGCTATTGTATGCTCTGCTTTATTCGAATTGAGCGAACTCTCTAAAGATAAAACCTATCGAAAAGCAGCTATCGAAATACTGCATAATTTAGCTTCGCCGGCATATCGTGCCGCTTTAGGTAAAAACGGTAATTTCTTATTGATGCACTGTGTTGGAAGTATTCCACATGGAGGAGAAGTAGATGTGCCGATAGTTTATGCCGATTATTACTTTATGGAGGCTTTGCAACGTTACAAAAAAAGTATGAAATAAATATGACGGATTATATATTATGAAACTAAAAATTATCTTATCAGCCATTATTATACTTGTATATACATCTGTATTTGCAACCAAGCCAAAGAAAGAACAAGTTGTTTCCGACCGGCAGTATTGGGCAGATTTATTATATAAGATTTCTGAGCCTGTACTTAGCAGTATGAGTAAAGGAGAATTGGTAAAAAATATGCAGGTTGAGCTTTCTCCTTCGTGGGATGGACGAAATCAGCAGGTGATTTACATGGAAGCTTTCGGCAGGCTGATGGCGGGTTTAGCCCCGTGGCTTGCTTTGCCCGATGATGATACACCCGAAGGTAAACAACGTAAGCAATTGCGAGAATGGGCATTGAAAAGTTATGCCAATGCAGTAGACCCTGATAGTCCCGATTGTTTGCTATGGAAAGGCGAAAATCAGATTCTATGTGATGCGTCCTATATAGCCCAAAGTTTTATCCGGGCGCCCAAAGCACTTTGGGAACCATTGGACGATGTAACTAAAAAACGATATATAGAAAATTTTAAAGAATTGAAACGAGTAAAACCGGCTTATAATAATTGGCTATTGTTTCGTGCAATGATAGAAACTTTTCTGGTTTCAATAGGAGAAGAATACGATGCGTTTGCTCTTGAGCTTAGTTTACGAAAAGTGAATGAATGGTATTTAGGCGATGGATGGTATTCTGATGGACAGGAATATTCTTTGGATTACTATAACGCTTATGTGATGCATCCGATGTATGTAGAGATTTTAGAGACCCTTAAAGCTAAATCCAATATAAATACTCCTATTTCGTTCGACTTGGCTCTTCGCCGGATGCAGCGATATAATGTTTTAATAGAAAGATTGATTTCTCCAGAAGCGGCTTATCCCGCTATGGGGCGCTCTATGACTTACCGCTTGGGTGCATTTCAAACCCTATCGCTAGCGGCTTGGAAATACGGATTGCCTTCTTCGCTTACCAACGGTCAGGTAAGAAACGCTTTGACTTCTGTAATGAAACGAATGTTTGCGAATCCTGACAATTTCAATAAAGCAGGTTTCCTGCAATTGGGCTTTGTGGGACATCAGCCGGATATTGCTGATTATTACACCAACAATGGAAGTTTGTATCTTACTTCTTTGGGATTTCTAGCTTTGGGCTTGCCCGCAAATCATCCGTTTTGGACAGACCCAGCCCAAGAATGGACATCGCAAAAAGCATGGAACGGAAAACCATTCCCGCGAGATTACCATGAATCTATTATGAAATAATGAATAAATTTCTAATCATTAGATAGAGAATAGAAACTTTATCTTACTGGTTTCATTTTCAGTATACTAGGGAATAAGATTTTGACACCCAAAACTTTTGGCGTAAATTTGCACACAGAAAGCTTTGCTATGATCCAAAACTTAAAGATAGAAAACTACGCTTTAATCAGGGAGTTAAATCTCAATTTTTCGTCAGGATTGACGGTTATTACAGGTGAAACCGGAGCGGGAAAATCTATCATGCTGGGAGCCTTGTCGTTGATTTTGGGTCAGCGTGCCGATACTGCCGTTTTATTAGATAAAGAAAAGAAATGTATTGTAGAAGGCACATTTCATATCGCTCCGTTGAATCTTCAATCCTTTTTCGAGGAAAATGATTTGGATTACGATACCCAGACCGTACTCCGCAGGGAAATTATTCCCGGAGGCAAATCGCGGGCTTTTGTAAACGATACTCCCGTAAGCTTAGATATTTTAAAGTATTTAGGCGAAAAATTAGTAGATATACATTCACAGCATAAAACCCTAACCATCAACGAATCTTCTTTTCAGATGGAAGTTGTGAATACATTTATCAAACATCCGGCTTTTCTTTCCGAATATCAGGATATTTTTAAATCGTATCAGAAAACAAAGCAGAATCTTGAAACTTTGGTTTCACAAGAACAGCAATTGAAAGCTGATGCCGATTATATTCAATTCCTATTTGATGAATTGCATGAGGTAAAGCTGATTGAAAATGAGCAGGAAACGCTTACACAGGAATTAGAACTCCTCAATCATGCGGAGTTTATTAAAACCCATCTTTTTCAGGCAACACAGTTGATTGATAACAGCGAAGCATCCATACTCTTACAATTAGGCGAAGTAAAAAATCTGATAGCCAAAACAGCGGCTGTTCATCCTCGATTTGCAGAAATATCCAACCGCTGCCAAGAGGCATATATCGAACTTAAAGATATTCATACCGAACTGGCTCGTATGGAAGATGAAGTTCAGGTAAATGCCGAACAGCAAGCCATTTATAATCAACGTTTGGATTTGATTTATAAATTGCAGCATAA
>JAVBQU010000204.1:0-13884 GCA_031548675.1 Bacteroidales bacterium
GAAAAGGTAGAAATACGGCATATTATAGAGGTAATAAACCATATAGTACAAATCCGACAAGCCCTTTAAGTAAGTTTATACAAGCGGATGGACTGACAGTTCCTTTAATAGCACAAACTGAAATTCTTCCTTGCGAGTGGGGACATATAAAAATAGCGATTGCGGATGTTGGAGATCAAGTATATGATTCGTGGGTTTGGCTGAAATCTAATAGTTTTAAAGCGGAGAAACCTGCAATAAAAATAAATGATACTGTATTAATAGAAGGTTGTAAGAGTACTAAAATAAAAATGGATTGGTCGGGAGCAGCTCATGCTTTTAAAGTTACATACAAGGGTACGGCTGCCAAAGGAGAGGATTACCAAACTATCATGCGGGATCATACAGGAAAGGTTATTGATGATACGGCATTTATGGCAGGCAATGGAACATATTCAATCTTAGAGATAAATGCATTGGCGGATACTTTACACAAGGGTGATAAAACTATTATGCTTCTGGTAGAAACCGGTGCTTGCTCAGTAGATACAATTACCTTGATTATCCGCGATTATATTGTCCCTGAAATCCACATGACAGGAGATACAACTATATACTCTTCTGCTGTTCCGCTTACTTTGCCATTTTCGGCAGATATTCTCAATCGAAATCCGCAGGATTTTAAATATTTGTGGAATACAGGCGATACTACCAAAGCGATACAAGTATATTTTACCGATACTGCATCCAAAATATATTATATAACACTGCAAGAAATTTGCGGAACCTATAGGGATTCTGCCAAAGTAACTGTTATTAAGGGAACAGAAATAGATAGCATTCCTTCATCCATAAATTGGGTTACCATTTATCCCAATCCGGTTACCAATATCTTACACATTGATGCAAATGGACAAAATGTGAAGAATCTTTATTTAACATCCATAGATGGAAGAATACTAAAAATACAAAACTATAAAAAAGATGCTATGGATATGAATTCATTAGCCGTAGGTGTATATTTATTGTATATCGAAACCGAAAATCGAATAGAGGTAAAACGGATAGTGAAAAAATAGAGGGAATAAAAGGGTTTAAATCTAAATACTGTTTAGGCTTTCCCCTAAATATGTTTTAGATTATCATACATATTTTCTTAAATATGATAGACAAGGATTCTTTCAGTACTATCTTTACTATTATATACATACCTCTAACAGGGATAGTCCGGTAGAAAGTTTAGGACTGTTTCTATCAATTCCGACAGATTATGGGTAAAAATACCTGAAGTACCTTCCTTACTATGCTTGGTGTTTTTTTATCTATAATATAATGCCATTAGCTTCATTTCACTACTACCCATAGTTGCTTACCGATACACCATTAAGAAGAAGATGCTGATAAAAGCAAGAAATTCTAAACCAATATAAAGTTCTATAGAAACGAAATGTTAATAATCAGAGTTTAATATGGGCGTTAATGTATTTTTTTGATTTTAAGTGTTATAGTAAAATTTGAGATACTTTGTTAGATGAGTGTAATATGCAATATTTTGAACAAATTTTTGACAGCTATGTTAATTTAGAGTCAAACCTTAATTTAGGATGTCAAATTATAAATATGTTCATTATTAATAACAGTACATTAATATATAAACTTAATTCAAACAAAAAATGAGAACAAACTGGTTTTTAGGAACAACATTAGTCGCTATTTCAGTTATAGCATTGGCTTGTGGGTCGAAAAAAAATAACGAAGCACAAGCATCTGATGCTCAGAAAACAGCACAGGAAGCAGGAAAAAAAATAATGGTGGATGTAAAACAATCAGCCATATATTGGAAAGGATTTAAGCCCGGAGGCAGCCATCATGGAAGTTTAGGAATTAAATCTGGTGAACTTTTTGTAGAAAATAACCAATTGAAATCAGGCAGTTTTGTAATAGATATGAATAGTATAGCAGATATTGATTTGACAGATAATGCGATGAAAGAAAAATTAGTAGGACACCTGAAAAGCCCTGATTTTTTTGATGCAGCTAAATATCCTGAAAGTAAATTTACGATTACCAAAGTAGAAGAATTACAAAACCAGCCCAATGCTATGACTCATAGAATCAGCGGTAATCTACAAATGAAAGGAGTAGAAAAGAATATTACTTTTGATGCTAAAGTAAGTCAGGAAGGAGATATCTATAAAGCCACTACAGCCGCTTTTAGCATCGATCGTACACAATGGGGGGTAAATTATGGTTCGAAGAATGTCTTTAAAAATTTAGCCGATTCTTTTATCAATGATGATATGGAAATAAGCATTACAATAGTAACCCAAAAATAATTTTTTTCATCCTAAAAAAATGAGGCTGTTCAATCTTTTTTGAACAGCCTCATTTTTTATATAGGACTATTTAATTATTGAGCAGATTCAACAACATTTCCTTTGATAGTGAAGATAACAGTGCTATTGTTAGCAGAATTAGACCGAACTGGACTAGATTTATTGAAACTACCTACAATATGCATATTATTGTAACGAACCGGAATACTACCTTCTTTACCCGGCATTACAGGCTCTGTAGAATAGGTAGGTACTGTACAGCCGCAAGAAGCATGTGCATCTAAAATTACTAAAGGTTCGTTTCCTGTATTTTTAAATTTAAAAACACAATTTCCGTCAGCACCTTTGTTTACTGTACCATAATCGTGGGTTGTATTATCAAAAGTAATCATAGGACCTTGTACCTGAGGCTGAGCAGGCGTAGCAGCAGGAGTGGTTGTTTTCGTGGTTTTTTTAGCGGGGGCGGTTTTTGCAGGAGCAGAAGTTTGAGCAATTGTTCCAAATGCTGTTGTACAAACTACGCCGAGAATCAAAATTATTTTTTTCATACTATTGTTTATTATGTATTAATGATAAGGTTAACTATATTATTTATTGAGAATTAAAAAATTAGAAAGATATTTGATTTTAATATATTTCTTTGATGAAACATAACAACTTTCTAATGTGCATTGTTCACTCTATTTGTTTGTGATAATTTTTTATTTTAAGGAAAGTACTATTTAGCTTTCTCTATAATATTTCCTGTAATGGTTAACAAAATAGTTCCATTGGTTACAGAGTTTGATCTAACTGTAATGGTTTTGGAAAAAGAACCGACATTATTCATATGCGTATAAGTAACAGGAATGCTTCCTTCCTTGCCTGGCATTATCGGTTCAGAAGACCATGTGGGAGTTGTACATCCGCAGCTAGGTGTTACCTGCATCAAAATTAAAGGTTCGTTACCTGTATTTTTAAATTTGAAAACGCAATCTCCATTAGAACCAACGGGAACTGTACCGTAATCATGAGTGGTTTTTTCAAATACAATCATCGGACCTTGTACTTGCGGTTGAGAAGATGGAGTTGTTTTAGTAGTTGCAGCAGGTGCTTTTTTAGCAGGAGTCTTTGCTGTTTGGGCTTGCCCCCATGTAGTTGCTAAACATACTATGGCAAAGATGAAAATTACTTTTTTCATGGACTTGAAAGTATTAATATTGAGATTATTATGATAACTTAAGATAAGGACGTGCAAAGGTAAATAGTTTTTTGTTAACAGGGTCTTATTTTTTTATTAAAAAACCGAAATAACAACATTGAGACAAACTAAGTTTGATAAAGGTTGCATCAGATTTTGAAACAATTTAATTAGTAGTTATAAAAGCAAAAAACTTGCGGAGGCATAGTTAAATCTAAGTGTTTGCAATTGAATGATAATAAGAGTAATTAATAGCCCTATTATCAATAGGGTACAAGAAGTGAGCTTTAATTTACAGTATTCAATTATTGCTTTACCAAAATTTCGGCAAACTGCAAATCAATAGGAAGTGTTATCTTTATATTGCTTGGGCTGCCTTCGAAAAGCACAATTCTTACGCCGTCGGCTTCTACAACAGAAGCATCATCGGTAAATTCGGCTCGATAAGGTTGTTGGTAGGCTTTTTTTAATATCTGGGAACGAAAACATTGTGGTGTTTGTATAATCCGTACTTTTTCACGGTCGAAATGCTTGGAATCTTCATTTTCAATAACTCTTAAGCTTTCTTTTACAGTAATTGCCGGAACTGCTGTACCCATTTTCTCAGCAGTTTGATATGCATCTTGTATCAATTGATTGTTGATAAAAGGACGTACTCCATCATGAATGCCGACTAAAACATCATCCGGAACTTCTTGTAACGAATTTTGTACGGAATGAAAACGGGTTTTCCCTCCGAAAGTGAGGGTATGGGAGATTGAGAAATGGTACTCTTTACAAAGCTTTTTCCAATAAACATGATGGCTTTCGGGCAGGCAGACAATAATTTTTATAGAATTATCAAAATCGTAAAAACGTTCAATAGTATGAAAAAGAATGGGTTTTCCTTGCAATTCAAGAAATTGCTTAGGAACATCTGCCTGCATTCTCTCGCCTTTGCCTCCGGCTGTAATAATAACATACTTTTCCATAATCTTTAAGTTTATGCGTTTTAACGTTCTCACGTTTGAACGTTTATCACTTCTTTTCCGGTTGGTCTACAATCAAAAAAATATCTTCATCTGTACGTTTCATCATGTAATTTTCGCGGCCAAATTTTTCAAGCTTATCTAAATCCGTATTTAAATCATGCAACGTAGTGCTATCTTTGGTTATTTCCTGCTGATAATAAACTTTTTGTTGTTTTAAATCAGAAACTTCTCCTTTCAGCTTAAAAAGAAAAATCAGGTTATTACTATCAATAAAAAGTATAATCAGAAATATAATACTGATAATGACGTATTTATTCTTGAGGAAACGAATAATTTTATGATTCATCCTAATTTATTTTTATATTACAAATATAGGAGACTTTTATAGCTTAGGCAATATAATTATTAAGAAAAAAATTGTAGTTTTGCACAGTATTAGCGTGGATAAATGCAAGATTTTAATGGGGAATAATAAACTGTAAATATCTATTTTTGAAATGCAATACCGGCATAGAACCTGTAAATAAGAAAAAAATGAATATAGAAGAATTACGAGAGTATTGTCTTTCACTCAAAGGAGCAGCAGAGTACATGCCTTTTGATGATGAATACCTTATTTTCAGAGTGTTCGAAAAATGGTTTGCCGTAATTCCTTTAAATGATTCAGAATTAAAAATATCTGTTAAGTGCGACCCTGCAAAAGCCATTGATTTACGAGAACATTATAATTGTGTAGAGGCTGCATGGCATTTTAATAAGAAATTTTGGAACAGTATTTCTCTTAATTGCGATATGGATGATGAAGATGTAAAATATTGGATTCGGCATTCTATAGAAGAGGTAATAAAGAAACTACCTAAGAAAATGCAATCGGAATATTGGGAAAATAAATAGTACAAAATTCACAAAGAAAAAGAAATAGAATATGAAATCAATTACAAAAAGTATTGCGATACTCATTATCTTAAGTATTTCCTTGGTTGGGATAAGCCAAAATACGAAAATATCAGCAGAACCTAAGCGGGCAAAAGGTCAAACCGATGTTGTAGGTATGAGTTGTACACCTATCAAAAATGTGCGTATCGGCATTATTGGTTTAGGGAATAGAGGTATTGACGCCGTATATCGCCTGCCGTTTATCGAAGGCACAGAAATTAAAGCCCTGTGCGATATTCGGGAAAAATGCGTAAAAGAATCGCAAAAAGTACTGACAAAAGCAGGAAAACCTGCTGCTGATGAATATTATGGTACAGCTGATGCGTGGAAAAAGGTTTGTGAGCGCGATGATATTGATTTGATTTATGTCTGCACGCAATGGGATTTGCATACGCCTATTGCCGTATATGCGATGGAACATGGCAAACATGTGGCTTTGGAAGTTCCGGCAGCATTAACTATGGATGAATGCTGGCAATTGGTAAATACATCGGAAAAAACCCGTAAACATTGTGTGATGCTCGAAAACTGCTGCTACGATTTTTTCGAAATGGCAACTTTGAATATGGCACAGCAAGGCGTTTTTGGTGAATTGGTACATGCCGAAGGTGCATATATCCACGATTTGCGTACATTAAATTTTAGTCCGACTTATTATTATGACCAATGGAGGCTGAAACAAAATATGAAACAAACAGGAGACCCTTATCCTACACATGGTTTAGGTCCCGTTTGCCAAGCTTTGAATATCAATTATGGAGATAAAATGGATTATTTGGTGGCTTTAGGTTCTAAGCAATTCGGCATGACAGAATATGCAAAGGCGAAGTTTGGGGAAAATTCAAAAGAAGCTCAGCAAACATACACATTAGGTGATATGAATACAACTTTAATCAGAACTCATAATGGAAAATCGATATTGATTCAGCATGATGTTACCAATCCTCGTCCTTATGATCGCCATCACATACTTAGCGGAACCAAGGGCTATGTGCAAAAATATCCGCAAGAAGGTATTGCATTAGAACCGAATGCTCACAATTGGCTTAACTCTGTTCAGTTCGATTCGATGATGAAAAAATATGAACATCCGATTGTAAAAGAAGTAGGGGAGCTGGCTAAGAAAGTTGGTGGACACGGCGGTATGGATTTTATCATGGATTATCGTTTAATATACTGTTTACAAAATGGTTTGCCTGTAGATATGGATGTGTATGATGCCGCTACTTGGTCATGTTTAGTACCCTTATCTGAATATTCGGTTAAAAACGGCAGTACTTCCGTAAAAGTCCCCGATTTTACACGCGGAGCTTGGAATAAAAGAACCGGATTTAAACACGCAGTGAAATAATAATGCACGTTATACTCTTTAAATGTTTATAACTGAGATTCTTTAAAGTTGAAAAAAATACTCATCATACGCGGTAGTTCTATAGGCGACATTGTACTTACAACCCCTGTTGTGCGTTGTATAAAACAACAAATGCCGTCGGTGGAACTTCATTATTTAACCAAGAAACAAAATGCTGTTTTATTGGAAAATAATCTGTATATTGATAGAATACATGTGTATCAAGATAAACTTAATGATACAATCCATGAATTAAAAGCAGAAAACTTTGATTTTGTAGTTGATTTACATAAGAATATACGTTCATTTCGCATAAGATTCGGATTAAAAGCTCCTTCAGCCGCTTTCCCTAAATTGAATTTCAAAAAATGGTTATTGGTGCAGTTTAAAATAAATTTGTTGCCTAAGGTTCATATTGTTGACCGGTATTTTGAAGCAGTAAAGAGATTAGGAATTGTAAATGATGGAAATGGATTAGATTATTTTATACCGGAACAAAACCGTATTGTCGCTGAAAAAGAAGCCTCGTTTTTTAATCAACCATTTATTGCGATGGTTATTGGCAGTAAACATCAAACCAAGCAATTGACGGAACAGAAAATTATTGAGATATGTAGTAAAATCGAATATCCGGTTGTATTGCTGGGCGATAAAAATGATTTTGAAAAAGGGGAGAGGATTATCCAAAAAAGCAATGGACAGATTTTGAATGCCTGCGGAAAATATAATCTTAAACAATCGGCATCGTGGCTCGAACAAGCCCAAGTAGTGATAGCCAACGATACAGGTTTGATGCATATTGCAGCCGCCTTGCAAAAAAATATTATTTCCATTTGGGGAAACACGGTTCCGGAATTTGGAATGTATCCTTATCTACCAAAAGACGCTCAAGTCCAAAGTTGTATTATAGAAACCAAAGGTTTAAAATGCCGCCCTTGCAGCAAATTGGGTTATAAAACTTGCCCGAAGAAACATTTTAAGTGTATAAATGATATAAGTACGGATTTGATTGTTGCTAAAATCAATCATATTTTTACATAGGGTCTACGTCAAAAACAATACGGGTTTGCTTATGCGGTTTGGCTTGCAGAAAAGCATCAGTAAGCTCCGATAGTTGGATTTTCAATTTGGGAATATTGACAGTTTTCTCGAGCTTGATTAGTATTTCCTTGATATAAAATGTTCTTACCCTTGCCACCATCGGAAATTCGGGACCTAGAATCCTTTCTCCGAATATTTTTCGCAACTCTTCGGCATATTTCGAGGCAATTTTGTTCAATTCTTTTTCATCTTTATGCCGTAGCGAAATTTTTATCAGGCGATAAAAGGGCGGATAATGGAATGCCTTACGTTCCGTTATTTGGCTTTGGTACATGGATAAATAATTATAATCTATCACATCGCGGATTACCTGATACCAAGGATTATAGGATTGTATAATTACTTTGCCTTGTTTATTTTTCCGTCCTGCCCTTCCGCTCACTTGGGTCATCAGTTGGAAGCTGCGTTCATATGAACGGAAATCAGGGAAATTAATCATGTTATCAGCGTTCAGCACGCCTACAACGGATACGTTTTCAAAATCCAAGCCTTTGGTTACCATTTGTGTACCTACCAAAATATCTATTTCATGTTTTTCGAAATCCGAGATAATCTTTTGATAAGCATTCTTTGCTTTTGTGGTGTCCATATCCATGCGGGTAATGCGGGCTTGCGGAAAAAAAATAGCCAATTCTTCTTCTATTTTTTCGGTTCCAAAACCTTGCATTTTAATAACCGTACTTTGACATGCGGGACATTTTTCGGGAATTTTTGTAGTATAGCCGCAATAATGACAACGCAATACATTTATTCCTTTATGGTAAATCAATGAAACATCGCAATGTTTACATTGCGGAATCCACGAACAGCCGTCGCATTCCAAACGCAAAGAAAAACCTCTCCGGTTTTGAAACAGAATCACTTGTTCTTTATTTGCTAAAGCTTCTTCTATGTGATTCATCAGCATGGACGAGAAATGCGATTTCATCGTTTTTTTACGGGTTTCTTCCTTAAGGTCGGCAACCCATATCTCGGGCATTTGCACATCGCCGTAACGGTTCAACAATTCAACCAAACCGTATTTTCCAGAAACAGCATTATAATAGCTTTCCAGCGAAGGCGTAGCTGAACCCAAGAGTGTTTGGGCGTTGTGTAGATGTGCCAGAAAAATAGCTGCATCGCGGGCACTGTAGCGTGGTGCTGGGTCGTATTGTTTATAGGAGCTATCATGTTCTTCATCCACAATAATTAAGCCTAAATTATGGAAAGGCAGAAAAATACCGGAACGGGCACTTAGTATAATTTGGTACTTGGATGTAGATAAATCTCCGGCTTCTAATACTTTATTCCAAATTTCAAAACGTTCATGGTCGTTATATCGCGAATGATAGACACCTACTTTATCTCCGAAATATTTCCGTAAACGGTTTATAATTTGTGAGGTAAGGGCGATTTCGGGCAGTAAAAATAAAACCTGCTTACCTTGTGAAATACATTGATCAATCAGTTTGATATAAATTTCTGTTTTTCCGCTTGAGGTTACACCGCGTAGTAAAACCGTTTGATTTTTAGTAAATTGTTCCTGAATTTGCTCAAAAGCGGTTTGCTGTTTTTCGGATAAAGTAATAGAAGAAACCTCGTTTTGCGATTCATAAGAAAGCAGGCGGCTTTCGGTTTTCTCGAAGACTTCGAATACACCGTTTTTTACCAAAGTTTGAATGGATGAGATTGAAATATCTTCAATCTTTGTCAATTCATTTTTAAGTATTTCCTTAACTGGTTTATGCGTGGTAAGCTGGATGAACCGCAACAAAACCTGCATTTGTTTGAAAGACTTTTTTTCTAAGCTATTGAATAGTTCTTTAAAAGCAGTTTCGTTTTCTGTATAAGTTTCAGCGAGTTTAATATAGGTTTCTTTTTTCTCTTTATAACGCTCTATCAATTCTTCTTCTAAAAGAATCAGCTTTTTCTCTATCATGGTTTTGATAAGCGAGAAAATATTCTTTAACCCTGTTATAGAAGTTACTTCGTCTAAAGTCAGAACATTTTGTTTGGAAAGGATTTCTACTATCCGAAATTCATTGGGTGTAAGATTGGTAAAATCGCCTTCGTAATCGGGATGTATCAAAACCTTGCTTTCGCTTGCCAAACGGAATGCAGAAGGCAAAGCCACCGCCATTACATTGCCCGGATAGCATAAATAATAATTGGCAATCCATTCCCAAAAGGTAAATTGTATTTCGTTTACAATAGGTTCATTATCTATAATCTGTAAGATGTATTTAACAGTATATCCTTGAGGCGGCATTTGATGTATGTGGCGAACCAAAGCGGTGTAAATCTTTTTATCTCCAAACTGCACCGCCACCCTTTGTCCTACTTTTATATCGTCATTCCACTCGTAAGGTACACGATAGGTGTAATATCCCTTGAGATGTAAAGGTAAAAGTAAATCAACAAAAAGGGTTATACGATCCATTTCTGGGTTTATAAGGTTTTAAAGTTTAAAGGTTTAAAAGGTTGTAACATTTTTCTCTGTGTTCCTCTATGATTTCTCTTTGAAATTCTGTGTAACTTTTTTATTTCACAGAGAACCATTGAGTTTTTATAGCCTTTGCTTTAGGCGATGGAATTGATTGAATCAGCCGAAAAAGCTGTTCTGTATCAGCAATATCAGTGACTCTCATTTTCCCATCAGCAGCTTGCATTTTCAACTGGTGACAATTTGTCACCGTTTCATTTCCTTCCTCTTTTAGTCGTTGTTTCAATTTATTCCAATATTTTCGACCATCAACACTTTCTGTTAGTATGCTAACTACGTCAACAATGGAAAAATACCATTTTTCTTGTTCGTTGTTCCATACAGTACGAACTTTTTTTCTTCAAAAAACTGAATATTGTGTTTCATATTTTTATACTCTCTATGTATAAAATTTTCATCATTTATAGTTCAATCTTCCTTATTCCATTTTCTTCCAAAGCAATAATCCGCTTTTTATACAATTCACCCACACCCATTTTATAAGATTTTTTGCTGATACCGAATAGTTTATAAATTACTTCGGCAGGGCTTTTATCGGTAACTTCCAAAAAACCTCCGGCTTGGTCTAGTTTCTCTAAAATCAATTGGGCTGTGCTTCCGTCTTTATAATTATGTTGTCCGCCTTTGTAAAGCAAAAGGTCTATTTTATCATCATCCCGAACAGTTTTAATGTAAGCATCCAACTGCATACCTATAGATAGTTCTTGATGTAATTCATTTTTATACAGCATTCCCATATAACGGTTGTCAATAATAGCTTTAAAGCCTAAATCTGTTGGCTGGCAAATTAAAACTTTCACTTTTTCTCCATTGTCATAAGGCGGCATAGATTTATCAATAAATTTCTCAATTTTAGCAGATGCCACAATACGGTCGGTTTGCTCATCAAGATAAACATAAACCACATATTTTTGACCTACCTGCATCTGGGCTTTCTGCTCGCGGAAAGGTACAAACAAATCTTTTAGTAATCCCCAATTCAAAAACGCCCCGACATGATTGAGCGAAACTACTTCTAAACAGGCGAAATCACCCACTTTGGCATAGGGCGTTTGGGTGGTGGCTATCAAACGGTCTTCCGAATCTTTGTAAATAAACACCTTAACCATATCACCTACTCGGCATGGGTCGGGAACGTATGCATTGGGCAGCAGGATTTCGCCGGATTCGCCTCCATCCAGATAAACGCCGAAATCTACGTTTTTAACCATGCGGAGTTCGTTGTATTGTCCTATTCTTAAGGTTGTTTCCATATTTTGGGATATTTGAGTATTTATAAAAGTTTATTTGTTGAATCCTCGCAGCTTAATGGCTGTTAATATTTTCTTTGTATATAAAGGAAAATCGGCATTCATCATCCAGGCGTAATAATTGGGTTCTGCCTGAAAAATTTCTTCCACAAGCTTGCCTTTGTGTTTTCCGAAGTTAAATATTTCTCTTCCCTGTTCGTCTCTGCTGATATGCCCTGCCAAATCTACCCAAGTAAAAGGGGCTGTAAATTCGTGCAACGCATTCATGTCATTCTGAACAGGAACGGATTTTTTGCCTTTGGAATCTTCATATTCTACATTTTCGTAACGAGTTAGCTGGGCTTTCAATACTTCATAGGTTGCCAAAGTATCGGCTTCGGCAGTGTGGGCATCTGTTAAATCTTTTCCGCAATAGAATTTGTAAGCGGCTTTTAAAGTACGAGGTTCCATTTTGTGAAAAATATTTTGTACATCGACCAAGCGGCGGTTTTTGATTTCAAAATCAATGCCTGCACGCAAAAATTCTTCAACCAAAAGTGGAAAATCAAACTTATTGGAATTATAGCCTCCCAAGTCTGCATTGCCGATAAATTGGTTCAATTCATGAGCAAGTTCCTTAAAGGTAGGCTTATCAGCCACATCTTTGTCGTAAATATGATGCACCAACGATACATGAATCGGAATCGGCATTTCAGGATTTATCAAATAGGTTCTGACTTCGGAGGTGTTATCGGGATGCACTTTGCATAAACAGATTTCAACAATACGGTCGTGTCCTACATTAAGTCCTGTAGTTTCCAAATCCAAAATAATAAGAGGTCTGCTGAGTTTGAGTTCCATTATAAATTACAATTTTTGATTAGATTATTTGTGAGTAATGAATTTGCTGAGTATTAGCTCAGTTGTTTTGTCTCCAACAACGGATTGCACATTATATACTATTGGTTGCGGGTAAATATTTTCTCGGTTTCGCGTTCCCAACTGAAATTTTGCTGTATGTATCTGTAGCCCGTTTGGGCTATATCATGATGTATTTGCGGATTGTTTAGCAATTCCAAAATAGCGTTTGCAAATTCTTCTTTGGTTTCGGCAATCAGAATTTCTTTGTGGTGTTCAGCTTCTAATGCCAGATTGGCTAAAGGCGAAGTGATGCAGGGTAGCTGCATAGCCATAGCTTCCAACAATTTGTTTTGCAAGCCGGTTCCTATCCGCATGGGAGCAACAAAAATTTGGGAAACAGCATAACATTTCCGAATATCTTCCACCCAACCGCAAACATCTACCCATTCGTTGGCAAGGGCTTGCACTTGAGGATGGGGATTTGCACCGGCAATCAGCACTTTTATTTTTTGTTTTCGCAATACAATAGGGACTATGCTTTTGCATAAAAATACGGCAGCATCAATGTTAGGGAGATACGACATATTTCCGATGAATACCAAATCGTATTTCTTTTCTAACATTTGGGGTTTGAAGAAATCGAAATCAACACCGTTCTTAATAATTTTGATATTCCTTCTTTCGGGATGGGGAAAAAGCTCTCGGTCATTTTCCGATATCAATGTATGCTGGTCGAAGCTCCTATAAATTTCGGATTCATATTTTTTTACCCGTCGGGCTTCCCAACTCAAAAAAAGCTTTTTGAACCCTCGTGATTTCTCGGAGCGGAGCTGATAGCTAACCGAAAAGGTATCTTGAAAATCTATGGTTTTAGATAGATTCTGCTCTTTAACATATTCGGCTGTTCGTATAAGCTGACAGTAAATGTGTTCGGGCTTGATTTCCTGAATATATTTATTAAGCTTCTTTTGGGCTTTGCAATTATGAAAATAGCTGACTTGAAATGGTTTTCCATTAAAAATCGATTTGAAAGCATTCCATGCAATCTGCAATTTGTTTATCTTTTCAATACGGATGCTTTTACAAAATTGAGAAAGGATACTTATCGCATCAGGATGTAAACTGGTATCGTTGAGACAGAAAAGGTGAACTTCATGTTTTTGTGAAAGGCAGCGCAGTTGATGATATGCGCGTAGTTTATCCCCTTTTTCAAGCGGATAAGGAACACGGGAAAGTATCATCAAAAGTTTCATAGTATATTGTGATATTTATTACGACCTTACGATAAACTGAGCTGTATAGCGGCTTTTCAGTTCTAAAAGAACCGTTTTGTTATGCAGCATTTTATCGATGGTTTCGGGGTTATGATGCCGGATGGTAATTAGTTTTAAACCGGTATTATAGCGTACATTGAATTTTGCTTGCAACAGGTTTACGATTTTTTCGAGAGTGTGCGTA